>JAWXTN010000017.1:0-42638 GCA_044433515.1 Rikenellaceae bacterium | reverse complement strand
CAGTAAAATCGCGCCTGCTCTTCAATATCAAAAATCATTGCCATAACCTTAAATCGTTTTTTCCGACAAAGGTACAACCCTGCCAAACTTCTGTCAATACGTCATCGCGGAGACGGTTACTTCTCCTAACACCTACAACCTAATACCTACAACCTAATACCTACACCCTAATACCAAAAAAAAGCCGACACCAACAAACGTTGATGCCGACTCTTTTTTATCGCTGAAATACCCACAACCCTAAAGCCATAAATACCCCCTCAATAAAATTAACGCCCTAAAGCTATCGTTAAAAACTATTTCTTAGCGAAAAAATCCTTAACCTGCTCGTTAGGTAGAATCTCAGTCTTGAAACTATATGCCCCAGACTTGTCAGAACGTACCATCTTAATACACTTGGTAGTGTTCTTTCCCGTACCCGTCTTAAGGGTTGCTACTACTTTCTTTGCCATTACTTTTACTTAATTTCTCTATGTAACGTAACCTTCTTAAGTACAGGATTGTACTTCTTACGTTCCATACGGTTTGGTGTATTCTTCTTATTCTTAGTGGTGATGTAGCGGCTCATACCTGGCATACCACTTTCTCTGTGCTCAGTACACTCTAAGATGACCTGAACTCGGTTTCCTTTTTTTGCCATTACTTTCTTTAGTAAACTTTATTCATAGCCTTAGCAGTACGAAGTGTAGCCGCTAGACCATTCTTGTTAATAGTACGAAGTGCTGCTGCAGATAGCTTAACGCTCACAAAACGTTGCTCCTCTTCTAGCCACAATCTCTTTGTTTTAAGGTTCGGCGCAAACTTCCTATTGGTCTTCTTGTTCGAATGCGATACATTGTGACCGTTCTGCGCCTTCTTGCCTGTTATTTGACAAACTTTCATTGTTTAGTCTTTATTACTTGTTTTATAAATCCTGTTAATAACCCCTGCCCCTAAAGTGGACCCCTTTGTGATACCAAATTATATACCCTAAAGAATAAATCCGTAACCCAAAAAAGTCACAACCCTAGCAGACATTTTATTAGTTATAAGCTCCTAGATCTAACCTACCAAGATGCCTTCTTAACACCTGGAAGTAAACCCGAACTCGCCATTTCACGAAACTGAATACGAGAAATACCAAAGTGACGCATATAACCCTTAGGACGACCCGTAATCGAACAACGATTGTGCATACGGATTGGATTAGAGTTTAGAGGCAACTTCGCTAGACCTTCATAATCTCCAGCTTCTTTAAGTGCTGCACGCTTAGCGGCATACTTTGCAGTTAATTTCGCACGCTTTACCTCGCGTGCCTTCATTGATTCCTTTGCCATTGATCTCTCTTAGTTGTGTTTAATGTTTTTGAATGGAAGACCAAACTCCTTCAATAGAGCATAACCCTCTTCATCTTTTTTAGCAGAAGTCACAAACGTGATTTCAACACCAAGTATCTTCTGAATCTTATCAATATCAATCTCAGGGAAGATAATCTGCTCAGTGATACCAAGCGTGTAATTACCCTGTCCATCAAACTTCTCGTTGATACCCTTGAAGTCACGGATACGTGGCAAAGATACTGCTACAAGTCTCTCAAGAAACTCATACATACGCTCTCTACGCAACGTTACACGACATCCAATAGGCATCTGCTTACGAAGCTTGAAGTTCGAGATATCCTTCTTAGATTTAGTCTGTACTGCCTTCTGACCAGCAATGATAGTTAGCTCGTTCTGTGCATTATCCAACAACTTCTTGTCAGATACTGCCGCACCAACTCCTTGGTTAAGGACAATCTTAGTTAGCTTTGGCACTTGCATAATGCTAGTGTAGCCAAACTGTTTCATTAGAGCAGGAATGATTTGCTCTTGATATTTAGTTTTGAGGTTTGGTGTATATTCCATTATTTAATTTCCTCCCCTGATTTTTTAGCAATTCTTACTAGTTTGCCGTCTTTGCCCATTGTGCGGCCTACCTTAGTAGCCTGACCGCTCTTAGGATCAACGACCTGAAGGTTGCTGATGTGAATAGATGCTTCTTGTTCTATAATACCACCCTGTGGGTGTGCAGCTGAAGGTTTCGTATGTTTTTTAACCATATTTACACCCTCTACGATCGCACGCTGTTTAGCTGGGAATACTTCAAGTACCTTACCTGTAGCACCCTTGCTGTTGCCAGCGTTAACATAGACGTTATCGCCTTTCTTAATGTGTAATTTCATTGTCAGTTAAGTGTGTTAAAGTGTTAAAGTACTTCTGGAGCAAGTGAAATAATTTTCATATTCTTGTCACGAAGCTCTCTGGCCACTGGGCCAAAGATACGAGTACCACGCATTTCGCCTTGTGCATTTAGGAGTACGACTGCGTTGTCATCAAAGCGAATGTATGAGCCATCTGGGCGACGTATCTCTTTGCTCGTACGTACTACGATAGCTTTCGATACTGTACCTTTTTTGACTTCACCTGAGCTTGTTGCGCTTTTCACGGTCACTACGATTCTATCGCCTACTGAGGCGTATCTGCGACCTGTACCACCGAGAACACGGATACAAAGAACTTCTTTGGCACCGCTGTTGTCGGCTACTGTTAATCTTGATTCTTGTTGTATCATATCTCTTACTTAGCTCTTTCTAGGATTTCTACTAGTCTCCATCTCTTGTTTTTAGAGAGTGGACGTGTCTCTTGAATTCTCACTGTATCACCTTCGCCGCAAGTATTTTGCTCGTCGTGTGCAGTGAACTTGGTAGTTTTGTTTACAAACTTACCGTACATAGGGTGCTTCACTTTACGTGCTACGGCAACCACGATAGATTTTTCCATCTTGTTGCTTACGACAACCCCGATTTTTTCTTTTCTAAGATTTCTTGTTTCCATTATTTTTTATCTCTTAAGAATTCTTTTGGTTAAGGATTGTCTTCATACGTGCGATATTTCTGCGGCTTTTTCTAAGCTGAGAATTATCTTCTAGTGGAGTAACCTGATGGTTCAGTCTAGCAGATTGTAGTTCTTTAGTCTCTGCTTCTATTCTCTCTACAAGTTCGCTTGCTGCCAACTCTCTAAGGTCTTCTTGTTTTTTCATAATCTTTTTGGAATTACTTTAGTTGAGTTAAACAAATTAAACGTTTTCTTCGTAGTCACGACGAATCATAAATTTAGTAGCTACTGGAAGTTTTTGAGCACCTAGGCGAAGAGCTTCTTGAGCTACCGCTAGTGGCACACCTTCCGCTTCGAAGAGGATACGACCTGGGGTAACTGGAGCAACAAATCCTTCTGGAGCACCCTTACCCTTACCCATACGTACTTCGGCTGGTTTCTTTGTGATAGGCTTATCAGGGAATACACGAATCCATAATTGTCCCTCACGTTTCATATAACGTACTATAGCTTGACGAGCTGCCTCAATTTGGCGACCTGTGATCCAAGCTGGCTCAAGGGTTTTGATACCGAAACTACCGAACGCAAGTTGATTCCCACGAGCGGCGTTTCCTTTCATACGCCCTTTTTGCATACGCCTAAATTTGGTTCTTTTTGGCTGTAACATTGTTTTTTACTTTTTTAAATGTTTGACGTATTTTTTAATTGTTGCCACCTCTACGGTTATTTCCTTCGTTGCGGTCGCCTCTGCGATCACCTCTGCGGTCACCTCTACGGTCTCCACGACGGTCGCCTCTGCGGTCTGAGCGTCTTTCGCCGCCTTGACCTTGACCCGCTGCGTTCATTCCTACAAGTGGAGAAAGATCTCTCTTGCCATAAACTTCACCGTTGCAAATCCACACTTTGATACCAAGGATACCTACCTTTGTAAGTGCTTCTGCTAGATAATAGTCGATGTTTGCACGGAATGTGTGAAGTGGAATACGTCCCTCTTTGTAGCTCTCAGAACGTGCCATTTCAGCACCACCTACACGACCAGATACCATAATCTTGATACCTTCTGCACCCATACGCATTGTTGAAGCGATGGTTGTTTTGATCGCACGACGGTAAGAAACACGTCCTTCGATTTGACGAGCGATGTTGTTACCAACGATTACTGCGTCAAGTTCAGGGCGACGAACTTCGAAAATATTGATTTGAACATCCTTACCTGTAAGTTTGCGCAATTCTTCTTTAAGTTTGTCGACCTCTGCGCCACCCTTACCAATAATTACACCAGGACGAGCAGTTGATATTGTAACGGTCACAACTTTTAGCGTACGCTCGATGATAATTTTTGATAGGCTAGCTTTGGCCAATCGGACATTAAGATACTGACGGATTTTTGCGTCTTCAGCCAAACGTGCTGGAAAATCTTTGCCACCGTACCAAGCCGAATCCCAACCACGAACAATGCCGAGGCGGTTTGAAATTGGATTACACTTTTGTCCCATTATGCCTTATTTTCTTTTTTAGTTTCTACTATTTTATCTACTATGATAGTCACGTGGTTTGAACGTTTACGAATACGGTGCGCACGTCCTTGAGGAGCTGCTTGTATTCTTTTTAGTTGACGACCACCGTCTACCATTATAGTTTTAACACACAGTGGAGTTGACTCCAATGGTGTACCTTCGTTTTTAACTTCCCAGCTAGCGATTGCACTTTTTAGAAGTTTTTCGAGGCGCACTGCTGCATCTTGCTTCGAGAAGCGAAGAATTGCAAGTGCTTTGTTGATTTCAACACCACGAATAATATCTGCAACCAAGCGCATTTTGCGAGGGGATGTAGGGCAGTTATTAAGCTTAGCAACTGCTGTTACTCGCTTTTCTGCCTTGAGCTTTTCTGCTCTGATTCTCTTTCTTGCACCCATTTTAGGTTATCTTTTTTCTGTTATTACTTATTTTTTCTTATTTCCACCGTGGCCTCTAAAGCTACGTGTTGGTGAAAATTCGCCAAGTTTGTGACCTACCATATTTTCTGTAACATATACAGGGATAAATTTATTCCCGTTGTGTACAGCGATAGTGTGGCCTACGAAGTCAGGCGATATCATACTTGCTCTTGACCAAGTCTTAATTACAGACTTTTTTCCACTTTCGTTTTGCTCAAGCACTTTTGCTTCTAGCTTGTGGAAGATATAAGGTCCTTTTTTCAGTGAACGGCTCATCTATTCTTATTTTTTACGTTTGCCAATTATAAACTTAGTAGTTGTCTTCTTAGGATCGCGTGTCTTGTAACCCTTAGCAAGAAGACCCTTACGAGAACGTGGGTGACCACCGCTTGAGCGACCTTCACCACCACCCATAGGGTGATCGACTGGGTTCATCGTTACACCTCGGTTATGAGGACGACGACCTAACCAACGTGTGCGACCTGCTTTACCAGATTGTTCTAGTGAGTGGTCTGCATTTGAAACTGTACCGATAGTTGCTCTACAAGTTGTAAGAACCATACGAGTTTCGCCTGATGGAAGTTTAATGATTGCGAATTTGCCTTCACGTGCAAGTAGTTGAGCGTAAGTACCAGCCGAACGTGCCATTTGCGCACCTTGACCTGGAGCTAGCTCTATGCAGTGGATAACAGTACCTAGTGGTATCTGAGAGAGGAACAAAGTATTACCTAGTTCTGGAGCAACGCCGTTACCTGACTCAACTTTGTCGCCTACTTTTAGGCCAGTTGGAGCAACGATATAGCGTTTCTCGCCGTCAGCGTACACTACAAGAGCGATACGTGCCGAACGGTTTGGGTCATACTCGATAGTAGCTACAGTACCTACTACGCCATCCTTATCACGAAGGAAGTCGATAATACGATACTGACGTTTGTGACCACCACCACGATAGCGAACGGTCATCTTACCTGTGTTATTACGACCACCAGATGCTTTAAGTGGTGCAACTAGTGATTTCTCCGGAGTCGATGTTGTAATATCGTTAAACGTGCCGGCGATTTTGTGTCTTTGGCCCGGAGTAGTGGGCTTAAATTTCTTTACTGCCATTGTGCTTTATTAAATATTACTGTAAAAATCTATTTTATCATCGCCAGCGAGAGCTACGATTGCTTTTTTGAAAGCGCCTGTGTTACCCTCGATCATTCCGGCCTTTGTATAGCGGCTTTTGTTTTTGCCTTTATAGTTCATTGTATTTACATTTTCTACAACTACACCATAGGCTTCCTCTACCGCTTTTTTGATTTGCAGTTTATTTGCTTTTGCGTTAACTACAAAACCGTACACGTTCAATTTCTCGCCTTGAACGGTCATTTTTTCGGTTAGTATTGGCTTAATTAGTATATTCATTACTACTTATTCTTTGCTTAGTTGTGCCGTGATTGCTTCTACTGCTGAGAGAGAAACAAGCATTGCAGCTGAGTTCATAATGTCGTAAGTATTTAGTGATTGAGCGTTAACTACTTTCACTTTTTGTACGTTACGTGATGCTAAAACCAGAGTTTCTTCGCTTTGTGCATCTACGATAAGCAATTTTTTACCTTCAAGACCTAGGTTCTTAGCGGCTGCTAGGAATGTTTTAGTCTTTGCATCAGCTAGTGCTAGAGAGTCTACCACTGTGATTGCTTCGGCAGTTGCTTTTAGAGAAAGTGCACCACGACGAGCTAGTTGTTTTAGTTTCTTGTTAAGTTTAAAGTCGTAATCTCTTGGTACTGGACCGAATACACGACCACCACCCACGAAGATAGGAGCTTTAATAGAGCCACAACGAGCACCGCCTGTACCTTTTTGGCGTTTCAACTTTTTAGTTGAGCCAGCGATTTCGGCACGTTGTTTTGATTTGTGAGTACCTTGACGTTGTGCAGCAAGGAATTGCTTAACGTCTAGATAGATTGCGTGGTTGTTCGGAGTTACACCGAAAACTGACGCATCTAGGGCTACTGTGTTACCTGTTGCTTCACCCTTAATGTTTTTAACTGTAATTTCCATAGTTTTCAACGTTTTTTAAGGGTTATTCTTCGATTAGTAGGTAAGAGCCTTTACAGCCTGGGATAGATCCTTTAACGAGAATAAGGTTACTCTCTGGGATTACTTTCAACACTTTAAGGTTCAAAACTTTCACTTGGTCTCCACCAGTGCGACCAGCCATTCTCATACCTTTACGTACTCGTGATGGCCAAGATGATGCACCTAGTGAACCAGGGTGTCTTTGACGGTTGTGTTGACCGTGAGTTTGTCCTCCAACGCCGGCGAAGCCGTGACGTTTAACAACGCCTTGGAAGCCTTTACCTTTGCTGATGCCTGTAACGTCTACCCATTCACCTTCTGTGATGATGTCGGCAGAAACTACGTCACCGAGCTTAAGCTCTTCGTTCCAAGTTGCGAATTCCGCAACTTTACGTTTTGGAGTGGTGCCCGCTTTTGCAAAGTGGCCTACCATTGGGTTGCTGGTGTTCTTTTCCTTTTTTTCGTCATAGGCAAGTTGTAGAGCGGCGTAACCGTCTTTCTCTACTGTTTTTACTTGCGTAACAACACAGGGACCAGCCTCAATAACAGTGCATGGGATGTTTTTCCCCTCGGCACTGAAAACGGATGTCATTCCGATTTTTTTTCCAATTAGTCCTGACATAATGTAATTATTAGTTATTTAATACATTAGAGGCTCCACAACGGAGCATAATGGGCAGCAAAGGTAAGAAAAATAATTTACTTTCCAAAACTTTTTCACTCTTTTTTTCACTTTTTCAGTCAGTTAGGATATTTCGGAGATTCACATTGTTTTGGCGAAGAATTTAGAAGCAGTGAGCGGTATGTAATTTTTCACAAATATGACCTAATTTCGCCGCCCTTAAAGGAAAATTCAGAAAGGAATCTAGTTATTAAAATAAATTAAAAATGATTTATGAAAATATTCCACAATAAAGCATGTATTTTATTTTGCATTTATCTATTTTTTGCATTATCTTTGTACCAACAAATTAAAGGACAAGCAGATTTACTATTGCTTTTAAGCAGCAGTTTTATGGATCTATTTATGTGTGGGTGCTTCAATGAATTTAAAACATTACGCCAATGACAAACATCTCCTTTTAAATTATCTGGGTTTATTTTTTCTCTAGCTAGACCTAGATGGCAGTTCTCTTAACCACAAAGCTATGCACTTAACTGTCATTACCAAAAATAAGTGCCTAACGTTTTTTCGCTAATCAAGAGTTTATCTAACAACTCTTTAAACCACATAACGCTATGAAAAACAAAACTATTTTTTTTCTTTGCCATTATATCGCTATTTATGGCTTGCACTAACTACCCCATTTCTGAAATAGAGCAAGATTATCATCTTCCTGTAATCTTGGACAACTACTATTCTGCCAATCTAAACCAAGAACAAGCGATTAAACAAGCACTTGAGATTAGATCATTTTTCCCTTTAACAAATATCACGAGGGCAGGTCAATCTATTGAGATTCTTGACATCAAACCTCTAGTAGACACCAGAGCAATAACAAGGTCTTCAGAAAATACAACCGACACATTGGTATATGTTATTAACTTTGCTGACGACAATGGCTATATCGTTTTATGCGCCAATCAATCGCAAATGTGATTGAGGAAATAAAAGAATACAGACCATTATATATGCGAGGGTCTTCTAAAAGATACTCTAATGAATTTCTAGGCATTAATTTCGGTTACACTTATGAAGGTGGACACGCCTGGGTCGTTGATGGTATGTTGGAACTAAAGCGAAGTATAATTCGATGTGATGCAAACACAGGTGAAATAATGGCGTTTTATGAACAAAATAATAAATACCTACACTACAATATTGGCTGGGGCGGTTCATTTAACGCTTATTACTTATTAGGCTCTTTCGACATTGATGACGCTGAGGACTATCCAGGAACTGTTCAATTAGGCAACATCGTATTAACTGACGAAAGTATGGAGGGAGAAGATGGCAACTTTCAATATATGGTAAAAACAATTTTTGAAATATACTAAAGATTATAATATTATGAAAAATATAACTTATATAATTATTGTGGCTCTAGGGATTTTATGCTCTACAGCTTGCACATACAATAAATCTGAAAAAGAAGTAATACTTAATTCCAAATACGCAGTAGATGCATATTATACACAACCCCAAATGCTTGTGTGCGACAATTACAATAAATTAAAATCAAAACAAGAATCAAGCTCAACTTTAGGGGACTTGCCTAAGAACACACTTTTCCTATTAGGCTTTGACCATTTTGAGAATGGAGAAGACCTCTCTAGAAGATGCGTCTATTTCCCAATAGGTGACCCTGAGAATATACCAGAAGATTTCAAAGAAATAGCTGAAGGTTTTGAAGAATACGGCACCGCTTCCCTCTCAAATGTTATTGGGAGCAATTTTTCTTTACCCGAAATGATTACTAATATAAAAATCATAGCACTGAGCGACTTCAACAACAACCACGCAAGCGGTAGCGACATTAGCGAAATTGCTCGTGTAACGTACAATTCATACTATCCATTTATCCAGAATGACTATATAGAAACAGAGGCAATGAGAAATTACTCAATGGGCGGTTTGCCAAGATTATTTATGGATGCAGCTTGGTGGAATACACATTCAGTTTACGATATGGAGCTCCCAAAAAACGGAGAGAATCCTATGGTATTACCTGCACTTTCGGGCAACCTCTGTTACTGGATATACTTTGCTTCGGTTAGCTTTACAGAGAGCCCTAGTCACGAGGAGATAGAATTTGACGTGACCCTTACTTATGAGTCGGGGAAAACTTTCAATTCTGTCTTTACGATTGATGGCATTGAATTATAGTAATATGCAGCCAGAAAAGAGAGGGGATAAAAACTCTATCTTCTAGACTCAGACACCTCTCTAGTGGTTGGGCATAGAAAATCCCCATACTCTCCTCTGATTTTGTCAGGAGGGAGAGTATGGGGAAATATTTTTTGAGTCCTAATATTTTAGGATTATTTTATAGGGAGCTTATCTAAGAGTAGATGCTATATCAATCCATAGACCTTTAACATAGGTCGACAGTAGAACTACTAGAGCTACGCATACTATCAAAAAGATTACCTTTCTGGTTTTCGTTGCTACCGTCGTGAACATAAAACCTGCTAGTGCACCGCATAGCGCACTGATTAGCGAGAGCGAAGCCGAGAAAGTGTAAGGCAGACCATAGATAATGACGGGTAGATTAATAATTATAGTTCCGATAAGGGCGAACAGAAGAATCGACGTTGACTTTGGCTTATCTTTATAGCGTTTTATAAAGAAGACCATAGCAACGAAATTCAAGACGAACCAGCCTAGTACGCAAACATCGAAATGGCAAAATTTGTCTAATGCTCTTAGAGGAAAGACTGCTACACTAATAGCAGCAAAGGTAAGGAGTACTAAAAATTGTTTCATAGCTTTTTACTTATTTTTAGTTTTGTGCTTTATTGCGCTGTAAAGTTAATTATTATTTCCGATAACTCCAAAGGATTTAAGCTACTTTAGGTGTTAGGTATTAGGTGTTAGGTATTAGGTGTTAGGTTGTAGGAGTTAGGCTTATATAATCATTAATCACTAATCATTAATCATTAGCGCAAGCGCTTTAGCCCCTTTAGTTCGGCTCTAGAAACAGGCTCTTTAATAGAGATAGCTAACCCCCCACCTGCAACAACTCGCTGCTTCAAAACCGACTTACTAGTAACCAAAACCTTACGTATCTCATAAGAATCCGTGTTCGTCAAATAATTAGCATCCGCCCCATCACTATAAATCGTAGCGATATACTCCTTGCCACTCTCCAAGAAACTAAAGTCCACAACAGCCTCTCTATCCTCATAACCAGCCGTGCTTCCAACAAACCACTCACCAGTACCCTTAGCACGACGAGCAACAGTCAAATACTCACCTGGCTCAGCCTCCAAATAAACACTCTGAGTCCAATCCAAAGCCACATCCTTTATAAACTGAAAAGCATCCATATACATAGCATAATGCTCTATCAAATCCGCAGCCATCTGCAGTGGCGAACTCATAGTAACATACAAAGCTAACTGACCTGCTATCGTGCTATTAACGTGAGACCCATTATTAGGATTCAACTTCTCGATATCCATCACAAACACCCCAGGGGTATAATCCATAGGCCCCCCAATAAGGCGTGTAAAAGGCAAAGTAGACGCATGCGAAGGCTTGCTCCCTCCAAAAGCCTGATACTCCGTACCACGTGCACTCTCGTTAGATACAAGGTTAGGCCAAGTCCGTGAAATACCAGTAGGGCGAACCGCCTCGTGAGCATTAATCATAATCTTATACTCAGCAGCCTTCTCCAGCACATACTGGTAATGATTAACTGCCCACTGTCCATAATGATACTCCCCACGTGGTATTATATCGCCCACATAGCCCCCCTTAACCGAAGGATAGTCATACTGCACCATAAACTTAAATGCCGTATCCAAATGACGCTCATAATTACGTATTGAACTACTAGTCTCGTGGTGCATAATCATCTGAACACCCTTACTCTTTGCATAGCTATGAACCTCCTCAACATCAAAGTCTGGATAAGGAGTCACAAAATCAAAGACATAATCCTTGCTCTTGCCAAACCAATCTTCCCAACCAACATTCCACCCCTCAACAAGCACACCGTCAAAGCCGTGCTCCGAAGCAAAGTCGATATACTCCTTAACCCTCTCGGTAGTAGCTCCGTGCTCACCGTGCGGAGTAACCGTTGAATAGTCAGTCTCCCCAAGGACAACCGTAGGCACTTCATTAGTATAGCTCCACTGCTTCATACCAGTGATAAGCTCCCACCAAACGCCCACATACTTCATAGGCTTTATCCAGCTAGTATCCTCTATCTTCGAAGGTTCATTAAGGTTCAATGTTATACGGCTAGCCAAGATATCACGTGCATCGTCGCTAACAATAACCGTGCGCCAAGGCGAAGTCATAGGAGCCTGAATATAACCCTTAGCCCCCTGTGCATCAGGAGTAAGCCAAGAGGTCAAAACAAAATTCTCATCATCAAGCTCCAAGCTCATAGTCGAATAGTCGATAAGAGCCGCCTCGTGGATATTTATATAAAGCCCCTCATCGCTAACAAGCTGCAAAGAGGTTTGCAGTCCAGTAGGCGAAAAAACATACTGCGAAGCATTACCCGTTACAGCCTCCGACATCTTCTCACGAACCTCACTAAGGCGTGACACCGTATAGTCATACTCCTGGGTATCATAATCCCCTGGCAGCCACAAAGCCTTCATATCGCCCGACAAAGCAAACTCTGTCATCTCCTCCACAATAGAAAAATAGGTCAAATTCCCCTGCTCTGGAAACTCATACCTAAAGCCCAGACCATCGTCAAACATCCTAAAGCAAAGAATCATCTTTCTATCCGACTCCCTCTGAGTAAGCTCCACTCGCATCTCGTTATAGTGGTTACGAATCTCGCTCTCCTCGCCCCAAACTGGATGCCACACCTCGTCAAAACTAGAATACTCTACCCCTGTTTCGATAAAATTATTATAGAGCGACACCCCACGGCTACCCTCTAAACTCTTGTCACCGCTGCCGCCAAAGCCGCTACGTCCGAACTTATCGACAATCGTAAAACCCAGCTCACTAGGCTTCAAAACCGTTTCGCCCTTATAGTCGAGTGTATATGTAGGAGTGCCAGCATCGCTAAGATAGAACACCATAGAGAGTTCACCCGAAGGAGACTTCAACTCAGAAGCCCCACCCTTTTGACCAAATGCCGCAACCGAACAGAGTGCCAGCATTACAATAAATAGTTTACGCATTATTTTTTTATTTTGTTTTATTATTTTTTTCAGAAAAAAGAGGAGCTCATTTTCTCAAAAAAAGAACTCCTCTAAACTTCAACCCTTATATCCGTTACTCTTATCTATTAGATTTCTTCACAAGTTCCCGAAGGGTATCATTAAAGTCCTCCACGCCTCCAAGTTCTTCAACGCTAAGATGCATACGGTATCTCCAATAGTGCTCTGGATTTGAAGGCACATTTATACGCTCGCCCTCAGCATCTGAGAATCTATACTCCTCGCTCATTGCCATATAGTCCTGCCAAGGCAGAATCGCTGCAAGTGAGTTACTTTCGAGGTGAGCCGTCACAATCCAACGACAAATTTCAGCCGTTGCATCCTCTGGAGCTTCGCCCCACCAGCCCATAACCTCGTTATAGTACATTTGGCTCTTTGCCCTATCTTCTCTCCACCAGCCACGTATCGGATTCATATCGTGAGTAGAGCTAGCCGCCACGCTCCTATAAGGGTAGCTATATGTACTAGCAAACTGCACACGTGGGTCTTTAGGCATACGCTGTATCTCAAGCGTAGCGACCTGCAACTGGTCAAGAACCCACCCCACACAGTCAGGAATCATTCCCAAATCCTCCGCACAACACAGCATAGAAGTACTGTCGATAAGCGCAGGGAGTTTACTCAGTGCACACCCTGCCCAGAAGTCGTTATGGCGGTGATAGAAGTAGTTCGTATAGATTGCATTATACTTCTCCTTCTCGTAATTATCAAGTGTATAGTTATACCTCTGTGTAAACTGTGCCGAAATACGAGGGTGATACATATTAGGATAGATATGGTCACGTACAAAGAGTGTGTTATGGTCACTATCGTCCACGCCCAAATATCTCTCCTCATACATAGGCAAACCCCAATTGCGAAGCTCATCTACGCTAAGCGGTAGCGAAGGGGTGAAATGCCCCATAAGTCCGCTCTTCTCAGGCATAGGAATCTCCCAAATTCTAAAGAAGCCAAGGATATGGTCAATGCGGTACATATCGAAATAGTCAGCCATCTTCTCGAAGCGTTTCTTCCACCACGAATAGTTGTCGGCTGCCATCTTATGCCAGTTATAGGTAGGGAAGCCCCAGTTTTGCCCATCGACCGAGAAGTCATCTGGCGGAGCACCTGCCTGACCGTCGAGATTAAAGAGATGTGGCTCTTTCCAAACCTCTACACTATGACGGCTCACACCAATAGGTATATCGCCCTTAAAGACTACCCCACTTTTACGTGCCTTATTTCTTGCCGCACGAAGCTGGCTATCGGCGTGGTACTGCAAAAAGTAGTAGAAACCTACCTCTTTAGCGAACTCCGCCTCAACTTTTTTCTCTACCCTCTCAGAGTAGACGCTATATTTCTTTGGCCACGAAGTGTAATCTGCGCTAGCATACTTCTCTCTCAAAAAGCTAAAGACACCATAGCTACGCAGCCACTCCTCATTAGCCTCGAAGAAGGCTTTAAATTTCGCAGACTTCAAAGTAGCCGTGCCCTTCTTCTTATATATACTCCTAAAGAGATTCCACTTTAGCTCATCGACCTTTTCGTAATCGACTGCCCCTTCGTTTTCCAAAGCCAACAGCTCGCTAACATCTGCCTTAGCATCCATTTCGCTCACACGTATATACAAAGGATGTAGGGCATAAATCGAAGTAGCCTTATAAGGATATGAATCCAGGAACGTATGAGTAATTGTAGTATCGTTCACAGGAAGGGTCTGCACAACTGTCATACCGCACTGCGCTGCCCACTCTGCAAAATCGCCCATCGAAAGGAAGTCGCCGATACCCTCACATCCAGCCGCTCGAATCGAAAAGACTGGAATAGCCACCCCTGCCATACGAGGCATAAAACGTGGCACTCCACGGAACTCTCCCAAGTTCTTATTCTCCTCTATCCACACACGGTTATCGCCACTCTCCCAAGCCACGATATTGTCGCCCTCCATTATTACAAATTTATAGGGTGCACCCTCCTCGACCTTTAGCTTCGAAGGCACATACCACAGCGGCAACTTCTCACACAACATCTTCACACCCTTTGCAGGCTGCCAATCGCCAAGGCTCTTTCCCTCGCCCACAAGGACAATTCTCATAGAGGACGGCACTGCTACCTCCAAAAACATAGCACAGTCAAGAACCTTGTCTGACTTTTGTCTAGCCCACATAACGTCGGATATAACCGAACTTTTAATTACTCTGTTCATAAATTCAATAAATTATCTTTTAGAGTATAAGAAGAAAGAAAATAACCTCTTCCCCACCTTTCCTCCTTGCTACATAAGGGTACTTACAATAATTCCCTTAAAAAACCGCAAAGTTACACTTTTCTTTTATATGTACCTTATTTCCAGAAACTAAAATTTATTTTAGCTCCAGAATAAACGAACCGTAAGGCTCTAGGGTCACATCGTCTCCAACGGCAAATTCCTTACCAGTTATTATATCGACACCCTTCATAGGTCTACCTTCAAAAAGTTCAGCGTATCTGTCCCAATTAATTTTGCCCTCCTTCTCATTGAAGTTCAGCACTACAAAGGCTAGTTCATCGTCAGTCATACGAGCATAAACATACTGATTCTCGTTCGAATCTGGGAAGAAGTGAATCATTTCACCCTCTGTCACAGCCTTTGAGCCTTTTCTCCAATTGAAAATCTTTTGAGTGTGCGCAAGCATTTTTGCTTCGGCCTCTGTGCGACCTTTACCCGCAAAGAGGTCTCTCTTATCGCCATCCCAGCCCCCTGGGAAGTCTACACGGAATGAGCCGTGACCCGACGAAGGATCGCCCACAAACATCTGCTCATCGCCATAATACAACTGTGGCACACCACGCATTGTACCCACTAGGCTATACAGTAGCATTTGCTTCTCGACATTGCCCTTAAGAGTCCACGCCAAGCGGTCTTGGTCGTGATTTGTTGTAAAGATAAGGAGCTTTTCAGGGTTGTCATATAGGAAGTCGTGCGCTACGATAAAGTATATCGCCATAGCCCCCTCGTTCCAGCCCGCAGGTCTTTCGAGTGCAGCAGCCCCTACCATACGCTGTTGAAGAGCAAAGTCCATAACCATAGGAAGCTCCGAGTCATAACCGTCTTTATTAACTCTGCCACCCTCCCAGTAAGCGATAAGTGCAGGCTCATTCTCCCATACCTCGCCCATAAGAGTTATACCAGGATATTCGTCCTTAATCGCCTTTGTCCACTCAGCCACTTTGTACTTATCATTATGCGGATAGGTATCTACACGTATAGCGTCAAGATTAGCGTACTCCACCCACCAGATAGCGTTTTGGATTTGATACTTCAGTACCATATCATTTCTAAGATTCACATCAGGCATTTGAGTCGAGAACCAGTGGTCACGGTTATCCACATAGTCAGCCTGTGAGGCGTGAGGATCTAGCTGTGCAGTCTTGTTATAACTTGTAGGGATATATTTCCCACCGTTATTTATCCAGTCTGTCATAGGCAAATCCTTCATCCACCAGTGCGAGATGCCGATATGATTTGGAACCATATCCATAATAACTTTCAAATCTTTGCCGTGCGCCTTCTCTACATATTCTTTGTAGAGTTCATTTGTACCGTGGCGAGGGTCTAAGCGATACAAATCGCTAATAGCATAGCCGTGATACGAGTCAAATTCTCTATCCTCTAGCATCGGAGTGCTCCAAATAGCCGTAACGCCCAAATCAGCGATATAGTCCAGATTATCTATAATCCCTTGCAGGTTGCCGCCGTGGCGACCAAACGGTTCGCCTCTTTCGAATTTATTGCCGTCAATCTTCTCTAGCCCCTTTGGGAGTTTGCCTTTAGCAAACCTATCGGGCATAAGTAGATAGACAACATCGGCTTGTGTAATAGGATTAACAGCAGCAGGGTTCTCTCTGCGTGCAGCAAGTTCATAGTCGAACGACACACTCTTGCCGTTCTTTGTAAGGGTAAATTTATACTCACCAGGCTTTGTGTCCTCAGCGATATTCACATCCACAAATAAGTAGTTCGGGCTTTCTACGCTGATAACCTTTGTGATATCTATATCCTCGGAGTTCACCTCTACTTTCGAGCCTTCGATATCCTCTCCATAGATTAGGAGTTGCAGAGGGGTATTCATACCCACCCACCAGCTTAGAGGCTCTACCCTCTCGATTTTCTGCGCCATAAGCGACGTACAAGTTGCCATTAACATAAATACTGTTAGAATCTTTTTCATAATATTTTTTTCGTGTGGTTTATTTGTGTCTATTTTTTTTGGGAATTTTCAGAAATCCCCTTTAGTGTGTCTTTGTGTGTCTTTGTGTGTCTTTGTGTGTAGGGGGCTTATCCTCATCAAAATTTCCGTGAGGGAATTATTTCTAAGTTCCCTTTATAGTTTTTCACCCCTCTACTATAACGTTATTTTTTTATGGGGAGTTCTAATAACTGGCTTTTTTTGATTTTTGATTATAAGGCTTTAGATTTGGATTTTTAAAAATGTAAGCGTAGGGGTTCCTACGGTGCATTTTCAAAAATTCGAAGATGAAGTCTTAGAATCAAAAAGCATTAAAGTCCAGTTTTTAGAAGTTCCCTTATATAAATTTTATAGTCGTAAGGCATAAGTGAAATCTCTTTCGGAATCCTTATCTCCTCGCCGCTATGGAAGTCAACGTACTTTCCTTGAGGCAATTTCTTGGCTGAAAGAGTGACATTACCGCCCGATAGGTTAAAGACTCCCACGACTGTATTTTCGCCACTTCGTCTTACAATTGCAAAGCCAGCCTCTGGCTCTGAGGTTTCAATAAGTTCGCTCGTGCCATATCTCAGTGCAGGGTTATCGTCTCTAAGTTTATTTAGGGCAGTGTATAGCTCCGTTTGTGGCGCACCCTCGACCTTCACGATTGTATCTTTATCGAAGAACAGAATCCTCTTTTCATTGCCAAACTCCTGACCGCTATAAATAAGCGGCATACCAGGCAGCATATATGTAAGCGCTGTCATCCCCTCTACCGCTTCGCCCATACGCTCATACTCCGAACCGCTCCAGCTATTTTCGTCGTGGTTCGATAGGAAGTTCATCCTTTGGGCACGCTCTGGAAATAGCTTTTCGGTCTTTGCGATTTGGCGATATAGCGAATCAGCCGTTATCTTACCCTGAGCAATAGCGTTTAAAGTGTGGTGCATATCCCATCCGTAGAAAGCGTTAAAAACCTCTTCGGTAAGGTATGGTTCTTCTGCTTCGGCAAGCATAAAGAACTCAGGCTTATTCTTGCGTATTTCGCCCACAGCCTCGCTCCAAAAGTCTATCGGCACGAGCATAGCCATATCACACCTAAAGCCGTCCACACCGATACTATCAGCCCAGAAGTGCATAGCATCTTTCATAGCCGCTCTCATATCTTTATTCTCGAACTCTAGCTCCGAGATATCAGTCCAGTCATACTGCACCTTCATTTCGCCCAGCGAGTCACGTTTATGCCATCCGTCGTTCACTGCCCAGATATTATCTGGAGAAGTGTGGTTAGCTACCCAGTCCAGAATAACCTTTAGACCAAGGTTATGAGCCGTAGCGAGAAACTTTTCGAAATCTTCCCTTGTGCCAAACTCAGGGTTAAATCCCTTATAATCCGATATCGCATAGTACGACCCAAGCGAGCCTTTACGCTCCTTAACGCCAATAGGTTGTATCGGCATCATCCAAACGATATCCACACCCATTTCCTTAAGACGAGGTAGCTCTTTTTCGGCAGCAGCGAATGTACCTTCGGGCGTTAGCTGACGAGTATTAAGTTCGTAAATCGTTTGTCCTAGAGCCCACTCAGGGTGTGAGGCTAGTGCTTCGGACACACCTTCGTTTGTCTTTGTCGACAGAGAGCCACATCCCACCGCTACGGCTAGACAGGCAAATGATAAAATTAGTTTTCTCATAGTCATATTTTGTAGGGCATTTCCTATATTTCCCTTAAGTTTAATTTTCATCGTACGGCTCTTAAACACCTCTCCGAACCTCACCCTTGTATTTCTTACAAATCCACCTCAACAATCAGCACAGAATAGGCAGGCAGCGTAACAGCTGTTGTAGAACCAGAGGCAACAAACGAGCCATCATTATAGTTTACAATCTCTCTAGCGTCCTTTAGGCTATAGTTTATCGTATGGGTAAACTCTGCCGACGAGCCGTTCATAAGTACAAAGACCCTCTTATCTCCAAGCGAGCGGTACCACGCCATCATAGAGATAGGGAGGCTATCGTATGGTATAGGCACGAATGTACCCCTCTGAAGCGCAGGTGTAGCCTTACGAGCAGCCGTTATCATCTGATAGAAGCACAGCAGCGAATTATCGTCACTGAGCTGTTCGGCAACGGTAGAGGTAGGGGCTGTATTCTCTCTCCACGAAGTTGTATAGCTATCGCCCCAAAGGATAGGTTCACGCACATACTCATCGCCACTAGTCTTTGCATTAGCCATACCGACCTCTTCGCCATAGTAAATATATGGCTGTCCAGGGGTTGTCATAATAGCAGCAGCAGCTATTTTCGCCAATTCTACATTGCCTCCGAGTGTTGTCATAGCACGGTCTTCGTCGTGGTTACTTAGCTTCACAGCGGCATTAAATTCGCTGTTATAGACCTTAAAGGTATTGTATGACTCCTGCATATCTTTAGCATAGTATTTCGCCCCCCACTGAGTCAAATCGCCATAGAGTTTCCACCACGCATCGAAGTGGAATAGCGAAGGCAGCGAAGCCATAAATGGAGCGGTAGCCTCTGCACCGCTTAGAACCTCTCCGACCATATAGATATCTGGATATTCAGCCGCCAAATCCTCATAGAATTTACTTAGGAATTTCAGATTTTCTGTACCTGTTTCGTTCTGATAGATATGTTTCACAGCATCGAGACGAAGCCCTGCCACGCCCCTTTGCATCCAGAATTTAGCTGCATCCAAAATAGCGTAATAGGCATCAGTCATATCTGGCACACGTCCATAATTCAAATCTGGCATAGAGCCATCGAATTGCCCGATATATCTATGGTCTAGGGTATTTCCTTCGCCCCACGGATAACGCCACACTGAGGAGTTGTAGTAGTTATCGTCAATCATTGCAATCTCGCCAGCCTCACACATACTCTTTACGTCGTCCTTATAGACAAAAGTGTAGTAATCCCTAAACTCTGCATCCTCGCTACTCATAGCGTTCACAAACCAGGGGTGTTCCTGCGAAGTATGGTTTAGCACAAAGTCCAGAACTACATCTATACCTTTAGCTTTAGCCTGCGCCACGAGGTTATCGAAGTCTGCGAGCGTACCATAATCGGGGTGCACGTCCGTATAGTCCGTAACGTCATAGCCGTGATACGAAGGGCTAGGATTTATAGGCATAAGCCAGATACCCTCTACTCCAAGAGTTGTCAGGTAATCGAGTTTAGCGGTCACTCCGTTCAAATCCCCGATACCGTCGCCATCGCTATCAGCGAACGAGCGCACAAAAATTTCATAATAAATCTTCTCGCCAAGCGAGTTAGCCTTATCGGCAGCGATATCAACAGTATCACCGTTATTAGAGCCACTCGACTTTTCACATCCAACAAAGAAGATAGCCAGTACAAGGAGCAGTACTAAATTTAGTTTTTTCATAATCTCACAAAAGCGGGAGTACCGAACATCTCCCTTGATTTTAGCGTTTTAAAGTTCGGTTATTTGTGACAAAGGGGTCGTTCAAAACCCCTTTGCCTATTTAACTTTTTAGGAAGTTTTTAGAAGTCCCCTATAACTTCAAGAGCCACAAGCTCCACAGTTATAACGTTTTTCTAAAGCCTAAAATTATTCAGCTATAAACTCATAAGTAGGATTGAACTTAAACATATCCACCACAACAGTGTACGTACCCGAAGCCATATCAAAAGTTATATTGTCACCCTCTGGAAGGCTACAAAGTGTACCAGCTTCAGCGCCACCGCCCCAAGAGATACTCCACTCATCGTTAGCACGAACTTTGAATGACAAGCCTCCCTCCATAGCTACACCAGTAGCCACGAAAGTCTTACTGTCTGGGTCGTAAACTAGGTCAGTATCACTATCCCATCCGCCAGGAGTAGCATCACCGATAAGACCGATAGTCGTGATATCTTTGTAAAGGTATTCACCCGACACGTTAGGCACATCCAAAGAGATGTAGTAAAGTGAAGGAGCTACATCCACACTAGAGATATTAGAAGCTGCTTCGCCTATCATAAGGTTGTCAATAGTATTTGTATCGTCTCCCACAGAGCCAATCTTAGAAGACCAGTCACCTGCCACGCTTAGGAATACATATTCAGCAGGGCTAGCATCGTCATACATATTGTACAACCATACCCAACCTACATAAACGCCATTACCCTTTTCAGAATAGATAGGCACACCATTACTTGCATCCCAACCTTGGTGTGAGCCAACAGTGTACATCTCAACTGCATCGCCGCTAAATGTAGTTATAGTAAACAAGATAGCCTCTGAAGTAGCATCAAATTTACTATCTGCGCTAAGCGAGCTACGAATTCTAAAGCTAATAGTAGCCTCTTCGCCTTCGCCTACACCTAGGTTATTTACGAGCATTGTATTTAGCGCATCGCCGTCCACTGTAATAGACGCTTCGGTAGTTTGTGCAACGATAGCCACGTTAGAGTTATACACAGCCTCAAGCGAATAAGTCGCAGCAGCCGAATATCCATACTCAGCCTTATCCCACGCAAATGTTGAGAGTTGAGTATCTGCAATAAGTTTATCTAGCACTAGGGCTTCGGTAGGGTACTGAGTTAATTTAGGAGCGATGATATTTTCGCTATCCACCACTGCTACATCTCCTCTGTCAAGATCGCAGCTCACAAGTGTCATTCCGACTGCGAGTGCCAATAAAGAAAGTTTATTAAATATTTTCATCTTTGTATTTCTTTTTAATAGGGGAGGCAGAAAAACACTCCCCTAAGGTTTTTACATACTACTAATAGCCGTCGTTTTGAGTCAAATTAGGGTTAGCAGCCATATCTGTTGAAGGGATAGGGTAAAGAGTGTAGTAGTCACCCACGCCAGTACCCAAGTCAACGCCACCTTTCCAAGGCCATAGATACGCACCAGTAGTAAATTTACCGTAGCGGATAAGGTCAGTACGGCGGAAGCCTTCCCAGTGTAGTTCACGTCCACGTTCGTCTAGGATATAGTCTAGAGTAAGGTCACTAGAAGCGATATTACCATCTGTACTGCCATAAGCACGTGTACGAAGCAAGTTAACATAAGTAAGGGCTTTTCCAGTATCACCACCGCCACGCACAGCAGCCTCTGCATAGTTTAGGTAGATTTCGCCTAGGCGAAGGAAAATCCAGTCAGTATCCGAGAACGTACCCTCAACATAGACACCGTCAGTTTTCATAGCCTTCCATTTGAATACGCTATAACCATCAGCGAATGTCCACACATCAGTGTTTTCTTTAGTTCTACCAGTTGTGTAGATCATACATCTACTATCAGGTGAAGCGATATAGCCGTCATCTCCGATTTCTTCGTTATTTTCGAATAGTTCCACTAGTGCAGGCTGTGCTCTAATACCGCCCCACGCATCTGTACCAGCGCCTGAAGGTTGGTTAACATCTTCACCAGCCGCTCTTGAAGCACATACCATATAGGTAGTACCGCCGTAGTTTTGGATATAGTTCACGTCGCTTTGACCGTAGTGAATAATCTCTTGGAAGGCATCCGCATTTTGAGTATTGTCACCCATAAATAGTTCAGCATAGACAGGAGACAGACCGTACGCACCACTTGAGATAAGCTTTTCAGACCAAGTGCAAGCGTCGCTATAACGAGCCGTGCCAGTATAGACCTCAGCATTAAGATATAGGCGGCTGAGTAGACCCCAAACCAGACCTTGGTCAAGGTGACCGTAAGCAGCAGATTTAGGAGCAGGAAGAAGTTCTTCGATTTCCTTAAGTTCGCTTTCGATATACTCGAATAGTTCAGTGCGAGTAGCTTGTTCTGGGAAGAATACACCGATAGGGTCGTCCTCTGTAACGAAAGGCAGGTTACCGAAGATATCTAGACCGTAGCTCCACGCAAGTGCACGAAGGGCACGAGTTTCAGCACGGTAGACAGCGATATCAGCACGAAGGTCACTATCTGTACCACGAGCATCTAGCTTACTGTCAGATGTTTGTTTAAGGTACTCGTTAGCTAGAGTAACTGTAAAGAGAATACGATAGTAAGTCGCCTTAATGTTTGCATTTTCGATAGATGTCCACGTCATAAAGTTCATCTCGGCGTTACAGTTGTCATCTTTCCACGCTACGACACAGTGGTCAGCAGGTAGTTCTTGACAGTTCCACACGCCACGACTAAATACACTTAGACCACCGTCTACACCGTCCACTTCGGTAGAGTTACCACCGTCCTGACCCTGTGTAACAAATGCTCCATAAATTTTAGCAAGACCTTGCAGGTAGCTCTCAGGAGTTCCATAGACAGTTTCAGAAGTAGTTACGTCTGGATCCAAAGGCACAGTATTAAGGTCATTGACGCACGAGCCAAGCCCTAGGGTCATAGCTGCGAGTGCAATTATATGATATTTTAGTTTCATAATATTCTTATATTTATTTTTAGAGTTAAACGTTAAGGTCATTAAAAGTTAAGCGATAGACCTAGCATATACGTAGTTGGACGAGGGTAGATATTACCGTCAATACCATAAGAAGTTTCAGGGTCAAGACCCGTGTAGTTTGTGAACAAGAACGGATTCGAAACAGTGAACGATACTCTACCGCTAGGACCCTTGCTACCGAATAGTTCGCTGAAGCTATAACCTAGAGTAATGTTGTCAATTCTTAGATATGAGCCATCTTCTAGCCAGTAGTCCGAAAGGTTTTGTTGAGTCTCGTTAAGCTCAGTAAAGCCTGTTTTTTCGTATAGCGAAGTGATATTCACAAGACATCCCGAAGTGTTATAAGCATTTTCGAGCGAAGAGTGCGCCATATTGTAGTCATTAAAGATTTCGTTACCGATAACACCGTGAGCGTTAAGCGAGAAGTCCCAGTTCTTGTACGTAAGAGTAGTTGAGAAACCGAAGTACATATCTGGTTGAACGTCGCCAGCCATATAGCGGTCAGCATCAGTAATAGCACCGTCACCGTCACGGTCAACCACAGTATTCTGTACTGGCATACCGCTTTCGTCGTACACTTGCTCGTACAGGTAGTAAGTCGAAGGAGCATAGCCCACAGCATTGATAAGTGCATTAGAGCCTGTACCAATTGAGATTGAGCCAAACTGAGAACCCAAGTAGTTAGGGTCGTCACTAATTGTTAGGCTAGTGATAACTGTCGATTGCCAAGTGGCATTAGCAGTTACGTTCCATCTCCAGTCGTTGTTACGGATAATATCGCCACCGATTTGTATTTCGATACCTTCGTTTTCTAGGTCACCTACGTTTGTGATAACGTTTGTAGCGAAGTTTGTACCAGCAGCCACAGCTGAGCTATAAAGAAGGTCAGTTGTGTATTTCTTGTAAGCGTCAACGCTGAATGTCAAGCGGCTTTCGAATGCAGCGAAGTCCAGACCGATATTATATGATTCAGTTTCTTCCCATTTGATATTTTCGTCATAGGCAATTGGTTTCAGGTAGTTGTACCACGAGTTACCGAATTGGTATTGCGAGAATTGGGTTGAGAGTTCATAGTTCGCTTGATATGGGTAGTCTGTAAGGTCAAGGTCTTGTTGACCAGTGATACCCCACGAAGCACGTAGTTTAAGGTTATCGACAAATGAGTTCTTCAACCAGCTTTCTTCGGCTAAGTTCCAACCCAGTGCCACAGAAGGGAATAGACCCCAGCGGTTAGCCTCAGAGAAACGAGACGAGCCGTCGTAACGTACAGTAGCGGTCATCATATAGCGGCTATCGTAGCTATAATTCACACGACCGAAGAACGAAACTAGATAATTTTCAGTAATGTCATACACTGTATTGAAAGGTTCAGAACCTGGTTCAGCGTCATTGCTGTAAGTATTAGTTGTATCGTCCGAGTAGAAGTGTTGCCAAGAGTAACCTAGCATTGCATCGACACGGTGTTTGCCAATCTCTTTGTTGTAGTTAAAGTAGAAGTCCAAAAGTGAGTTTTCTCTTGTACCGTTCCAATCGTAGTATTTGCCAATGCCTCTAAAGTCGTTATCTCTCCACGCCGATTCAGAGTCTACAAGCGAGCCATTCACGTTATTACCCCACGAGCCGTCATAACCGATGTTAAGGTTAGCGTGAAGGTCAGGTAGGAAGTGCATTTTGTAGTCAATCTGCATATTTGTGATAAGTCGTTGAGCTTTGTCACGGTTATACTCTTGGGTTAGCAGCCCAACAGGGTTGCTAGGAAGTTGTGAGTTAGGAATACCAGTAGCAGCGTCCACGTATGCGAAGTAGCCGTTGAAGTCGTCGCCATAGACTGATTGAGTAGGATCAAAGAACGCAGCTAGCCCAACCACGCTTTCGTTAGCGTTGTCTTGGTCGCTTAGCGTACCTTTGAAGTTGATATTCACCGATAGGTGATTATCAAAGAATGTAGGAGAGAGTCCTAGGTCTAGAGTATAACGGTCATACTCTGAGCCTTGGATTGTACCGTCTTGGTGAGTGTAACCGATAGAGGCACGATATCCCATTTGAACTTTTTCGCCTTCGTATCTACCGTTACCGCTTACATATTGGTTTGTGCCGAAAGTCGCTTGGTAGACGTAGTCTTGCCAATCAGTAGATGCGCTACCCATCATATAGGCATAGTCGCTAAAGTTTTCATTGATAAGAGTGCGGAACTGGTCAGCTCCGAGAGTTTCGATAGTGTTGTAGTTAAAGCCTACTGAGTAGTCACTATTATACGAGATGTTAAATTTGCCTGACGCACCTTTTTTAGTAGTGATAATAATAACACCATTAGCACCACGAGAACCGTAGATAGCCGCAGCCGACGCATCCTTAAGGACAGTGAACGAAGCGATATCGTTAGGGTTAATAGCACTAAGAGGGTCAGTCATACCTGCGCCAGCGTTATTAGCCACAGGCACACCGTCGATAACCACAAGAGGGTTATTAGATGCACTAAGCGACGCACCGCCTCGGATACGGATTGTAGCGGCAGAACCTGGCTTACCACTTCCTTGAGTGATTTGCAGACCAGCTACCTTACCCATAAGCATATCAGAGGCTGAGTTTACCATACCGCTTTCGCTAAGGTCTGCGCCCACTACATTGACCGAACCAGTCATATCGCTCTTGCGCAGTGTACCGTAACCCACGACAGTTACAGCGTCGATAGCCGTAACGTCCTCTTCCATTACGAGTGTTGAGGAGAATAGATCGCTAGAGGCTTTAAGTTCCAAAGATTTGAAGCCTGCATAGCGAATAAGGATAGTTGCATCTGCTGAAGTTGCCTTAAGGGTAAATTGTCCCATAACATCAGTAGAAGTACCCACTGAAGGGTTTTCGATCTCAACTACGGTCGCACCGATGATAGGTTGCCCAGCGGGGTCAACTATCGTTGTCGAGATTGTATATCCACTTTGAGCGTAGGCAGCTACGCTTAAAACGAACATACAAATTGAAAGTAAAATTTTCTTTGCCATAGCATATTGTTTTTTTTGGTTAATAATTTGTTTTTAGAAGTTCTTTTTTTGTTGTTTTTTGGTTTTTAGTTTTTTTTCTTTTAGGGGTTTTAGGTGTCCCCTTTTACGTAATGTTTTTAGTTAAAAATGTTATAAAATAATTTGATTGTCAATTTCTTTGCCTCATTAACCGTAGTGTTGCATCTTAGAGTACAGAGGTGCACAAAGCCAGATTAAAGACCCATAGCCTATAATCCCACACCTCAATACCTTCTAAATAATTTGTAACGAACCGTCACTCTAAACACCCTGCACACTAAAGCCCCATTAATCATTAATCATTAAAGACACCCTAGCCCTTCTTCTCCTTTACTATATATATAGCTGCCACTGCGCCTATAAGAAGACACACCCCCGCAGCGATAAGCATATTTGGCGCACTGCCATCAAAAAGATACTGAACAATCACTCCGCCTGTAAGTCCCATAACAATCTGCGGAATTGTAATCGTAAAGTTAAAGATACCCATATAGACACCCATACGCTCACTTGCAACCGCTTTGCTAAGTATTGTGTAAGGCATAGCTAGAATCGTAGCCCACGCCACACCGATACCTATCATAGGGACGAACAGCGAATACTGAGTCGTACAATACGGCAGCGCACAGAACCCTATACCTCCTAGCACAAGCGATAGAGCGTAGAGTCCTTTATTAGATATCTTATTACTTATCTTCACCATAAACAGGGCGAAGATTGCCGAAAAGACGCTATATACCCCGAAGAGGATACCTACCCAGTCACCTGCAAGGGCATACTCCACCGATTTTGTATCGGTCGTACCCCACACTGTTTCAGCCACCGCAGGGGTAGTATAAGTCCACATCATAAAGAGAGCCGCCCAGCTAAAAAACTGCACAACACCTAGCTGCCACATAACAGGAGGTATTTCCTTTAGGAGTTTCATAAACTTAGGCTTCTCTTGTGTAGAACTTTCTCCTAGGTTTTCAGAGGCAGTGTATTCGTGCTGCAACTTCGGAGGATATTCTTTAGTGGTAAACGTAGTCACTAGAACAGTACCCAGAAGAAGTGCCCCACCTATATAGTAGCTTATCGCCACCGAATCGGGAATCAGTTGACTATCTGTCGATTCGCCATTAATTCCGAACCAGTTAACCAGCACAAAAGGAAGGACAGAGCCGACAACCGCTCCTATATTAATAAGGAACGACTGAATGGCATAACCCTTCGTGCGCTGTTTGTTGTTAAGTTTATCGGCTACGAGGGCACGGAATGGCTGCATAGTAATATTAAATGACATATCCATAAATAGCAGCATAACCGCTGCAAATACGAGAGCTGGCATAAACTTTGCAAAATATTCAGCGTTTGGCATAAGGAAGAGAGCCGCAGCAGCCAAGACCGCACCACCCAGTATAAATGGAATACGACGACCCAGACGAGTCCAAGTTCTATCGGAGAAGAGTCCTATAATAGGCTGTATAAAGAGTCCTGCAAGAGGGGCAGCCAACCAGAAGTAGCTAAGCTCGTGAACGTCCGCACCGAGCGATTGCATAATCCTGCTGGTATTTGCATTTTGAAGAGAGTATCCTATCTGTACTCCAAGGAATCCGAAGCTCAAATTCCATATCTGCCAGAAGCTAAGGTTAGGTTTTTTGTTCATAAAATAATTTTTTATCTATATTTTCATTAATAAAATATTTTTCAATCACCTCAATGCCTCTTTCGCTAAGATATGTACTTTTTTCTCCCCCACAAAACAAAATAGCAAAAAAATACATTTTTCTTTATTTTCACCACCTCGTATGCCATAAAAGCATAGATTATTGTCATAATAATACCACTATTTCCGAAAAAACGTTTTTAAAATATTTTAATAACTAAAAATTTTCATCTCTTACACAAAAATTCTAAAGAGAAATCTTACTACAAAGACCGTTCCAAACCTTAAAAAAAATTTAAGAATCTCTACGAAGAGAAACAGTGAAAAATTTGAATTTTTAAAATTTTTTAAAATTAAAAATCCCCCCTAACCCCTAACCCCTAACCCCTAACCCCTAACCCCTAATCCCTAATACCTAACACCTAACACCTCAGACTTAAGGGGTTGGTGTCTGCGGAATCTTCGATTCCTTTCTAGGTGTCATACTGACACCAACCCCCTGGCTACTGCTACACAGCCTCGTATCCGCTACTCAGTAATACTCAGTAATACTCAGTAATACTCAGTTCCTTCTAATCCGTGTGAAAGCCGCCTGTGAGCCGCCTGCCATTGCCCTAACGCCGGGCAGGCGGTCCTTCCCAGGACTTGGGTGCAGTGCCCCTAGCCTAGTGCTGTTCTACTGCAGCTCTCCCCTCTGTTTGTACTCCCTAGGCTATAAGCCCATTTACAATTCACAATTAAGCTAGCAGTCACTAATCATTAGGGGGATTCCGCTTTGAAAATTAAAATAAATTACCTAAATTTGTGAATTAATATTTTTTGACTGAAAAAACACACACTTATATATAAATAGAACCACACAAAAAAAACAATACAACAATGAGAACCAAACACATCGCACTGCTAATTATAGCAACCCTATGCCTAAATACAGCACTAGCAGCAAAACCGTCAACCCCAAAAAAGAACAAAAAATCTGAAACCAAAACAGAACAACCTGCCCCAGCTAAACCAGAGACAAAAAAAGAAGAAGGCACGCCCCTAATCTCATCAGTCCTAAAAGAAGGAGCAAAATACAACAACGGTCTGTTTAACGTAGTAGAACAAAAAGGACTATACTATATACTACTCCCAACCCAAGACCTAGGCAAAGACTACCTAATGGTCACACGCATAAGCAAAGCCCCAGCAGGACTACGCTCAGGTATGAGCGGCTACTCAGGTGACCCCGTTAGCGAAGAAATGATACGCTTCAGCCTATCGCCAGACTCTACAACAGTATTCCTACAAAGTATCGTCACTCGTGAACTCCCACGTGACAGCACAGGAACAATGAACGAAAACGTAGAGCGAAGCAACTTCCAGCCACTAGTAGAAGCCCTAGCCATAAAAGGCAAAAACAAAGCCGCCGACACCCTACTAGTAGACATCACCCCATTTATAGGTGGCGACAACGAACTAGCCTCTATCTCAGCGTGGAGTCGTCGCTCACTCAATATAGCAGCATTCCAAAAGACTCGTTCATATATAGAGGGTGTAAAATCCTTCCCTATCAATACAGAGTTCCGCACCGTTAAAACATATATGCACACCCCAGCAGGCAAAAGCTGGGACGGCAAACCGTGGCCTTCAACACCAGTGAGCTTCGAACTTAACACCTCTATTATTGAGCTTCCAGAAGAAAAGATGCAGCCAAGATACTACGACCAAAGAGTAGGCTACTTCACAGAATACTACGTAGACTTCGACAAAAACCCTCAAGGGGTTAAGAATATGCAGCTAATCACTCGCTGGAAACTAGAGCCAAAAGCAGAGGATATGGAGGCATACAAACGTGGCGAACTAGTAGAGCCAGAAAAACCTATCGTATTCTACATCGACCCTACAACTCCAGAAAAGTGGGTTAATGCCCTTATTCAGGGGGTGAACGACTGGGAACCAGCATTCCGCCACGCAGGCTTCAAGAACGCTATCCGTGCCGAACGTGCACCAGTAGGCGACTCAACGTGGAGCCTAGAGGATGCACGCCACTCAGCTATCGTCTACAAACCGTCGACTATTCCAAATGCGAGCGGCCCAAATATCCACGACCCTCGCACAGGCGAAATCCTAGAGAGCCACATTAACTGGTACCACAACGTTATGCTACTGCTTCGCAACTGGTATATGATACAAGCAGGTGTAAATAACCCTGATGCACAACAGATGACCTTCCCAGACGAACTTATGAGCGAACTTATCCGCTTTGTAAGCTCACACGAAGTGGGTCACACCCTAGGTCTTAGACACAACTTCATAGGCTCATTCTCTACTCCAGTGGATAGCCTACGCAACGCTGCATACCTCGAAGAGTTCGGTCACTGTACCTCTATTATGGACTACTGCCGATTTAACTACGTTGTACAGCCAGAGGACAACATAGACCCTACACTTCAATTCCCACGCATTAACGACTACGACAACTGGGCAATCGAGTGGGGCTACCGTCGTTTCCCAGAGTTCGCATCGGCTGACGAGGAGAAAGAATTCATAAACGAGTGGACTATCGAAAACCTCAAAAATCCACGTCTAGCCTTCGGTACAGAGATGAGTCAGAACGACCCACGTCTTCAATCAGAAGATATAGGCGACAACCAAATGACAGCTAACGCCCTAGGTATGAAGAACCTCGAAAGAGTTATGGCAGCACTTCCTGAGTGGACAGCGACTCCAGGCGAAGGACAAGCTAACCTTTCGGAGATGTACACACAAGTTATCACACAGTACAGCCGCTACATCGGTCACGTAGCGAAATGGGTAGGCGGTATCTACGAGACCCCTAAGACCATAGAGCAGGGCACAGATATCTACGAGTTCGTTTCAAAAGAAAAACAAGTAGAGGCAATGAAGTGGCTTAACACTTATTTCTTCACGACTCCAGAGTGGATTTACAATTCAGAGATTTTCGAGCGCACAGGCAAAAACTCGATAGATATCGCTACGACAATCTACCGCACAAATATGTACAAGATTGTAAGCACCAGAACTATCGGCAACCTTATCGCAGCCGAAGCAGAACTTGGCACTAAAGCATACACTGTCACGAACTATTTCAATACTCTGTACTCGTATATCTTTAATTACAAGACCACTGCGAGCGATAGAGTAAAACAAAAGGTCTATATCGAGACTCTCCTTAGCTATGTGCCAGTCGCTGGCGTACCTAGCAGAATCAAGGGCACAGACACCGCTGCGGTAATCATTGCAGAGCTTCGCACAATACAGACTAAGCTCCAAAGTGCATCGAGCAGCAACAAAGTTCTGGACGCTCACTACAAATACCTAGTACAGCTTATCAAAGACAAATTAGATAACAAATAATTATAAAACACAATGTCAAAAGAAATCAAAATCGTAAGCCCTGAGGAGGCAGTAAAGGTTGTCAAATCTGGCGATCACATCCATTTTTCGAGCGTTGCGGCAGCTCCAACACCACTTATCGAAGCTCTAATGAAGCGTGGCGATAGCGGAGAACTCAGAGACGTACATATCCATCACCTTCACACAGAGGGGGCAGCTCCTTATGGTGAGCCACAGTACGAAGGCATCTTCCAGGGCGACCAGTTCTTTGTAGGGGGCAACCTTCGCAAGGCTACTCAAGCAGGTTTCGCTGATTATATCCCTGTATTTTTGAGTGAGACACAAAAGCTATACCGCTGTGGTGCGCTACCTATCAACGTTGCAATGGTGCAGGTTTCTCCTCCAGACAAACACGGTTATGTATCTCTTGGCACATCTGTTGACGCTACCCTAGCGGCTATCGAGATGGCAGACACTACAATCGCTATTATCAACAAACACGTACCACGTGCCTTTGGTGATGCGATGATTAAGGCTGACCTTATCGACATCTGGTGCGAACACCACGAGCCACTCGAAGAGGCTCACTTCTCTGCACCAAACGAAGTAGAAGAAGCGATAGGTCGCCACTGTGCAGCTCTTATCGAGGATGGAGCTTGTCTACAAATGGGTATTGGCGCAATTCCTAATGCAGTACTTGCACAACTAGGCGGTCACAAGAACCTTGGTATCCACACAGAGATGTTTGCCGACGGTGTACTTCCACTTGTAGAGGCAGGCGTTATCAACGGTATGGCAAAGAATATCGACACTGGCAAAATGGTATCTACATTCCTTATGGGCTCTCAGAAGGTCTATGACTTTATCGACGACAACCCAGGCGTTCTTATGATGGACGTAGGTTATACAAATGACCCATATATCATCGCTAAGAACGACAAGGTAACGGCTATTAACTCAGCACTACAAGTCGACCTTACGGGTCAGGTTTGTGCCGATTCACTTGGTACAAAGCACTATTCGGGTGTTGGCGGACAGGTAGACTTTATCTATGGCGCATCGCTTAGCAAGGGCGGTAAGGCAATGATTGCTATGCCAGCTGTTACGAACAAGGGTCTTTCGAAAATTGCTCCAGTACTAAACTCTGGTGCAGGTGTTGTTACGACTCGTGCGCATATGCACTATTTCGTTACGGAGTTTGGCGCAGTTAATCTTTATGGTAAGACTTTGCAGGAGCGTGCACAACTAATGATTTCTGTGGCAGCCCCTCAACATAGAGAGGAGCTAGACAGAGCAGCGTTTGAGCGTTTCGGTTCTCACCACAATTATTTCAAACTAAAGAAGTAATAGAAGACTACGGCTTAACGTTAATATAGACAGAAAGAGGGGTTTTCAATGATTTGGGAGCTCCTCTATTTTTTCACAATTATAAAACTAAAGAATATGAACAAGTACATCAAATGGGGAATTATCGCAGTAGTTTTGATAATCCTTTATAACTTTTTTATCGGCACATACAATTCGCTTGTGGGCAAGGAGGCGGAGATTGAGGGCAAGTGGGCTAATGTAGAGGCACAGTATCAGCGACGCACGGATCTTATCCCTTCGCTTGTAGTGACAGTTAGGGGCTATGCGAACCACGAGCAGGAGACACTTATCGGTGTTGTAATGGAGCGTGCGAAGTCTCAGAGCGTAACTCTTAATGCGGAAGATTTGACAGACGAGAATATCGCTAAATTCCAGGCAGCTCAGCAGGAGTTGAGCCAGGGTATTGGCAGATTGATGGCAATAGGCGAGAGTTATCCAGAGCTACAAGCCTCACGCAACTTCATAAATCTACAAGACGAGCTAGCAGGCACTGAGAACCGTATTACGAAGGTACGCACAGAGTTTAACGACGCTGTGAAGGAGTATAATGCTTATTTAAAGAAGTTCCCACGCAATATTCTATCGGGGATGTATGGCTTTGAGAAGAAGGCATATTTCGAGGCAGCAGAGGGCAGTTCAGTCGCTCCTACAATTGAGTTTTAATAAGAGAGTTTTTTTTCCAAAGAGATAATATATGAAAAGATTTCTGGCAGTATTTTTACTGTTACTGAGTTTGAGCGTTGGTGTAGAGGCTAAGGTTGTGACACCTGAGCCTATGCGCCCTGCTCGTTTGGTTAATGATTTTGCGGGGTTGTTTAGCCCTGCACAGATACAGGTATTGGAGGACAGTTTAGTTAGTTTTGCACGTGCTACTTCTACACAGATAGCTGTTGTAACGATGAATGACCTTAATGGCTATGCGCCTAGTGTTATGGCGGCTGGGCTTATTGACAATTGGGGGATAGGTCAGGCAGACAAGGACAATGGTATTGTTTTTTTGTTGAAGCCACGTAATGACACTCGTGGTGAGGTTTTCATTGGTGTGGGCAGTGGTCTTGAGGGGGTATTACCTGATGGCAAGGCTGGTCGTGTTATTGACGGTGTTATGCTTGCTCATTTGGCTAAGGGGGAGTATTATGAGGCTATTAGCAAGGGTACACGTGAGGTACGTGGGATAGTTCGTGGTGAGTTTACGGCAAAGTATAGCGATGAGGTTGAGTGGTTGAGTATGCTATGGCCTTTTTTGTTGGTTGTGAGCATTATCATTCTTTCGATGGTTTCTAACAAGGGGAATAAGGGGGGAGACAATAACCGTGGTGGCGGTGGCGGTTTTCCTTGGTGGCTTATTCTTTTGGGCAGTGGCGGCAGTGGTGGTCGTGGCGGCGGGTATGGTGGCAGCGGTGGCGGAGGCTTTGGTGGCTTTGGCGGCGGTGGTAGTTTTGGTGGTGGCGGAGGCCGTAGTTTTTAGCTTTTAGTACGATGAGGGGTAATATGCCTAGAAGCAGGGTGGCACGTCTAATAATGACGGGTATGGGTTATTTGTGTGTAGGTTTGGGGGTATTGGGTGCATTTTTGCCTGTGCTTCCTACCACTCCTTTTATACTGTTGGCTTTTTGGTTATTTTATCGTAGTTCAGAGCGTGCTAAGTCTTGGTTGTTGAGTCGTCGGGTTTTGGGAGCTATTGTGATAAACTATTATGAGAACAAGGGGATACCACGTCACGCCAAGGTTATAGCACTTACTATGCTGTGGGTTTCGATAGGTTTGAGTATAATTTTTTTGATCGATATTTTGTGGGTACGTATAATGTTGGGTGTTATTGCGGTTGGAGTTAGCGTGCATATTCTTCGGCAGCGCACTTTGTAGGTTGTAGGGATTAGTTTGTAGGGATTAGGTTGTAGGGATTAGTTTGTAGGAATTAAGAGAGAACCACAGTAGAAAAGCACTAGGCTAGCAGCCCTGCACCCAAGTCCTGGGAAGGACCGCCCGCCCGGCGTTAGGGCGATGGCAGGCGGCTTTCACACGGCTTTCACACGGCTTTCACACGGCTTTCACACGGCTTTCACACGGCTTTCACACGGATGAGAGCGGTTTGCGGTGGGGGGATAACATCCCCAAAAATTCTCTGCTAAGAGAATTTCCCCCCACCGCCCCAAAATCCAAAGCTAGAGCAAACATAATTCTAGAACAGCATAAGGGAGAGACTTCACTAAATCTAGAAGTCTCTCCCTTATTACGTTATGCTCTCTGGTGTAGGACTGAGTAGGACTGAGTAGGACTGAGTAGAGCTGTGAAGATAAGAGGCTAAGAGACTGTGTAGAGCCAGCTGTTTTGGGAGGAACGAGCAAAACAGAGCGGTGCCGCCACCCCACAGTGGCACCGCTTCTGCTACCGCTCTGGAAGCGATACCCCTTGGCGGCTCCGAGGAGGAGCTACTCCTTTGAGAGATATTAGAAGTAAAGAAAAGGAAAGAAAGGGAAAGGACTTCAAAGACTGCGCCTAGTGTCGTTTTATGTTTACAGAATAGATGTGGTGATTTACAGTAGCGCCAAGCTCCGTACCATAGCCATCCTCTCCCTTAGGATATAAATCATTAAGCCCTAAGCAAAAAGAATGGCACGGACTTAACAAATCCGTATTCGAGGTACTGGTATACCCATATTGACAGACAAGCAAGCCCGTACCATAGATATACACAGTACGGACGTTATAGCTAAGTCTCTTGTCAATATCAGAAAGTTACCAGTTTTCGAATACAAGATCTTACACAAACGTGAAAAATAATATTTTAAACACTGTGGGAGTGGGAAACACTCCGACAGGTTTCTAATGACAAAGATAGGAATTTTTTCTGAAAGTATGAAATTAGGGGGTAGGTATTAGGTGCTAGGTTATAGGTTGTAGGTTGTAGGGGTTAGAGGTTAGAGGTTAGAGGTTAGAGGTTAGAGGTTAGAGGTGTGCTCTAGCGGAAGTCTTTTGAGATGTAAGGGTACTCTAGCTTTGGATTTTATGGCGGGGGGGGGAAATTCTCTTATCAGAGAATTTTTGGGGATGTTATCCCCCCACCGCAAACCGCTCTCATCCAGTGCTAGCCGCTTGTGAGCCGCCTGTGAGCCGTGTGAAAGCCGCCTGCCATCGCCCTAACGCCGGGCAGGCGGTCCTTCCCAGGACTTGGGTGCAGTGCCCCTAGCCTAGTGCTTTTCTACTGTGGTTCTCCCCTAACACCTAATACCTAACACCTAAAACCTAAAACCTAAAAAAAAGGGAGGCAAAGCCTCCCTCCCATTAATCATTAATCACTAATCATTAATCATTAATATACTAGTCTTTTAGCTTAGCAGCCAAAAACTCACGATTCAAACGAGCAATGTGCGCAACAGAGATACCCTTAGGACACTCAGCCTCACAAGCACGTGTATTTGTACATCCACCAAAACCAAGGTCATCCATCTTCTTAACCATAGCCTTAGCCCTAAGCGAACCCTCTACTCGACCCTGTGGCAAATTAGCCAAACTAGAAACACGTGCAGATACAAACAACATAGCAGAACCATTCTTACAAGTAGCAACACAAGCACCACAACCAATGCAAGACGCAGCATCCATACTAGTGTCTGCATTCTTCTTAGGTATAGGTATAGCATTCGCATCAGGTACACCACCAGTGTTCACCGAAATGAAACCACCAGCCTGCAAAATCTCATCAAAAGCATTACGCTCAACAACCAAGTCCTTAATAACTGGAAATGCAGCCGAACGCCAAGGCTCAATCGTAATGGTCTGACCATCCTTGAACTTACGCATATGCAACTGACAAGTAGTAATATCATCGTCAGGACCGTGTGCACGACCATCTACATACAACGAACACATACCGCAAATACCCTCACGACAGTCGTGGTCAAATGCAATAGGCTCCTCACCCTTATGTATCAAATCGTTATTTACCATATCTATCATCTCAAGGAACGAACTATCAGCCGATACATCGCTAACCTCATACTCCTTGAATGCGCCCTTCGCCTTTGGCGACTCTTGACGCCATATTTTTAATTTGAAATTCATCTTATTAATCTGAAATTATAAATTCTTTTTCCTGTAAATTTTATCGCCCCAAAGGGGATGCCCCCCCCCCTCAGAACAATATCCTAAAATAATTACTCCTTGTAATTACGTTGAGCAAGTTTAACATTCTCGAAAGTAAGAGCTTCCTTGTGAAGCACTGGCTCTCCCTCACCGTTATACTCCCATATCGCAACATAGGCGAAATTCTCGTCGTCACGAAGAGCCTCACCCTCAGGCGTCTGGAACTCCTCACGGAAGTGACCACCACAGCTCTCCTCACGGTTGAGTGCATCACGTGCCATCAACTCACCAATCTCAAAGAAGTCAGCCACACGAAGTGCCTTCTCAATCTCTTGGTTGAAGTCGCCAGCCTTACCAGGTACACGAACATCCTTCCAGAACTCAGCCTTAAGCTTAGGAATCTCGACGATAGCCTTCTCCAAATCTGCCTTCTGACGACCCATACCCACACAGTCCCACATAATAAGACCGAGTTGTTTGTGGAAGTCATCAACCGAACGCTTACCCTTAACAGCAAACAACTTAGCGATTTTGTCATTAACCTCCTTCTCAGCTGCAACAAATGCAGGGTCGTTTATATCAACCTTTGGAGACTGAATCTCGTGACTCAAATAATCACCAATAGTATAAGGCAAAATAAAGTAACCATCCGCCAAACCTTGCATCAATGCCGAAGCACCAAGACGGTTAGCACCGTGGTCAGAGAAGTTAGCCTCACCAATCGAATAAAGACCAGGAATTGTAGTCTGCAAGTTATAGTCAACCCAAATACCACCCATCGTATAGTGGATAGCAGGGTAAATCATCATAGGCTCTTCATAAGGGTTAACGTCCACGATTTTCTCGTACATCTGGAACAAGTTACCATAACGAGCCGTGATAACATCCTTACCCAAACGCTCAATTGCACTTCTAAAGTCAAGGAATACCGCAAGACCAGTCTTGTTAACACCATATCCAGCATCGCAACGCTCCTTACCTGCACGTGAAGCAACGTCACGTGGTACCAAGTTACCAAACGCAGGATAACGACGCTCCAAGTAATAGTCACGTCTCTCCTCTGGAATCTCAGAAGCCTTAACCTTACCGCTGCGGATAGCCTCTACATCCTTCATCTCCTTAGGAACCCAAATACGACCATCGTTACGTAGCGACTCACTCATAAGAGTCAACTTAGACTGTTGGTCGCCGTGTACTGGGATACAAGTAGGGTGAATCTGAGTGAAACAAGGGTTCGCAAAACCTGCACCCTTCTTGTAACACTGCCAAGCTGCCGAACCATTACAGTTCATAGCGTTAGAACTTAGGAAGAATACGTTACCATAGCCACCAGTTGCAATAACAACAGCGTGAGCACCAAAACGCTTAACCTCACCTGTGCAAAGGTCACGTGCAATAATACCACGAGCCTTACCGTCAATCATTACAAGGTCAAGCATCTCGTGACGAGTATAGCTAGCTACTTGTTTCTTACTAATAGAACGGTTAAGTGCAGCATAAGCACCAAGCAAAAGCTGCTGACCAGTTTGACCACGAGCATAGAAAGTACGGCTAACCTGTGCACCACCAAACGAGCGGTTGTCAAGTAGTCCACCGTAATCACGTGCGAAAGGCACACCCTGAGCCACACACTGGTCAATGATAAGGTTCGATACCTCAGCAAGGCGATAAACGTTAGCCTCACGAGCACGATAGTCACCACCCTTTACAGTGTCGTAGAATAGGCGATAAACCGAGTCATTATCATTCTGATAGTTCTTTGCAGCATTAATACCCCCCTGTGCAGCGATAGAGTGCGCACGACGTGGAGAGTCACTAATACAAAATATCTTAACATTGTAGCCAAGTTCACCAAGAGAAGCTGCTGCCGAAGCACCACCAAGACCTGTACCGATTACAATAATATCCAATTTGCGTTTATTAGCAGGTGATACCACCTTAATTTCCGCTTTATGTTTGCCCCATTTTTCGGCTACTGGGCCGCTAGGGATTTTAGCATCTAAATTCATTGTTATATTTTTATGAAAATGTATATATTCTTTTGATTAATTCTTTGAAATCCTCAAATAAAGGTTACTCTAGCAAACGCCACCGCAGCAAAGCGAGCGAACATAGAATACAATAACCACAGCGATAAACATCAAAATTGTAAGAGTAGAGATGAATTTACCGAGTTTTTGAAGACGTGGCAACCAGATTTCGTTGTTCCAACCCACTGTGTGAAGTGCGCTCCAGAAACCGTGATTTAGGTGGAACCAAAGAGCCACCAGCCATACTACATAACAAATAACAACACAAATATTGCTGAAATAATACTTAATAAGTGCAGCACCATCTGCTGGGTGAATACCAAGTGAATTTTGAAGAGCGTCGTGTTCTACTCCGCTACCGAAGTGCATAATCTCAACAAGTTGCATCTTTGCCCAGAACTGATATAAGTGAAGACCCATAAAGCCCACAACAATTATCCCTAGGACAAACATATTCTTACTTGCCCAAGAAACTTCCTTAGGACGAGTAACTTTAGCGTAGCGTTGATTACCACGGCTCTTGCGGTTGCCAAGGGTAATAACGATTGACATTAGGATGTGAACAACAAAGCCAGCAGCTAGCACCATAGTACCTACAAGTGCATACCAGTTAGCCCCAAGGAATTCACAAACGGCATTGTAAGCCTCAGCCGAGAAGATTGCCACGACATTCATTGTTGCGTGGAAAAGCAAGAATAGAATCAAGAAGAGCCCACTTAAGCTCATTACTAGTTTCTTGCCGATTGATGATTTTAGCATAGTAAATTTTTTTAAAGTTATTGATAAGTTTTTAATTTCTAACAATTAATGATACGAGCATAATAGTTCTCGACACACAAAGATAAAATTTTTAACAAGAAGTTCCAACTTTTTTCACAATAAAAAAAAGGTAATTTTTTGAGGGGAGTTCTATAAACTCATTGATTTTAATTTTTGTTTAATTTGCTGCTTTATTTGGAATTTTCAAAAATGGCTTATAGTGGGGCTATATGACGATTTTGGAAATTTCAAAGAAAGTAGTGAAGTAAATGAACAATTATTTTAAGGAGTTTTTTAGAACTCCCCTTGACCCCTTTTTGCTGTGAAATAACGCTATCTGAAAGTGCGCTGATTTTCGAAATCTTCGGGCGATTTTCTTAGTAAATTATCGTAATGGAGCACGTCGCATCCCAGAGTTTCTTCTAGTGGAAAATCCAGGTGTTCGCCCCAATTTTTTAGCTCCTCAATCGAGAAAAATTCCGCCAGCTGTTGCACGCACATAATCGTTGCTCGTGCCTTGCCACGCATAGAGTAGCCTGCAATATGCGGCGTGGCAATCGCTGCTTTCGCTAGCAGCTCTCTATTGATATTCGGTTCACTGCACCATACGTCCAGTGCATATACAACAGAGTCGCATAGTAGCAAATCTTCCTCCAGGTGCACCTCTCCCCTTGAAGCGTTCAGAAGCACTGCCCCCTTCTGCATCTTTTTGAGGAAATCATCATTAATCATACCTCGTGTAGTAGAGTCTAGTGATACGTGTGTAGTTACAACGTCGCTCTGTGCTAGAAGTTCGTCAAGTGAAACAAAGTCACAACTCCCCTCTCTCTGCTGCCGAGGAGGGTCACACAGCAAAGTCTTAATACCCTTCTCTTTTGCCACTCCCTCAACCTCACACCCCACATTGCCAACGCCCACAATCCCTAGGGTAAAATCCTTTGACACAAGCCCTCTGAGTTGTAGTACTTCAATCGAGGAGAAGACCCACTGCATAACGGCTCTAGCATTACATCCCTGCGCACTAAAGACCTCAATGCCTTGTTCCTTACAGAACGTATCATCTATGTGGTCAAGCCCTATTGTAGCGGTTGCTATGGCTTTTACTGCGCTACCTTTTAGCAGCTCGCCCGTGCATTTTGTACGTGTACGAGTCACCAGAGCATCGGCATCACTGAGATTCTCAGCGCAGATATCCATACCTTTAAGATATAGAACTTCGCTGAAGTATGGCTCGAACACACCCTCTATAAAGGGGATATCTGAGTCTATAACAATTTTAGAGTTCACTATAATTTTCTAGAGGCTTTCTTTTAGTTCCGTAACCATAGCTTCGATATAATCCACAAGTGCATCTTTGCCGAGTCCGCTTTCGCTTGAGGTTACGAAGTGCGGAGGAAATTCTTCCCACTGTTCTTCGATTTTAGCCCTGTAGGCTTCGACTTGTTTTTTGCGAGCTGTGGCAGAGAGTTTGTCGCCCTTTGTAAAGATAATAGCAAATGGAACGCCATTTTCGCCTAGCATCTCCATAAACTGCACGTCTATTTTTTGTGGCTCTAGTCTAATATCCACGAGTACAAAGAGGCAGTAAAGTTCGTGACGATTTATGACATAGCTATTTATAAGCTCACCGAAGGCAAGCCTATCGCTTTTGCTTGTTTTGGCATAGCCGTAACCAGGAAGATCGACGAGCATCCACTCGGAGTTAACTTCGAAGTGATTTATAAGTCGAGTTTTGCCAGGCGTACCCGACACTTTGGCTAGCTTTTGGTTAACTAGCATATTTATAAGCGAGCTTTTGCCCACATTTGAGCGACCTATGAAAGCCACTTCTACCACTGGTGTGCCGTCAATTTCGGCTGGTGGACATTGTGTTAGCTTCTCGGAGCTACACATAAATTTTGCGTATTTTATTGCCATAACAGCTGCAAAGTTAACAAATTTTACTATATTTGTAGTGAGGTTCTAAAAATTTAGACCCAAATTTGTAGCACAACACAATTATGAGAACAATTGAGAGCATTTGGATTGAGAACGACCGCATTTATATGCTGTGTAGCGACACGAATGTGTATAGCAAGTCGCTAAAGCTGTTCCCTACTCTCTATCTTGCGAGTGCACAAGAGCGAGGAGACTTTAACATAACTATGCGAGGCGAGGCTATTAGATGGGCGAAGATAGACGAGGATATTCATATCAGCAGTTTCTTCGAGGACACAGTTATAGAAGAAGACAACGAGGTAGCTAGCATATTTAACAAATTCCCTTGGCTCAATGTATCTGAGGTAGCAAAGGCGATAGGCATACATAAAAGCTTATTGGCGAAGTATATCTATGGTGTCAAAAAGCCAAGCGCACAAAGGGCAGAGCTTATAAAGTCCACACTTCGAGAGATGGGAGACAAACTCATAGCCATATAATTTTCCAACAACACATCCATCCTATAAATCACAAAAAACGATGAACAAAACAATAACTCTTTTAGTCCTCTTATTACTCTTTAGCTTTGAGCTTAGCGCACAGAAGCTAGTGATTGGCTCGGAGATAGACGACCACAAGAAGATAGAGTCTGTGAAGTGGCTTTCTGCGCCTCAATCTAAGAGCAGTGTATGGATTATAGATTTCTATGCTAGCGGCAACCCTACGGCTGTGGAGTTTTACAATAGCAATATTTCACGTATAAAGGCTACGGCTTCGGGGCGAGCCGAAGTAGTTGTGATAACTTCTAAATCTACCCCTGAGTTTGAAGCTCTTGCAGATAGTGACGGCAATAGCTATGCCTTTGCGGTGGACACTAAGGGAGAGTTTCACAAGCTACTGGGGGTACGTTATATCCCTTTTACGGTCATTGTAAATAACAAGGGTAAGATTCTATGGCAGGGCAACCTTTCCACTCTTACGGACAAGATTATTGACCAGGTTCTATAAACAAGAGAGACCTATGAGCTTAGAGGGGGGATATTTAGAGATTCTCCCTTTTTTCGTATGGGGACTTCTAAAAATTAAAGTTTTGATATTCAATAAATTATCACTATCTTTGTAGTGTAATATAAAGTACAACCACTATGATTTTTAAGAGTACAGGTAAACGAGGATTGTTCGATGAG
>JAWXTN010000016.1:0-45743 GCA_044433515.1 Rikenellaceae bacterium | reverse complement strand
TCGCTCTGAAAATAGCGGTTAAATTTGATCGAGTTCACGCCTGTAAATTTATTTTCTCTACCCATTTTACAAAGGTAGTAATTCTATGATAATTTGTGCGGTCTAAACGCCTATACCTAAAGGTCAATATCCAGACCTCCCTTAAGAGCATCAATTGCAGCCTGCTCAACAGTCTCAGAGGTATGCATAAATTCACAGAGGCGAGTAACATCGTCAGCATCCGAAACAACATAACCTTCAAAGCCCCACTCTCCTCTAAGAACATCGGTCAAAAGCCACTCGCTAGAGTGACACGAAACACCATTAATATCTCCGTGAGAAGCCATAACACCAAGCGCACCACTACGCTCCACAGCTGCCTTAAAAGGAGGCATAATCTCGTCCACAAGCGTGCGTGGCGAAACCTCTATACTAGCAAAATTACGCCCTCCAGAAACCAAGCCATAAGCCACATAGTGCTTCACAACAGCTCCGATATGCGTAGAGTCTAGCCCTACACAATCGCCCTGCAAACCGCTCACAGCATTTGCAATCATTTCGGTAACCAAATATGTATCCTCACCAAAAGCCTCGCTCATACGTCCAAAACGTGGATCACGAGTAATATCTGCCTCAGGAGAGTGAGTCATATGTAAACCACGAGAGCGAGCCTCCCGACCGATACAGTCATAGACCCTATGCACAAGCTCCAGATTCCAAGTCGACGAAAGGCTAATAGGACGAGCAAAGCTAGTACACCCCTCTGCATCGACACCATTATAAGATTCAGTAATAAAGAGAGCAGGTATCCCCGAAGGGCTATTCTCAACGATATAATCCTGCAACAGATTATTCAGCTTAGCAGACTCCTCAGGCGAGTAGTTTCCCCCTGCATTCTTAATGCCTGCTATACCGTATTTCAAACGCTCACGAACTCCGTCAGTCATAACTAGATTGCCGTCCTCGTCAAGATTTATATCCGAGCCAGCGTGGAAAATTCTCAATTGTGAAGTCTTCTCCTCAATGGTCATATTAGAAATTAGATTATCGACAAAAGCTTCATCCCCCGAAACAGCCGATGTGCTCAGCCCACCACAGCTACTAGCAGACACCAAAAAAGCCGCACACAGCAGCCCCCAAAAAGTATTTTTTCTCATTTTTTGTTTCTATAATTTTAAATATAGATTCCATAATTTTAAAGGTTTAAAGGTTATTTTTTTGATGCTGCTTTTGCTGCCGCTTCTCTTTCTGCTTTCGCTTTTTTCTCTGCTCGTGCTTTTGCCTGACCTACACTAAATCCATACATATCAATTATCTTGGCTTTGGTGTAGGGGGCGGAGGGGTATTTACCAGTAGAGAATATATCTATTGTGTGGGTATTCTTTGCAAAGTCTTCGATTTCCTTTTGGTTATCTTCATAGAACTTCGATATTGCGATGAGGCTTTCTGGGTTTAGTCGGGTAGAGTCAAACTTTCTGCCCGGCATTAGTTCTTTGAAAGTATTGCAGAAATATTGATCGTAAGCAGGTATACAACCAAAGACCCCCAACATAATCTTGGTTATGAGGGTCAATGTGGGCTTACGCTCCTTATCGTTATCATCTTTTTCGCATTTTAAGATCTCCTCGATTCGTACGTATATTTGCATAATCTCCTCGATACCGCCTTCGTCATATTTGTCGATATCAATACCAAAGATTTTATCGCACTCCTTGCTATCTATAAACTCAACTAACTCTGCAAGATAAGCAGGGTTCTTCTGCAAAAGTAGAGTAGAACCACGCAACATCCCCCAACTCGCCAAGTACGACCACAGCACACAGCAGCTCTTCTCCATATCTTTTGTAAGTCGTCCTCGATTTTCGTGAAAGTAGTTGAAGCACAGATCAAATGAGGCATACCGATGATGGGTTTCTGATCTATTCTCATTAAATTTTTCAACAAACTTTTTAATTGTTTTGTTTTCCATAGGTTTAATTTTGTTTGTTTTAAAATATTGGGTTTCTTAAAGCACTATAGGGCAGCACTCACTGCTGCCCTATAGTGCCTTGTATTTGTTCTATTTATATTAAATCACAGTAATAGACTTAAACGTGCAGTCGTTCCAAGTCAAAGCAGCTGTATCTACGCCATCGTTCTGACTACCAATCGTCAAATCAACATTCTCAGTAGTAACACCATCGAATATCGAGAGTCCTATACTAGTCAATTCCGATTCAGTCGCAATTTCTAAATTACTTAGGGCACTGCATTGCCTAAAAGCAGAAGCTCCAATCGTAGTCGCATTGGGAAGGTCTATTGACGCTAGGGCACTGCAAGAATCAAAAGCACCAAATCCAATCGAAGTCGCATTCGGAAGGTCTATTGACGCTAGGGCACTACAATACCTAAAAACTTGGCTTCCTATCTCAGTAACTTCAGGTAGCGAAATTATGGTTAAGGCATAACAACTATCAAAAGCAGACTGTTGAATTGTTTTTACGGAATTTGGTGCATTAAATTCTGTATCATCTCCAACATACTTATAAATAGTAGATTTATCTTCGTTATAGTAAACGCCATTTTCTGGACTAAGGGTTTTATCCTTTAATGTTATCTCTGTTACTTTGGTAGAGCCGTAAATCCAGCCCCAGTCGAAGGTTTCAATATTAGGCAGCGATAATGTGGTTAAGTCATCACAATAACAAAACGCCAAGTATCCAATCTCAGTAGCTTCAGGTAGCGATAATGTGGTTAAGGCACGACAATAACAAAACGCCAAGAATCCAATCGTAGTAGCCTTAGGTATAGATACTGAGGTTAAGGCATCACAAAGCACAAAAGCATAAGGTCCAATCCAAGTCGCATTGGGGCAGCTTATCGTAATTTTTCTGTCATCTAAATCTAGTGTCGACGTTTGTGTGCTAGAATCGAAGAACGGATAAGCTGGAATCGTTTCATCAATAATTACCCAGTTATCGGAGATCGGATAATTGCCTGCTTGCAGCTCGGCTACAGTAGTAGCTTCACCTAAGTTATTTGGGATCATAGATACATAACTAGAAGAAATAGAGTTAATACCGTCCGAAATTGAGAGACTAATACTTGCTGCGAGTTCTTCGGTGAAGAACATCTCGTCTAGATTTTCACCCGACACTTCAATAGTTAGAATACCGCCTGACGATGTTACACTTACTATATCTAAGGTTGTGAAATCACCTACTGAGGCACGTGTGTTTGCCGTGTAAACCGTTTTGATGGTTAGTGCCTCTTCCCACACCTCAGTTATTGCTTCGGCTGTAGAGCTTGGATTTAACTCAAATAGCAGTGTCGCTGTCGCAGGTATATAACCATCAGAATAGGAATAATAATTCATCAAAGCATAACCATCCGACTGCATAGGGATATAGACCACCGACTGTATCTGGTTTAGAATCTCTGTTAACTGATCCTTTATTCCGTTTATCTCATCTTGGATATCGCTGATTGCTTGCTCGATTGCATCTACTCTCGCTGTAAGTGCGTCGATAGCTGCGTTGATAGTTGCTACTTCTTCGTCTATACGGCTGTTAATTGTCGCTACCTCATCGGCAACGGCATCGCTAATTTTACCCTCTAATGTGCTTATAGCCTCTTCGATTGCAGAGGTGTACGCTTCGGTAATCTCTGTTTTGGTTGTAGCTAAATCCTCTTGCAACTGAGCAATTGCTTCGGCATTGTCAGATATCGCTTCCTCTATATCGCTGATTGACTCATTGATATCGGCAATCTCTGTCTCGAAATCCTCAGACAATGTATTTATCAGATTTTCCAGATAGGTCTTTTGAGCTAGTAGTGCCGCCTCTAGTTCAGACTTTTGGCTCGATAGTAGTGCTTCGGTCTGGGCTATGGTGTAGTAACCTGTTAGCTGCTCGTTTACCCAGTCCTTCATCGAGTTTTCTAGTGAGGTAATCGCTGCTGCAATCGCTGCTGTATATGCCTCCTCAATCTCGCTTTTTGCTTTTGAGATTGCCGAGGTGTAGGCTGCGGTAATCTGGTCAATAGCATCTTGAATATCCGCTGCTACTTCTTCGCTGAGACTTGCTACTGCATCTTCGATAGCTTTGGTGTACTCGTCTGTGAGCTTTGTTTCCAAATCGGCTAGCGACTCATTGATACTTTCGATTGCTGCGCTGATTATTGCTATCTCGTCAACTATCGAGTTGTACTGCTCTAGCGTTGAAAATGTTGCAGTTGCCCAGTCCTCGGTCTTGCTTAACTCCTCGTCAACATAAGTTTGCAGATCTGCTATCTTATCTTCGAGTGCCTCGTCAGCCTCTTGCAACGCTGTGATAGTTGCGTTAATTTGGCTAAGCTCGCTCTCTAGCTCGCTCTTAACGGCTTCCAGCTGCGCTAGAATATCCGCTGTCGCTGTGTCGATGTCCTCGCCTATAGCTGTCGACAAATCATCAATTTTAGAGTTAGTGTCGTCAATCTCGCCCTGAAGTGTTGCCGCTGTCTCTTCAAGCGTAGTGATGTAGTCCTGCAACTCCTCCTGAGTCTTCTCAAGCTCAGCAAGCGAAGCATTAATAGCAGCAATCTGCTCCTCGATAGAAGCAATCTGCGTGTTCTCTAAATCGTCAATACGATCGTTCAAAGCATCAATGTCGTCACCATAATCAGTACAGCTAGACAAACTAAACGCCGCTACCAAAAGCAGCAAATAAAAAAGTTGTTTTCTCATTTTTTTGTTAAATTTATTATTTGGTTAATATTCTACTAAAGGACTCTAGAGCAGTTATCAGCCGCCCTAAAGTCTATAAATTCAGATAGATACTGAAAGTTCTTCTAAGATGTGGGATTTCTATTTTGTTGGTATGTTTTTTTGTTTTTCGGGTATGTAGGGTGCAAAAAGAAAGCGTGGAGTTTTTTAGTTATCTGGCTGGAGGCTCTGCAATGCCCGTGAATCAAATAACAATACCCCACGCTTGACTGTGCGTGGGGTCAGAATTGAGCCCATAGCATAGCAAGCAAAGGTGTTGGTTACTCTTGATTCACTCGAAATTTTGCAGATTTCCAGTCAAGAATAAAAGCTAAACACTTTCATATATTTTTTGTCTTATCCCCCCTCTCTCTTCTATAAGGGGAAATAACGTGCTAGTTTTTAATTAACACTCTACAAAGCTACACAAAAATATTTAACCCACCAAACAAATGTGGGGCATTTTTTTAATTATCGTAAATACAAATAAATCACAGCAGAACAGATACTACAGCACAAAAAACTAAAAAGGAGCTCTAATTTCTCCCTAATGACTCTAGAGGCTCGACAAAAGGGACTACATAAAAAATTCCACAAACAATATTACGAAACATCTGGATTGTTACGAAACTTTCGTAACTTTGTGTAAAATTAACAACCAATTATTTTACACACCTATGAAAAAGTTTCTTTATCTTATTACCTTACTGCCACTCTTCGGGGTGGCTATTGCCCAAAATTCTACTCACCGAGAGCTTAACGACAAACAGTTTAAGGAGATTGAACGCTCTAGTTTTGAGTGTCTCTATCGCTACACTGTGGAGGGGCTGAATCAAAACGATGAGGAGTTTTGTGATGAGTATCTTACTATTTTGCAGGCAGGGGAGAACTGTGCTAAGTTCTGGGACTATGGCGGATTTAGAGCCGATTCTATCGTCTATCTAGCTAACTCCACTAGTGAAGAAATTGCTGAGGCACAGAATAATTTTATGATTCAGATGTTCTACTTTGACAGTGAGGTTTTTCAAAACATTCCTAAAGGCAGGACTACGGAGAATGGAGTTATCGGGCTTAGCTACTACACCTATAACGAGAAGCAGGAGGAACTGCAATGGACACTTTCGAGTGACACCCAAACGATTATGGAAACACCCTGCAACAAAGCGACAGCTGAGTTTGGCGGCAGGGTATGGACAGCGTGGTATGCTCCGTCAATCCCTGCGAGCTATGGTCCGTGGAAGCTATCAGGACTGCCAGGGCTAATTCTCAAAGCCTCAGACAATAGCGGTATGCACACCTTCGAAGCGTACTCTATTCGTCAAAATTCCCTCCCTATCTACGACAACACTGCAAAAATGAGAAGCAAAATAGCGAAAGCCAAATACCTAAAAGCTAAGGTAATTCAGGAATACAATCCTGTCGATGTACCAGTCGAAGCTATCTTAAATGTTGAGATTCAGAAATTAGGAGGTCAGACAAAGATGTTAATCAATGGCAATGTCGTGAGGCTGCACCCGAACGGTTACCACTCACTAGAGGTTGTCGAGCTAAAAGACAGCGAAATACCCGAGAAAAAATTGTACGAGTTCCCAGGTAAATAGCAATACAAAAACACTTTACCGCCACAACTAGCTCCAGACAGCAATAAGGCTAAACCCAAGCGACAATCAAACGACGATCAAAGGCTAGACCCAAACGACAATCAACCGACAATTATGAAGCACATCCTTATAGCATTACTATTTTTCACTCCGCTCTACTCTAGTGCACAGAGTATTATTTCGGGGAGTGTATCATCTGAGAGCAACTCAGTAGAAGGAGTCATTGTGCGCTTACAGATTGGAGGTAAGGACGTGAGCTATGATATCACGGACGAGGGAGGGCTATTTGAACTAAAATTCACAAGTAGAGAAGGAGACGTTAAAGCTATCTTCTCACACCTCTCCTATGAGCTAAAGGAGATAGCCCTAGAGAATAAAACCCAAAGGCTAGATATTACACTCACACCCAAGGTTACAGAGATTAAGGAAATTACAGTTAGCGCACCCGACATTAGGCTTCGTGGCGACACACTTGTCTATGCCCTTGGGGCGTTCACAGGGCTTAGCGATGTGACTTTGGAGGATGCGCTAAAGAGGCTTCCAGGGGTTGAGGTAGCACAGAGCGGAAAGATTTCGTATATGGGCAAGAACATAAGCAACTTTTATATCGAGGGTATGGACTTACTCGGGGGACGGTACTCTATTGCAACGACAAACATCACCCCCGATATGGTGTCGACTGTCGAGGTTATCGAAAATCACCAGCCCATAAAGATGATGCAGGGCAAAATGTTAAGCGATGCAGTAGCGATGAATATTAAGCTCAAAAAAGAGGCAAAGCTAAAGCCGTCGGGCACTATCGAAGGCACACTTGGCTATATCGAGGACGAGCTGCTATATAGGCTTGGGCTAACAGGTATGCTCTTTTCAAAGGAGTTCCAGACCATATCCACAATTAAGTACGGCAATGTAGGCAAACAGAACTCCTCAGAGGCTGCGATACACTTCTATGAGACTAAAGGTGGAGATAATCTAGCTATGGACGTTCTCAGCTCACTGAGTGGCACTACCCCACCCCTCTCCGATAGCAGATACCTCAATCGAGAAGATGGGCTAGTGAGTATAAATACCATAAACAAGCTATCCGACGACGACGAACTACGCATTAATGCAAACTACACCTATACAAACGAAGATTACGCATACTCCCTTCTAAGCGACTACTACGTAGAGGGCGAGAATACCCTTGTCGAAGAGGTCACCTCACCGCTGAGCATTGTGCATAGCCCCTCGCTAGAGTTTAGATATAATAAGAACAGCAAAGAGTTATATATAAACAATACACTCAAAGGGTCTTTGTCAATCCTCGATGAGCGTTTCCCTACCCTTAGCGGTGATGAGATAATAGGGCAAGAGCGTGAGGCATTAGATTACGGCATTACCAATAATTTTAGCCTGCGCAAGCCTGTTGGAACAAACTTCATAGGATTCTCTTCTGTGATATCGTACCTCGCCACTCCCGACAATAGCGTAAGTTATAGCTCAGCACTAGATGACAGCTATAACTATATCCAAAATGCAGATGGCAATACTTTCTACACTTCTAATAAACTTGACTACTCGTTTAACGCAGGCAGGTACACTCGCCTATTTTTACCTCTTAATCTAGATTATAGCTACGATAGAGTCAACACTATGCTTTCGGGCAGAGACACCGAGCCGAACGACCTTAGGGGAGGCAATCTGAGAACTACCCTCTCGCCACGTATGGAGTATAAAGCCCCTTCGGGCAGGTTCGAGATGACCCTTAGCGCACCAGTGGGCTATTCTCTATTGGATTATAACCAAGCGACCGATAAGTACTCTACACTACTGTATAGCCCTAGTGTGAGTATGAAATTTACCCTCTCGCCAAGTTCGCTCGTGCAGCTTAACGCAGGGGCTAGCAATAGCATAGGCGATGCAACGTCGTTCCTTGTAAACCCTATACAGACGAGCTACCGCAGCGCAACGATTGCTTCGGGAATAATCTCAGAGAGCGAGCAGCAGAGCGCAACCCTTAGGTATCAGTATAAGCTACCTCTTAGCTACTTCTTCATCAATGCTTCACTTGGGTATAGCCACACGTGCCGAAACCAGCTCTCATCGCAATATTTCGTGGACGAAGATATAATCACTTCAACAGTACTGGGCGATAACCAGAGCGAAGGGTTTAATGCAGCCTTATCGTTCACTAAATTATTCAAGTCAATAGACACAAAGGTAGACCTAAGCGGTGTATATCGAACAAGTAGCGGTGAGGTAATACAACAAGAGGTCTTAACAAGCTACACCTCGTCATACTATGGAGCAAGCCTCAACGTAAAGACCAATCCGACAAAGTGGATGGAGTTCTCCTATAACGGCACAGTTGCCCTAAACAATAGCAAATATTTAGAAGTATCTTCAAGCGTCATAAGCCATAGCCACCGGGCACAACTGAGCTTCGAGGCATTCAAAAAACTAAAGCTATTCGTCCGAGGGGATTATGTAAATAACCAAATCTCTACGACAGATTACGTAGATATGCTACTGCTAGACTTTGGCGCAACCTATAAGTTCGAGAAGTTCGAACTAGACCTATCTATAAACAACATATTAGACACTAGAGCCTACGCCTATACCATATTCTCATCGCTAGACACATATACCTATAACTACACACTCAGAGGGCGAGAAATAACCCTTTCTTTCCGACTCCTATAACTATAAGCCCTATAACTGTAAGTCATATATCTATAACCCTACAACTATAAACCCTACACCCCCTCTATACAGCAAACAAGAGCGACCCAACAGAGGGTCAGAGTTTATAGAGTAAGAATAGGTTCGATACCAAGCGAGCGCATCACTAGAAGGTTATCTTCATACGCATCCGTGAGCAGAGCTTTAGGCTTATGGGCATCTATCCCGATGATTACCTTTGGCTGCACATCGGCGACCTCCTCCCATAGCTCAATATGAAATGGCGTTTGCACATTACGTTCAAAGACCACCCCTAGGTCACGGGCAGCAATGGCTAGTTCTCTAAAGATACTTATAGCGTAGCGAGAAGGGGCTATACACGCATAGACAAAGAGTTCAGGGTGTGCAAAGCAAGTATACAATTTTGTTTGCATAGCAGCAATGGAGGTATCCAGATAGAGTTTAAGTTCCTTTTCAGTAAAGGCGTGACCTGCGTAGAGTCCCTTTTGCTCGTTTTTGAGAAAGTGGTTGCCCAGAATCAAATAATCAGGCTCATATACCGCCTTTAGAAATTTCAGCCAATCCATACTATCTGGATAATATTCACATTCAAGCCCCGATTTAATCTCGATTTTCTCAGCATATTTATCACGCAGACACTCTACTGACAAGAAATAATCATCAACCTGCCCACGCCCCATCCGCATATCAGATATATAGTCATCAGTATAAAACCACGGCATATGGTCACTAAACCCAAGGGTAGAGAACCCACCCTCGATAGCTGCCAAAACATATTCCTCATCAGTGCCACTTGCGTGCCGACACCGCTTAGTATGTGTATGATAATTCGTTTTCATAATAAAAGCATTTTTAATAAGTTTATAGATTTTAAGCACACAAAAGAGCAAGTCTTAGATTACCGAAGAGAAACTTTCCCACAAAAAGAAGAATTAGCCCATCTCCCCAAAAAGAGCACCACAGAAAAAAGCATTAGCGCAGGGAGAAAATATGAGTACTACACCCAAACACAAAGATAAGTATTTTTAAGCGAACACCATAATTTATTGAGCAAAATTTTCTCACGGCAAAGACGCATATAAATTAACCGCAAAGTACCCCCCCCTTAAGTCGATACGACTAAAAACAAAGCCCCTGTTTAGAAGACAATCTAAACAGGGGCAATCGTTTACTTACTATTAAATTTAGGAAGGGATTTATAGCTTTCCTTTAGTATTTTTCGTAGTGCACTTTTGATTCTACGAATTTATCCTTTGGCTTAGGAGTAGCATCTGGATAGCCTACTGCTATAACACATAGCGGCATTATGCCCTCTGGTAGCGCAAGTGTTTCTTTTAATAGCTCTTCGAATTTTGCATTGCCATAGGCACCAGTCCATACCGCACCTAGCCCTAGAGAAGTTGCAGCGAGAAGAATATTTTCGGTAGCAGCCGAGCAGTCCAATACCCACGAGCCACTCTTAGAGGTATCTCCAAGAACGACGATAGCGGCAGGAGCTTTACCCACTGGCGGCTTGATTTCCCCGATTGTTTTAAGCGTCTGTCTGTCTTGTATAATAACGAATTCCCACGGCTGTTTATTCGAGCCAGTAGGAGCAGCCATACCAGCCTTCACCATCTCTAATAGGTAGACCTCACTCACCTGAGCATCCGTAAACGACCGAACGCTAGCACGAGTATGAATAGTTTCAAGTGTAGGATTCAAATACTCCTGCGCCGAGGCACTAAAGCAGCTAAAAGACAACGCTGCCACAACTGCCAACAAAATTCTAAGTTTCATAATTTCAAAGTTTTAAAAAGTTTTTCAAAGTTTCACAAATAAGTTTCCCAAGGGCAATAAACACCCCAAGCAAAGATAACAAATAATTTCAAAAAAACCTCACAACCAACAAAACTTTCACCCACCCCACCAGAGCCACACATTAAAGAAGACTAGAGCTACACCCCACGACCTTTACAGCTTAAATTCAAAGAAAGACTACGGAGGGAAATGGCAGGAAAATTCCCGAGGGGACTTCGAGCTATTTTGTGGATTGTGTTTGGATTATTTTGTGGCGGTAGGCACGCATTGGGAGGCGGTTTGCGGCTGCTGTTTCGGTGATAGCTGGCTCTATCTCTGGGGTGTGGATTGTGCGGGTGGTTTTTGTTGCCTCTAAGACTGTTTCACCGTCTTTTTCTACTCGCATAACTATACCGTTTGGTATGCCGTAGCTAGGCACTGGGGTGATTGTATAGCCTAGGTTTGGCGTTACGTATAGCACTATATCTTCACTCGAAGATCTTACTCTGTACTTATCACACTCCCACGAACATATAACTGCTGCCTCACGCTCCACTAGCTCCAAACCCCTAGAACGCAGCGATACCTCCTCGCTTAAAATTGACTGCACTGTTCCTGCGAATGCCTCAGCAAAATATAGGCTATCGGTCAAATTAACATATAGCGTCTCACTATCCCCGAACTCAACCATACACCACTCGCTATTTGCCGCACCTTTTATCGTGCCCTCGCACTCCTTTTCATTATAATAACGCACATACTCTACCCCTGCTCCACGAACCCCTGCTACGCCCCTATTAGGCACAGGAGGCTGACCAAAAGACTGTGCTACACTAGCACCGAAAACTACTGCAAAGAGTGCAGTAACAAGAGAAATCCTATTATTCATTTTTTTGTATTTTTTAAATATTTCACGTTCAATTAAGAGAAGCATACAAACAAAGCCCTCCTCATATTTTGTAGGTTATACCTTTTTAAAACAAAGCCCAAGCGACAAGCTCTACTCTCCACCCACACACACGCTCAAAGAACAATACGCCTTATGAAAGAAACTCCAAAAACTCTTCACGCCTTCGCACACTCACAACCACACGTTTATTCTCCTCGCCATATTTTATAACCACCAGATTACGCCTCTGCGAAGCATACATCCGAAAGACCCTAAAATTACGCAAGTTCAAATAATAGCCATAATACCCAAAGACTCCCCACACTGCATACAACGGCACACAGCCCCTAAGATACTTCACCGAAAGTGGTTCAATCTTCTTTATCTCACTACGGGGAATTACCGTCAAATCTGCCACACAGTGAATCTCGATATTGTCACGAGTAACAATAACAGAGCGTGGAGCAGACAAATACACAAGAACAATAATAGCCCCCAATAAGATAGAAATCCACGCAGGAAGATACGTACCCGACGAAGTGTACACAAAGTAGCTCACTACCCCAATGACCATAAGCCCCCACAGAGTAGTGATAACGTAACTAAGTGCGTCACGCTTCATCCCAAATTTTCGTATACTTCTATCACTCATATAACCACTAGAGACCCGCTACATTAATCTAGATTTGTGAACGACCAAGTCTCAACAGTGCAGGAGTCATCCACCCGTCGCCTAGAATCTCTTTGATAAGAGAAACATACATATCTGCATCTTCCTCCGTGCGAACACCACCCGAAACCTTCACGCCAATTTGTTTGCCTGTAAGCTCATAATAAGCCTTTATAGCACGGCAAATTGCACGCACTGCCTCTGGGGTAGCCCCGACCTTTTCCTTGCCCGTAGAGGTCTTTACAAAGTCCACACCAGCCTCCATAGCCGCAAGCGAGCTATCATATATCAGCTGCTCGTCTTCAAGCATACCTGTCTCAAGGATAATTTTAAAGATAGCCTCGCCATCTATTTCGTCGGCAATAGCCTTAACCTCGCTCATAGCAAGTTCGATATTCCCCTCCTTAAGAGCTCCAACATTGACAACCACGTCAATCTCGTCAGCACCATTCTCGATAGCCATAGCGACATCCAAGAGCTTAACCTCAAGGAACGTTTGCGAACTAGGGAATCCACCGCAAACTGCTGTAATAGGCACGTCACGGTCGCCAAGAGCTACCCCTACGCTCTCCACAAGTGACGAATAGACACAATAAGAAGCAGGGTTACCGCCAATTTCCTGACCAACAAACTCCGCCACAGAAGTAGGAGTATCGCTTTGCCCGAGTGTTGTATAATCTGTATAAGCTAGATATTTCGATGCCATAACTTTTTTATGTTTTTTATTTATTTTTATGTTCTACAAATTTACTAATTTTTATCTTTATTTTCAGCAATTATTTTTGCGAAGGCTGCGTAAGGGTATTTTCCACATCATCGCCCTCCTCGTCCTCATAAGTTGTCGCTCTGGCATTTGCAAGAATTGCCATATATTCTTCGCTATCCATATCACGAGAGAAGTAGCTAACAGGGTTAACTGGCTTACCTCTATGCAGCACCTCATAGTGAAGGTGAGGACCAGTCGAACGCCCAGTATTCCCTAGCTCTCCAATCTTCTCGCCACGTTTGACTTCCTGCCCCACTGTAACTTCTATCTTCGAGAGGTGAGCATACCTAGTCTTATAACCAAAGCCGTGGTCTACGACAATTTGTTTGCCATATCCTGTGCTCTTATTCTCAATTTTTTCGATAGTACCATTCCCTGTTGCCACAATCGCAAGTCCCGTAGGGCCAGAGAGGTCAACTCCGTCGTGGTGGATATACTTGTGCATTGTAGGGTGCATTCTATAACCAAATGCGCCGATGTGGTTTCTGAGTTTAGTCCTATCGAGCGGCCAGATAGCAGGCACTCTATCTGCCATAACATCCTTATTAAGCGCAAGATATTCAACCTCATCGAGCGACACAGAGACTCTATAAGCATCCTCTTTCAGAGAGCTAAGCATAGATTCGGTCTCAGCCACAAGGTCGTTATACCGCCCGTAGTTATCAGGCGAGTGGTAATGGACACGCTTCTCAGCAAAGGCAATAGTATCCTGCGAAAAGACAGAGCTATAAACATTACGTTCTCTCCATTTCAGGGCATAGAGTTCTTCGCTCTTAAGTGCAATTTCTTTTTGCAGGAGCTCATACTTAGCGACACTTTCGAGTGCATCCTCTCTGAGACTCCACATCTTCGGAGTTGAAAAGAAATACGAGAATATAAAGTTAAGAAACAAAGCCGCTATAAAGAAAAAGACAAAGAGGCGCACGACACGATATACCCACCCACGAAATGGGAGGATAAACGCCCCTCTAAAATAGTTATGTACTCTCTTATTAATAGTTTTTAAAATTAAGTTTTGTCTTTTTACTCTAAAACATTTCACAAAGTTACGAAAAAACCTTAAATTTGCAGACCATAGGGAGATAAATTTGCTTATTTTGTCGTTAAGCTAATGACAGAGGAGTATTTCTATCGGCTACTTTTCGGTTACCGTTCAGTGGGTATAAGCATTAGTGCAAAGCTCACAAATGCACGACTATTAAACGACAACCGAAGAGTTATAACAGCAAACAAATTAATGAATTAAAAATAACATTTATATATATATTATAGAACGAATTATGACATCTAACGAAATTCGCCAAAAATTCTTTGAGTTCTTTGCAACAAAGAACCACACAATTGTACCGTCGGCACCGATGGTCATCAAAAACGACCCTACCCTAATGTTTACAAATGCGGGTATGAACCAGTTCAAAGACATCTTTTTGGGCAATGAGCCAGCAAAGAGTCCTAGAGTTGCCGACTCACAGAAGTGTCTACGAGTTAGCGGCAAGCATAACGACCTGGGCGAGGTAGGACACGACACTTATCACCACACAATGTTCGAGATGCTGGGCAACTGGTCATTTGCCGACTACTTCAAGAAAGAGGCGATAGACTGGGCGTGGGAACTTCTTGTAGGGGTTTATAAACTTGACCCTGCACGTATGTACGCAACAATTTTCGAGGGTAACGCCGAAGACGGTGTACCAGTAGACCAAGAGGCATACAACCTATGGAAACAATACTTACCAGAGAGCCACATCCTTAAAGGCAATAAAAAAGACAACTTCTGGGAAATGGGCGCAACAGGTCCTTGTGGTCCTTGTTCGGAGCTTCACTATGACCTTCGTGAGGACACTTCAAAAATCGACGGTGCAGAGCTAGTAAATAAAGACGATCCAGAGGTTATCGAGATTTGGAACCTTGTATTTATGCAGTTCAACCGCCTTGCGGACGGTAAACTCGTTCCTCTTCCTGCTTGTCACGTTGACACAGGTATGGGTTTTGAGCGTTTATGTATGGTTGTACAAAACAAGCGCAGTAATTATGACACTGACGTATTCCAGCCACTTCTTTCGAAGATAGCCGAGCTACAACCAGACAAAGACCCTGAGAATAAAAAGATGGCAACAATCGCAGGTCGTGTAATAGCCGATCACCTTCGTGCCATATCTTTCTCAATTGCCGATGGGCAGTTGCCTTCGAATGTAAAGGCAGGTTATGTTATTCGTCGTATTTTGCGCCGTGCGGTTCGTTACGGATATACTTATCTAGGCATTCGTGAGCCGTTTATGTGCCAGCTAGTGCCTACCCTTGTGGCTCAGATGGGCGAGCAGTTCAACGAGCTTAAGGCATCACAGAGCCTTATCGAGAAGGTTATCCGTGAGGAGGAGGCATCGTTCCTACGCACACTTGCAACGGGTATCGCCCTTATAGAGAATGGCGGATGGAGTCTAGAGAATGGAATGATGAGCGGAGCTGATGCTTTCCTACTATATGACACTTATGGATTCCCTATCGACCTTACAGAGCTTATTATGGAGGAGAAGGGCATAAAGATAGACCTCGAAGGTTTCGAAAAGGAGCTAGCGAAGCAGAAAGAGCGTTCACGTAGCGCAGCAGTTGTAGAGAACGACGACTGGATAGAGATTACCCCAATCGAACGTAGCGAGTTTGTAGGCTACGACACGACTAGCTGCGAAGTACGAGTAGCACGCTACCGCAAGGTTACATCGAAGAACAAATCTCACTGGCAAGTTGTACTCGACACTACTCCTTTCTATGGAGCTAGCGGTGGACAGGTTGGCGACACAGGGGTTTTGACCTCTGGCAGCACAGAAATTGTGATAACAGATACAGTTAAGGAGAATAACCTTACAATACATATAGCCTCTGAGCTACCTTCTGACACAGAGCTAAGCAAGGTCTTCACAGCATCGGTAAACACTGAGAAGCGTGTAGCATCGGCAGCAAATCACACAGCGACTCACCTACTTCACCAGGCACTGCGTGAGGTTCTAGGCACACACGTTGAGCAGAAGGGTTCACTTGTAACTCCTGAGTATCTACGTTTTGATTTTTCGCATTTCTCTAAGGTATCGGACGAGGAGATTCGCAAAGTAGAGATAAGAGTAAACGAGCTTATCCGCTCTAACTTCACGAAGATGGAGAACAGAGAGTGTAGCGTTGAAGCGGCTAAAGAGCTAGGAGCTATGATGCTCTTTGGCGAGAAGTATGGCGACAAGGTGCGTGTCATTGGCTATGGCGACAGTGTAGAGCTTTGCGGTGGTTTGCACGCAGAGGCAACTGGCTGCATCGGTCAGTTCCGCATTATTTCCGAGGGGAGTTCATCGGCAGGCATTCGCCGTATTGAAGCTATCACGGGGGCGAAATTGGAGCAGTTTAATTACGAACAACAGGATATGCTCTCACAACTAGGAGCGATGCTAGGCACTAAACAATTTGTCACAGGGCTACAAAAGCTTCTTAACGAGAATTCAGCCGTAGCCGAACAAATGCAACTGATACGCTCATCTCGTGACAAGTTCCTAATCAGCGAACTTGTAGAGCTTAAGGAGGCAATCGGAGATTTCTGTATTATTCAGAAGGCACTTCCAATTGTTCCAGAGAGTGTAAAGGATATAGCACAAGCGATAGCTACAAAGAACGACAACACAGCAGTAATACTTACAACAACCTATGGCGGTCGTCCACAAGTATTTGTAGCACTAGGCTCAGAGGTTGTAAAGGCAGGGCTTAAAGCAGGCGACATTGTACGTCAGGCAGCCAAGGCTATCGGCGGTGGCGGTGGCGGTCAGCCTCACTTTGCTTCGGCAGGGGGTAAGAATGTTGAGGGTGTAAACGATGCTATTAAGATAGCAGTCGAGCTTATAACTCAGGCTCTTGCCTAACGATTAACAGGACAGAGAGGGAAGGAGGGAAAAGAACTCTTTCCTCCCCTCTCTTCAATAAATAATTTTATAGAGCGAAAGACGTGAAATCAGCCAAGAAATGGATAATACGAATTATAGGGAGTGTAGCCTTTGCTACTCTCTATTATGTTGTGTTTTCTTATTTCTTTGACACTCCTATTGAGCATTCCCTAAAACAGAGCACTGAACAGCTAAGCGGCAGGTATGAGGAGTTGCGTTCTAGTCTGGATTCTATAAATCGTGTCATTTCGAATATAGAGCGACGAGACAGCAGCATTTTCGAGATAGTTTTCGAGGCGAAGCCTATGCAGGATACTGTTTCGGAGTTTAGCTACTTAAAGCGTAGCGATTTGGAGGGTTATAGCGGCTCGGAATTATCTGTACTTTTCGATAGCCGTATCGAGGCGATGAACACCTCTGTGACCTCTCAGAGTCTTTTGATGCTAGAGCAGTTAAAGCTAGCCGATTCACTGCGTAGCGAGATGAATAGGATACCTTCTATTCAGCCGATTGACAATCGGGATTTAACTTTGCTAGCGGCATCTTATGGGTATAGAATCCACCCGTTCTATAAGACACGCCATTTTCACCGTGGTGTCGACTTTGCAGTTCCCGTAGGCACAGCGGTCTTTGCTACGGCAGACGGTATGGTGCAGTCGATACAGACTAAGGGTCAAACCTCGGGCTTAGGTATAACGGTAAATCACGGCAGATTTAAGACCTTTTACGGCAATCTAGACAAGGTTCTAGTAAGGGCAGGCACTCAGGTAATGAAAGGCGACATTATAGCCTTTAGCGGCGACAGCGGACTATCCTATGCGCCCCACCTACACTATGAGGTTCATTTAGATGGAGTACAAGTAGACCCACTCCCCTATTTCTTCGCAGAGCTAACGATTTCTCAGACAGAAAAGCTACAACAAATAGCCAGCGTAGCTATGCAATCATTCGACTAGACTAGCTCCTACAACCTACAACCTACAACCTACAACCTAAAACCTAAAACCTACAACCTAAAACCTAAAACTTCTCAAAGGAAGAACTCCTCCTCGGAGCCGCCAGGTGGTATCGCTTCCAGGGCGGTAGCAGAAGCGGTGCCACTGTGGGGTGGCGGCACCGCTCTGTTTTGCTCGTCCCTCCCAAAACAGCTAGCTCTACACAGCCTCGCATCCATCTTTCACAGAATAAGGCATTAAATCACTCATCTCCATCAGGACAACTAGTCGACTCAAAGAGTTACGACAGAGCCAGATAAAGGGCATATAAAGAGGCGAGAGCCTAACCTTTTCTTCTGATTAAGCTCTCACCTCTTATAAAGTTTTACTGTAACTATCTCTTAAGTCTAAAACCTAACACCTAAAACCTAACACCTTACTCAGGACGTTTGCCCAAAGGGATGCCGATACCGGCGTATAGATTCAGATAGCTAGAGCTTGTAGGAATATACTGCGGGGTAACAGAGAATGGGATATAATCAGCCCCTAGGAAGAAGTTTATCCATTTAGGGTGGAAGTTTACAGCTGCCCCCATCTGCCCAGCTATAAAATTATAAGAAACATTTGCAGTGAACCAATTGCAAGGGCGACCACTCACAACTGCCGTAACCTCGTGCTGAGTATAACCATATCTAAAACGTGCCGAGTACAATAGCCCTGCCGCCATTTTGTCTTTCAGAAAACGGTACTCCACACCTGCATTTATTGTAGTCCTCAGAGAAGTTGTGCGAGAACTAGAAGCCACCTCCTCGAAACTCAAAACATCATCTATTGAGAGGTCTTCCGAGCTAGACTCGCCATCCTCATCCGTGAAAGTAACTCCCGAGAACGAATAGGAAGAAGACGAAATAGCCGAAACGCTATTACTAGTACCCCACGACATAAAGCCTAAGTCCAAAACCGAGAGCGAAAGTGTAAGATTCTCAAGTACGTCATAATTAGCACCAAAGTCAAAACCAAGACCATAACCACTAATATTAAACTCAGGATTATATTCAATATTCTCTAGCGAAAAATCTTCGATAGCATCATTAATAGAAAGCCCAGCAGCCGTAGCATTGAAATAGCCATCAGCCGAAACACTCCACTGCGAATCATTGAGCTGCACCTGTAAATCGTCATAACAAGCCGTCATATCCAACACACCCATCAGAAATTTAGCCTTAGCTCCAAGCGACAATTTGTCACCAATCTTAAAGCTAGCGCCCACATAAGTCTCGACATAGCCCTGCATATTTAGGCTCAAATTATCAAGATTATAGATACCGTCCGCCTGGTTCAGAGCAGCAATCTCAAAGAGTCCCTTAGGAATATTCACGTCGCCCGAAACCCGAAGATTCATACCAAAGGTCCAGAAGACATTTTTCACATACATCCCCACTCCAAAAATAGTAGTAGAAAGCTCAGTCTGCAAGTTATTATTACTCGAAATAGAGTTAAGCAGCGAAGATTTATTTATATCCACATCCAGAAACGAAACAAGTCCATCACCACCATTCGGGTCAGCGTAGAAAAGTTTGTCAACTGTCAAGGAGTTAGATCCAAGACTAATGCCAGTGCCGCCGATAATAGGTATCAAAACATACCCACGTTCTGGCGTAGAGGCAGGGTTCAGCATATTACTCTGCCAGCTTTGCTCCATAAAGAAGCTAGAGGAAGTGTACTGAGCAAATGCAGTTGGAGAAACCACTACTGCGAGAAAACAGCACACAGCAAATTTGTAAAGAAATTTCATATCTTATATATAATGTTTTTTTCGGGGGAAGATTCTAATAATTCACTTTGACTACATAGAAAAAGGGGAAGAGTTTTCAGAAAACTTTTCCCCTTCAAATTTTTTAAAATTTAATAGCTCCTGTTTTTGTGATTGAAAGTTTAATCACAAGGCTTTCTACATCATCCAAATCTGCGGTAAAGGTTTTTTCTGAAAAATACGCCTTATATTTCAAAGTTGTAGACGCTGCGATATCCTTAACCTCTTGGGCAGTTAATTCGCCAGAAGTTATCGACGGATTCTCAGAGCTTATAACTTGAACGCCATCAAAAAATACTACACTGTCGAACCAGATTTCGAATGTAATTTCAGGCAATCCCTCTGGATAATTATCGCACGAAGCAGTTATAGTAATAGTTCCGTCACTATCGGTTAAAGAATTCACAATCGATTCACTAAGCCATCCGTCCTCAAGTAAAAATTCATCTTCTACAGTCTGGTCAATCAATGTGTACTGTTGCGCAGCACGAGAGTAGCCTTCGATTATATTTTCAAATGGAATTTCGACAGTACCAAGGGGTGCAGACACTTCTGTTGAGCTATCGCCCAGCCCAGTGTTATCGTCATCCAAATCGTCTAAATTATACGAATTGTCGACACAACTCGCAAACAAAATAGCCGCAAAAGCCAGAAGGGAAAGTTTAATTGTTTTCATCGGTATTTTAAGTTTTAAAAAATTTATCGCCTCTCGTAATAGCGGTATGACATATCAGATTTTTGAGCAGAGAGACAAGACTCAAAAACCTAGCATTTACATTATGCACAAAGGTACGCATAAATTATATAATATCCAAATCTCTAGCGTTTTATCAAAAATAACGCCACTTCCCTATTTTGCAAAGAGAAACTTCACAGGAATATTCAACCTCTTAGCCCACGATATTTCGTCGTGTCCATCGCCCTCAAAGAAAAGTGTCTGCCACAGCTCACCTTCGTAGCCAGCCTTCAGCATAGCCGAGTCAACTTTCGCTTGCCCATCGAGATAATACCCATCAAGGGTCTGGTCGCCATAATCGAAGTATATCTTATTTTTAAGACCCTTTGTAAGGGGCAGGTTCTCACTCATATAGTCACACAGCGCAGCAGGGAATGTTGTAAGAGTGTCGAGGAAAGGAAGTTCCTCGCCCCATCCTGCCAAGTGTGTTGACATACAAGCAGCACCGCCAAAGACCTCTGGGTATTCACAAATCGCATACAGAGAGATAAGCCCGCCCATACTAGAGCCCATAATAACAGTGGCATCGCTCGAAGTATTGACAGGGTAAAACGCCTCGATATATGGCTTTAATTCATTAACAATAAACGCCAAATACTTATCTGCACGCAGAGGGTTCGCAATACGCTCAAGGGTAACACTGCGAGCCGAATCGCTAAGATACTGCGCCACACCCTCAGGGAAATAATCAGCCGTGCGAGTAGGGGCAAAGTTATGCACTCCCACAATAATATAGGGCTGCACCTCGCCACTACCAATAAGCTTCTGAGCTGTGCTATCCGCCACCCACGCTTGTTTATTCCACGCCTGCTCTCTATCAAAGAGCATTTGCCCGTCATTCATATAGACGACATTATACTGCACCCCAGCCTTTGGAAAACCCTCAGGAGTCCAAATATCCACACTCATAGTATCAGCCATACTAACCGAATGGAGTTCCAAGCGTGTAAGCTCCCCATAAGAAGCCTTCAGGGGCGAGGGGTACGAGATAAAAGCATCCTGAGACGAGCCACAAGAGCAAACCAAAGCAGCGCAAGCAACCACAAAAATCGAAAGAAGAGTCGTGAGTTTCATAATTTTTTTTAAATATTTAAAGTTATGATTTAATTTCATATAGCTAGGGGCAAAGTTACAAAAAAACCACAACTATCCAAACCCCTCAAAAAAATCCAGAAAAAAGTATTATATTTGCAACATCAACAAACCTTTTATTTATTTAACAAAACTAAAATTATTATGAGAAAGATTTTACTTGCACTTGTAGTGTTACTGGCTTCGACAGCTATGCTATCGGCACAAACATTCCAAAAGGGCGACAACGTAGCCTCTCTAAACGTAGGGGTTCTAGGCGGCTATGGCATTCCTGTAACACTCGGTTATGAGCATGGGATTTATGATTTTAACGAAGATATGGGTATCGGTCTTGGAGCGAACATAGGTCTTGGCTCTGCTACAAGCGGAACAAGTAACGTGCTACTAACAGTTGACGGCAGATACCACTACGTAGCACTAGCTAGCTTTGACCTTTATGCAGGTCTAGCACTAGGTGCGAATATTGCGTGCGCTAAAGATGCTACTGTTTCAGGCTTCCTATGGGGTATCTACGTGGGTAGCCGCTACTACTTCAACGACTGGATTGGAGCTAACCTACAAGTAGGCTATGGACTAGCAGCAATAAATCTAGGGGTTTGTTTCAAATTCTAAACCTTTCCCCTTTAGATAAAAGCTAAACGCCTGCTCTTCACTTTCGAAGGGCAGGCGTTCTTTTATTTATCTATCTCCTTGTGGGAAGCAAGCCTATGCTCATTCTTCTCTCAAAGATATTCTATGATGTTTTTAAAGAGAAGTTCTCTTTAGAACATTTTTTCTATCTTCTCTTTAAGGGCTGCCTTAGAGGCCGCTCCTACTTGTTTGTCAACCACTACTCCATCCTTTAGGAAAATAATAGTTGGGATGTTACGGATAGCGAACTCTGCTGCAATAGCATCGTTTGTATCTACATCACATTTACCGATGATAGCTTTACCTTCGAACTCCTCTGCCAACTCCTCAACGATTGGACCAATCATTCTACAAGGACCACACCATTCTGCCCAAAAGTCAATAACTACTGGAAGAGAAGAAGATTTAATCTCTTCGAAATTTGCTGTTGTAATTGCAAGTGCCATTTTTTTAGTTTATTTTTTTAGTTTATTTTTTTACCGACCACAAAGATAAGCTAGTTTATCTTATAATCCAAATTCAAATACTCGATATGTTTAACAACAGCCGCCGAAAGTTCAACTCTCTTTGACCGTGAACGCAGAGTAGCTTGAATCCCTTCGCTTGGGTCTTTAATTGCAACTGTTATACCAATTTTGCCAGGGTTCTCGTCTATAACCTCTGTAAGCTCTGCTGTGAACTCTGGTGTCAAAAGTTCGATAGGTATAGCAAGTGTCAATTCCTTAATAGCCGTTTCCGCCACCTCGCTAAGCTGTTTAATGCTAACAGTTCTAATATCTACTCTCTTCGAATAGTTATTTTCCTCTACCTTTAAGTTCACAACCACCGAGTTACCCATCTGAATAAAGTACTTAAACTTTTCCCACTGCTTCGAAAATAGCGTAAACTCGTGGCTTCCATTAAAATCTTCAAGCGTATAACGACCATACTCCTTGCCGTCTTGTGTCGAGAGAGTCACAACTTTTGTTATCATCCCTCCAACAAGCAAATCACGACCTTTAAGCGGCTCTAGATTACCCATCTCTGCCACCTTCGCCGTGCAATACTTCTCTATAATAACCCTATAATCGTCGAGAGGATGTGCCGAGAGATAGATACCCACCATATCACGCTCCTTATTGAGTATTTCAAGTTTGCTCTGCCCCTGCCCTTCCTCAAGTTTTGGGAACTCAGGTTTTTTAATCATCGAACTAGATGTCAAATCGCCAAAGAGCGAATTTTGCGAGAACTTCTTATCGGCTTGCACCTGGTTGCCATACCTTAGAAGAATCTCCAAGAAGTTACCCCCATTCTTCCCGTCGCCCACAGCAACAAAAAAGACCGAACGAGGCTCAGTTATCAGCGAATCAAATGCACCAGACATCACCAGACACTCCATAGCCTTCTTATTAACCGAAGTAAGGTTAACCCTCTCCACAAAGTCATATATATCCTTAAAGAGTCCGCCAGCGTTCCTTTCGTTCACAATTGCCTCAACAGCTCCCTCGCCTACACCCTTGATACCTGCCATACCAAAGCGGATATTTCGGTGTGTATCAACCGCAAAGCGAGAGTAAGAATAATTCACATCAGGGCCCAAAACTGCCGCCCCCATTCTCTTACACTCATCCATAAAGAAGCTAATCTTCTTTATATCGCTTAGGTTACGACTCAGCACAGCCGCCATAAATTCTTCGGGATAATGCGCCTTAAGATATGCCGTCTGATACGACACATAAGCATAACACGTCGAGTGAGATTTATTAAAGGCATACTGAGCAAATGCCTCCCAGTCAGTCCAAATTTTTTCACACACCTTTTCGGGGTGACCCTTAGCTACCGCACCGTCAATAAACGTTGACTTCATCTTATCTAGCACAGCCCTCTGTTTCTTACCCATAGCCTTACGCAGTGTATCGGCTTGCCCTTTGGTAAAGTCAGCCAAGACCTGAGAGAGAATCATCACCTGTTCCTGATATACCGTAATACCATAAGTTTCTTTAAGAACCCCCTCCATCTCTGGCAGGTCATAAACTATCGGCTCTCTACCGTGCTTACGAGCGATAAAGCTAGGTATATACTCTATCGGGCCTGGACGGTATAGGGCGTTCATAGCGATAAGGTCTTCAAAGCGGTTAGGCATCAAAGAGCGAAGGTGTTTTTTCATACCAGGCGACTCAAACTGGAATAGCCCTGTGGTATCGCCTGCACTATACAGCTCATAAGTTTTAGTGTCGTCGAGCGGTATCTTATTAATATCTAAATCTATGCCCTTAGAGAGCTTAATGTTATGGATAGCATCCATAATAATCGACAAGGTTTTAAGCCCCAGAAAGTCCATTTTTAGAAGCCCTACGTCCTCTACGAGCTTACCTTCGTACTGCACAACATATAGCTCAGCATCCTTGGCAGTTGCCAGAGGTGCATAATTCTCTAGGTCGTCCTTACCGATAATCACACCACAGGCGTGCACACCCGTTTGACGAACTGTCCCCTCTAACTTTTCGGCAAAGAGGAGAGTATCGTGTATAAGTGGGTTCTCGCTCGAACGCTCATCGTTTAGCTCAGGCACTTCTTTATATGCCTCCTCAAGGGAAGTACCAGGAGCATCGGGCACCATCTTAGCTAGCCTATCGGTCTCCCTAAGGTCAAGTTTCTGAATACGCCCCACGTCTCTAATAGAAGACTTTGCAGCCATCGTTCCAAAGGTCACAATCTGCGCCACACGCCTCTGCCCATACTTATGAACTACATACTGCATAACCTTCTCCCTGCCATCTTCGTCAAAGTCAATATCAATATCGGGCATTGAGATACGCTCAGGATTCAAAAACCTCTCGAACAGTAGCCCATACTTTAGTGGGTCAATATTTGTAATACCCAGACAGTACGCCACAACAGAACCTGCCGCCGAGCCACGACCAGGCCCCACAGACACACCCATCTCACGACCTGCACGTATAAAGTCCCATACAATTAGGAAGTAGCCAGGGAAACCCATCTTTTCAACAGTTCCAAGCTCAAACATCAGCCTCTCTTCGGCATCGTGAGGTAGTGGTTTACCATATCTCTCCTCTGCGCCCTCTCGTGCTATATGTTCTAGATATTGTTGTTGTCTAGCTTTATTTGTAGCCTCCTCGGGGTCTGTGTCAACATCTTTTGCCACATCGCTTGCAACCCTCTTATCGTCGACCACAAAGTCATCAGGCAAAGGGAAGTTCGGCATAAAAGGTTTTTCGGTTAAGTCGTACTCCTCTACCTTATCGACAATCTCTTGCGTATTAGACAGAGCATCGGGATAGTCCTCGCCAAAGAGCGCAAACATCTCGTCATAAGACTTAAGCCACTCTTGTGTGGTATATCTCATTCGGTTAGGGTCATCCAAGTCCTTACCCGTGCTAAGGCAGATAAGCCTATCGTGAGCAGCAGCATCGTCCTCGGCAGCATAGTGCACATCGTTCGTAGCTATATACTTAATCCCATATTCAGCTGCATAGGCTGCCAGTTTTTTATTCACTAGCATTTGATTATGAAACACCTTTGCATCAATATGAGGGTTACCACTAGGGTGCATCTGCATTTCTAGATAAAAATCCTCGCCAAAGAGGTTCTTATAAAATTCTATCGCCTCACGAGTCTTCGTGTCATCGCCATCCATAATAAAGCCTGGAATCTCTCCACCCAGACACGCTGACGAGCAAATAAGCCCCTCGCTATACTTCGTAAGGAGTTCCTTGTCAATTCTAGGATTGTAATAAAACCCTTCGGTAAAGCCATACGAGACAAGCTTTATAAGGTTATGATAACCCTCCCTATTTTTTGCAAGAAGAATCAAGTGGTCAGCTCCACGCACCGATTTATCTAGTCGAGACACAGGCGCAACATAGACCTCGCAGCCTAGAATCGGCTTGATGCCTTTCTTCTTGGCAGCAAGCTGAAACTCTCTCACACCGTACATATTGCCGTGGTCAGTAATCGAGAGAGCTGTTTGCCCAATTGCCACTGCTCTATCAATTAATTTATTGACAGATGCAGCACCATCGAGTACAGAGTAATGAGAGTGTGTGTGTAAGTGAGTAAATTGTGACATTGCCGTGTAAATATGGAGTATTCTTCATAGAGTCTTAAATTACAGAAAAACTCATAAGTTCAAAAATTTATTGCTACAAATATACGCAACTTTATTATCTTTACCGAAAGAAAAGAGGCAAGTTTCTCGAAAATTTTTATACGACACATCCTAAATAATTGATTTATAGCAATGGCAAAGATAGTAGTAGTTCAAGGACCTACGGCAGTGGGCAAAAGTGCGGTAGCCATAGAAATTGCACGACACTATAATTGTAAGATTCTCAGCGCAGATTCTCGACAGTTCTACAAAGAAATGGCAATAGGCACGGCAGTACCCTCTAGCGAGGAGCTAGCCGCTGCACACCACTATTTCATACAAGACAGAAGCGTCATCGAACCCCTTTCGGCAGGGGGCTACGAGGTCGAAGCTAGCTCACTTATTGCGGAGCTAAGCGAGGGGCTAGCCTCTGACGACATCGCAGCTGTTGTCGTAGGAGGCTCAGGGCTATATGTAGATGCCCTTATTTGGGGTTTAGATCCCCTTCCAGGCGACGAACTAATTCGCAGCGAACTGACTAACACATATAACGCCGAAGGGCTTAAACCACTACTAGACGAGTTAGAAAGGCTAGACCCTACGACATACGCCGAAATCGAGCGAAGCAATCCTCAGCGAGTAATCCGTGCACTAGAGGTATGCCGAGTTAGCGGCAAAGCATATTCATCTCTTAAGAGCAACAGCAAAACCTCGAAATTCGACTTTATAAAGATTATCGTAGACCTCCCACGTGAGGAGTTATACAGACGTATAGACGGCCGTGTAGATATTATGATGAGTGAAGGACTAGAGGCTGAGGCACGAAGTGTCTACAAGTATAGAGACTACAACGCCCTAAGGACAGTGGGCTATAGCGAAATGTTCGACTACTTCGATGGGGCAATAACACTAGAGCGTGCCGTCGAGCTAATCAAACAGCATAGCCGTAACTACGCCAAACGTCAAATCACGTGGCTCAGAAGAGAGGAACAGCACCCTCGCTTCTCTCCCTTTGAACCAGGTAAAATCTTCGCACACATAGACAGACACACAATCTAGAGGATGAAATTATTGAGGATTATATTCCCGCCCAAACGCACCGCAATAAATAGAACCAGCAAGAAGATTCTCCTCGCTGGCAAAACCTATGCAATAATTCTACAAGCAGGGAAACGCAACTCCTCACACATCGACTCCGCCTCTCAGACAATAACCTTTACTCTAAAAGATATGACAAGAGAGAACTTCGAACAGTACGCAAAGAGTTGGTACAGACGTGAGGCACGCAAACTCTTTAAAAAGAGCATAGCGGCGTGGCTCGAAGTCATTTCAAATTTAGGTTATACAGTAGACACACCACGCCTCAAACTCTACAAGATGAATAGAGCGTGGGGCAGATGTTACTATACAAAAGGGCTTATAACCCTTAACCTACAACTAGGCGCAACGCCCCAAGAGTGCATAGACTATATAACACTACACGAACTGTGTCATTTCCTAGAACACTCACACTCGAAAAAGTTCTATGATTATATGACCCTTTTCGACAACGACTGGCGCACTAAAGAGAAAGTCTTAAATATCTTTGCACAAGAAAACTTCACGAAGCGTCCACTCTTTCCTATACATACGACATAGAGATAGCAGCGACAGCAATAGACTTCCCTTAAGGGAAAAGGAAAAGGAAAAGGAAAGGAAAGGAAAGGAAAAGGAAAAGGAAAAGTCCTCCCCATATTCATAGACACACGCCTAGCCTTAGCGCACGACAATAATTTCACACAACTTTATAGAATTTACTTTCACAAAAATAGATATGCACATAGATAGACTACACAGATTCACACACAATATCGAGGGCATAGAGATTCCCTCAGAATTTACATATCCCTACAACTACACTCCACACGAGCTCTCTGAGCTAGCGTGGAATGAGCTATGCGAACACCTAGAGGGCAAAGAGGAGTGGAGCAAAGAGATACAAAGGGGGAGGATGTTCGGTGTTCTTGTAGTAGAGACTCCCGAAGGGGAGCTAGGCTTTTTAGCCGCATTTTCGGGCGTACAGACAAAGCTAAACTCCGATGAGTACTTCGTACCGCCAATCTACGATATGCAGTCTCCAAGCGGCTATTACAAAGAGAAGGAGGCAGAAATCTCAACCATAAACCTAGAGATAGAAGCCCTAGAGAACTCCGAAGAATTCGAAACCCTAAACAACCAGACCACAGCCACACAAAGCCTCTACGAACAAAAAATCGCAGAGGCACAGCTACAATACCGCCTCTCAAAGCAAAAGCGAGACACTATTAGAAAACAAGGAGACATAAGCCCCGAAACCTCAAAGGAACTAATAGCACAAAGCGCACGAGAAAAAAACGAGATACGCCGTCTAAAAGAGGAGGCAAGAGAGAAGAAGGCTGCAAACGAAAAACTTCTAAAGAAATACACCGACACTATCGAGGCTCTACGAGCACAGCGCAAAAGTCAGTCTAGTGAGCTACAAAGGTGGCTATTCCGTCAGTTTAGAGTGCTAAACTTTAATAAGGAGTGGACAGATATGGTCGAGATATTCTCCAAGACAGTAACCCTCACGCCTCCATCGGGTGCAGGAGAGTGTGCCGCACCAAAACTTCTACAATACGCCTATGACAAAGGGCTACGACCTGTGGCTATGGCAGAGTATTGGCGAGGCAAATCCCCAGAGGCGAAGATTCGCAGAGATGGCAACCACTACCCTTCGTGCAAGGCTAAGTGTGAGCCTATACTAGGTTTTATGCTTCAAGGTCTAAAGGTTGCCGAGAATCCAGTCAAGGGTCTAGGCGACGATATCACATCCCTAGAGGTCATTTATATGGATAGCGATATGATAGTGATAAACAAACCTGCGGGGCTACTCTCTGCCCCAGGCAAGAGTTCAGAACAGTCTGTCGACACGCTGATTCGCAAACTCTATCCAGAGTGTCCTCCCCCACTAATAGTCCACAGACTAGATATGGGGACATCGGGCGTACTTGTTCTAGCATTCAATTCTGAGTCACAGAGAGCCATACAGCAACAATTCATCGAGCGAACAGCCTCGAAGCATTACCTTGCGCTACTCGACGGAGAGGTAAACAGTGACGAGGGGAAGATATCCCTACCCCTATGCCTTGACTACACCAACCGCCCGAGCCAAATGGTCGACTACAATCTAGGCAAGCCAGCTATCACACGCTATAAGGTTTTAGAGAGGCGAGAGGAACAGAAAACCCTAGTGCGTTTTTACCCCGAAACGGGGCGCACACATCAGCTACGTGTACACTCAGCCCACCACAAGGGCTTAAACGCTCCAATCGTAGGCGATAATCTCTATGGCAAGCCCAGCACACGGCTTATGCTACACGCTGAGTATCTGCGTATGATACACCCTAGAACTCGCCGCCAGATGAAGTTCTATGCCACTGTTCCCGAAGCCCTCAAAATGCAAGCTACACACCCTCACAGATAGCCTAAGGGGAGATTTCACAGAATAACACCACAAAGAAATTGTAGAATTTCGCACATATTTCCGAACTATTTTTTTCAAAACTACAGCTAGATTCAATAGACAATAGTGAAGTTTTCAGTACACCAGAGAACGATATTTTTAATTTTTTTTAAAAAAATAATAAAATTATCCACAAAGATAACGCAGCGAAAAGATTTTTCCGTAATTTTGTCATTCGATTATGGAAAACTTGACTGACAAAAAAGAATACATTCAAAGTGTAGTGGGAACAAACATCCGAAGAATACGCATCGAGAAGAAGCTCTCGCAGCGTGATTTGGCTGACTTGTGCAATTTTGAGACCTCAAATATGTGCAGAATAGAACAAGGAGGTTCTAACCTTACTCTAATGAATCTATATAAGATATCTATCGCTCTAAGGGTAGATATCCGAGAGCTATTTAACGGAATTATCTCAGGAAAATAAAAGTCTGCACTTTTTTCTTTTTTCGAAAAACAGTACAGACTTTTTACTTATAAGGAGGGGGAGTTCTTGCTTTAAAGAACCTGCATCACATCTCTGCGATAAACCTTAATAGCCTCCTCTAACACTTGCATAGCACCTCGAAGTTCCTCAATCTCTAGGACGTAGGCTATGCGAATCTGATTTTGCACACACTCCTTCGGATTACTATAAAATCCCTGAGCAGGTGCTACCATAACGGTTGCCCCTTCAAAAGAATAATCCTCCAAAAGCCACTGCGCAAAGTTCTCTGAGCTATCAATCGGCAGACCTGCCACTACATAGAACGCTCCGCCAGGGTTAGGAGCTACAACGCCCTCCATCTGAGATAGTGCCGAAATAACAAAATCCCTTCGCTCGACATACTGACTCTTAACCTTATCGAAATAACTCTGCGGCGCATCCAAAGCAGCCTCTGCCGCCACTTGACCCAGTAGAGGCGCACACAGTCGAGCCTGCCCCATTCTCAGTGCTGCATCCAAAATCGCTGCATTGCGAGATACAATTACACCAATACGCACACCACACATCGAATAACGCTTCGACACCGAATCACACATTATAATATTATCCTCTGCACCCTCAAGTTCCAAAACCGAGAAATGTTTCTTGCCGTCATAACAGAAGTCCGAATAGACCTCATCGCTCAACAGATAGAGGTTATGCTTCAAAACAAGCTCTTTAAGAGCCTCAATCTCACTCTGGGTATAGAGATATCCAGTCGGATTATTTGGGTTGCATATAAGTATTGCACGAGTGCGAGGAGATATAAGCCTCTCGAACGCTTCGGCAGTAGGCAGCGCAAAGCCATTTTCTATAACAGCCGTAATGGGCACAATCTTCACACCTGCTTCAAGTGCGAAGCTATTATAATTTGCATAGAAAGGCTCTGGTATTATTATCTCGTCGCCAGGATTGCATATTGCGAGCATCGAGAAGAATAGAGCCTCGCTACCGCCAGTAGTCACTAGCAAATCTTCTACTTTAATGTTTAGCCCTCTACTATTATAGAACTCAGCGAGCTTGACACGGTACGATTCAATCCCTGCCGAATGGGTGTACTCCAATACCTTTTGGTCATATTCCCTAATAGCACTAAGAGCCTCCACAGGCGACTCAATATCTGGTTGACCGATATTCAAGTGATAGACTTTTACGCCTTTAGCTTTAGCAGCAAGTGCATAAGGAACGAGTTTACGAATAGGCGAAGCAGGCAGCTGCTCTGCAATTTTTGAAATATTAAGCATAGTTCTCAGAAATATTTTATATTTTTGTAAATAATTTTAAATCCTATAGCTACAAACTTACGGAAATTTTCTTGATTTTCCATACATTTGAGCTTAAAAAAAGTACGCTAAAATTTTATGAAAAAAATAATATCTTTTATCCCAAACCTCCTTACCCTTTGCAATCTCACTTGCGGACTATTTGCCATTATCTTTGCCTTTGGGGGGAATTTTACGCTGTCGTTTTATATGATAATTATCGCAGCGGTTTTTGATTTTATGGACGGCTTTGCAGCGAGGCTTTTGAATGCTCGTTCGGAGATTGGGCTACAACTCGACTCGCTTAGCGACGTTGTGAGCTTTGGAGTCGCTCCTGCACTTGTCACAATGCTAAGTGTCTCTGTACACTTTTTCACTTTAGAGTACAGCTACATCGCTTATGTATGCTTACTGTTAGCTCCCTTTGCAGCATATCGCCTTGCTGTCTTTAATGTAGACACAACCCAGAGCGAGGAATTCAAGGGACTCCCTACCCCTGCTATGGCACTTCTAATGGCATCGCTTAGCGCATTTATAATTCCTCTTATCCCTGCAACACTTATTTGGCTCAGCTCAGTAGCAGCTTTAAGCCTTGCTATCAGCATTTTGATGGTGAGCCGCATACCTATGTTCTCGTTCAAATTCAAGAATTTCTCACTGAAACAGAATCTAGTGAGATACTGTTTTGCGATTACTAGCGTTATTACTGTTGTAATATGTGGCGTAGAGATAGGTGTAGGGGTGATTATATTCCTTTATATTTGCACTTCGATAGTTCTTTCTTTGCTACAAAAGGGGCAAAAAGCAGAGAATTAAAATATTTTTTGTACCTTTGCGCCTTATTTGCCTTACTACGGTTAAGAAAAACCGCTTGTTACGGACAATAAAACTTAGGGGAGTCACAGGAGAATCACAAACTTTGGTGAGCCACAAAAAGATAAAGTATGCAAAGAGGTATAACACTTATAATATTATTCATTTGGCTGGGAATCTTCTCGTCCAAAGCCTCTGCGCAGATAGTACAGTATGACCCCATAACTGGCGAAGAAGTCGAGACAGTAGGAGGCGCAGCAGCCGACTATCGAACCGAAGAGGAGAAGCTAGCAGATGCCGAACGAGAAAAGGCAGAAGCCGCCGCCGACACAACTAAGAAAAAGGTCAAAAAACCACTTCTATCATTCTTCTTCGACGATTCCACTCGCTTCAACACAGAATTCTTTGCGTGGACAGTTAACCCCGAATATAACACAGTAAACAGAGTACCTATCGACACGCTTCTTTCGGGTGCATTCCAAATCGACTATCCTTTTATGGCTATTGACGGCGGCATAGGGTCGATATATTTGGGTAACTACGGTTCGGCTACAATTCCTATTAATTATTTTTCTAGGAAGACTTCTCGGAATTTCACCTTTCTGGACGTCTGGAGCACATATATTATGACTCCCGAAAAGACTATGTTCTACAACACTCGACTGCCCTACTCTAGACTAGACTTCGAAATGTCGGGCGAGACGAGCATCGAAGAGAACCTATTCCATATCGTTGTATCGCACAACATTAACCCCTCGACAACCTTTAATATAAACTATAACGGTGAGGGTACAAAGGGTATGTATATGTACCAGAACACCCTTGTCTTTAACCTAGGGCTATCATTCGCTCATACGGGCAAGAACTGGGCAGTACACGGAGGGTATATATATAATGGAGGCGAGATAACCGAGAATGGGGGTATTACAGACGATAGCTTTATTACCGACACACTCATTAGCTCAGCTAACCAGATTGACGTAAACCTATCAAGTTCTGAGAACAACTATATCGGGCACACCCTCTGGTGGACTGGTAGCTATGCTATACCTCTTAGGGCACTTAAGGAGGATGAGATTACCCTTGCGACAGTCCCTTCGATATATATAGGGAATTCCTTTAACTTCACATCGTTCGAAAAGTCATATACCGCAACGATTGACAGCCTATTGTACAGCACACAGTATTTTGGGGAGGAGTCCACAGGCGACACAATTTCCCAACAGAATATAGATACTAGATTCTTCGTCCAGATACAGCCCTACGACCGTAACGGTGTTGTGGGTCTTATATCGGCAGGTATCGGGGGCGATTTCTCGACCTACAATCAGCTTGTGCCAGAGTCCTACTCCGACCTCTATGGCGGAGGGGGTAAGAACTACCGCAACAATATGTTTGTCTATGCCGATATAGACGGACAAATAAGCAAATATGTAAAATGGAATGCAGATGCAAACTTCACACTACTGGGCAACGATGCAGGTGACCTAGATGTGGGAGGTAACATACGCCTCACAGCATTCACAAAAAATACACAAAAACCAATGTCGCTCGACGCATCTGTACGATTCTCTATGACAGAGCCCGACTATTGGCAACAACAATATACATCAAACCACTTTATATGGGATAATGATTTTGAAAAGGAAATATCAACAAAATTTGAAGCAAAATTCTCCATCGCCCCTATTAATTTAGAGATTGGAGCTACGTACGACATTACGTCCAACAAGATTTACTACGACTCGACTATGGTAATTGCACAATGCGATGAGACTCTCAGCAATTTGGGCATCTATCTAAAGAAAGACTTTACAATTGGTGGAATGCACCTAAATCACACGCTGCTTATGCAGCTTAGTTCAAATGATTATGTCACGCCTGTGCCACTAGCATCGGCATACTTGAGCTATTTTTACAAAATAGACGTTGTAAAAGACGTTTTGGATGTAGAGATAGGTATGGACGGGCGATATCAGACTGAATACTATGGTTTTGGTTACAATCCTGCGCTTGGACAGTTCTATTCTCAGCGAGATGTAAAGGTTGGAGGTTTCCCCTACTTGGATGCGTTTGTGTCGGCAAAGTGGAAACGAATGAGGGTTATGATTAAGGCTCAAAACTGGAACGTAACACTCTTCGGCGGCAACAATTATTTTATGGTTGCCCACTATCCACAGAACCGCCTGATGCTCAAGTTTAGATTCTCGTGGTCTTTCTACGACTAGTTTAAAGGCATCGGGGGGACGAGGTGGTTCACATTTTTTCATACGAGCCATAAGCCCTCAGATAACTTATAACAAGTCTTAACTCTTAGCTCTTGGTTGAAATACCTATGAGATGAAAGAAGAAGAGAGAAGGCCCACTATTGTTTAACCAAATTAATTTTTAATGATTTTTAAATTTAAAACAGCAATCTGTCTTTTACTGACAGTTGTCTTCGGGCTAACGTCAAAAACACTACAAAAAACGACTTCGGCTCACACCTTTTCTGACGAAAGAGAAGTACTTAATTTAACGACAATTTCGCAGTTCGACCATTTGAGTAGGACACTATGCGACAGCACAGACTGGGACTGGAAGTTTATCCTAGCCATAGCAAGTGCAGAATCGAACTTCCGCACCGATGTATCATCACATCGTGGAGCGACAGGGCTAATGCAAATTATGCCACACACAGCAGGCGATTTAGGCTACACAGGGGCAGACCTCACAGACCCAGAGGTAAGCATTGAAATCGCACTGAAACTACTTGATAGAATCAAGGGAACTCTACGCTTTTCGCCTTCAACCCCCGAGAGGGAGCGATTAAGCATTATACTGGCAAGCTACAACGCTGGTCTGGGCTATGTTCTAAGAACACGCAAGGCAGCACACAGCGACGGGCAGGCTTACAACAATTGGGACACCCTTAAGGGCTACATCACTCGTAACGGCACACACCGTGAGACCGTTGAATATGTAGACAAAGTTCTCAAGAGATACGATAAGTACAAAAACATATAACTAAAATTTCTCGATTCAAGAGAAACAAAACAAGAGGGGAGGAGCACACTTATTTTCAAAGTGAACTCCTCCCCTACTTTTCACCCCTATTTTTCGCCCTCACAAAGAATAGACATAGAGAATTTCCCTATAACTTCTCCAAATTACAAAGGGCATATAGCGGCAGGTTTGTAAGATTCTCCTCTTCTCTATAAGGCGACATAGAGACCCTTAGAGCCAGCTCGGGAAGATATTTAGAGATATAACTTTTAAGCGATTTAGCTTTAAGGTTCTCCTCTGCCTTCACTTCGATAGGTATCACCCGACCGCCTAGTTGTACAACAAAATCGACCTCTGCCACGCTACTATCTGCCGACCAATATTTCACATAGATATCCTCACAACAAAGTAGCTGCTGAAGAACATACTGTTCAGTCAAAGCCCCCTTGTATTGTGTAAAGATTTTATTACCCTCGACTATACTCTTCACATCCAAACCTGCCATTGCCCCCAACAGCCCCACATCCAATACAAACAATTTAAAGGCATCAATATCCAAGAATCCATCTAGTGGAAGGCTAGGGTTTGTAGTTCTTCCAACCTTATAAATCATTCCTGCTTCGATAAGCCACTGAATAGCCACCTCAAAATCTTTTGCCCTTGCGCCTTGTTTAAGTGCGCTATAAATAAACTTTCTGTTCTCTTTCGAGAGTTGCGAGGGGATATTATTCCATACCATCTTCAAGCGAGCTATGACTTCGAGTGGTGGGTGTTTTGAGAAGTCTGCATCATAGGAGCGCAACAAATCTCGCTGCAAAGAGCGCACAAGGGCAAAATCCCCACTCTCCACATAGCTACTGACAACCTCTGGCATTCCGCCTACATAATAGTACTGCCTCAATAAATCTATATATTTATCCTTAAATACTGAAACAACCTCCCAATCCATAGATTTCAGACTCTCAAGCAGAGGCTCTTGGTCTAGAGCCATTAGAAACTCTTCGAACGAAAGAGGATATATATCGGCGAACTCGACCTTACCGACAGGAAAAGACTCATTGTCTCTAACAGAAATACCGAGTAGCGACCCAGCTGCTGCTATATGAAACTGCGGGGCATCCTTGTATAAATACTTAAGGGCTAGGAGTCCTCTTTTGACAGACTGAATCTCGTCAAAAATTATTAGCGTCTTACCTTCTATAAGTTTGACCGAGGCAGCTATCTCAATTGAGCGAAGAATACGCTGTGTATCAAAATCCACTTCAAAGAGATTAGCTAACTGCTGATGCTGTTCAAAATTTATATAGGCTACGCTCTCAAATTCGTTTCGTCCAAACTCTTCGAGCAGCCAAGTCTTACCCACTTGCCGTGCACCTCGTAAGACAAAAGGTTTACGTTTATCGTTTGGTTTATTCTTCCATTTTACGAGTTTGTTATATGCTAGTCTTTTCATAATCAATAAAGGGTATGAGAGTTAAAAAAAGTTATCCCACAACGAGGGGGCTATAATATGGGAGTTCATAGGCATACTCCTAAGCTATAACTCGCCGAATATCAGCACTACAAAGATAAGGCTAAAAAGATAAAATCCAATAGCAAAAAACGACAAATTACATTTTTTCCCACGAAAAAGTGTGCTGAACGACATTTTTTCGTACGAAAAAGTGTGGCGGACAACATTTTTTCCCACGAATATCTGTTCGGTAGGCTCTGGCGTGACCCTAAAAAATGAGTGTAGATTCTGAGAAACTGCTTATAACTTTATGGAAAAAGAGACCTAGCAGAAAATTATAGAAGATTGTGTGGCTATTTCTCGAAATAAAATCGTATCTTAGCAGGCTTAAAATATAGAACAAATCCTTACACGCTTCTTCACAACAAAGAGGGAGGGGGCAGGTAAAAAACAACACAACATTTGAAAACAAGGCTCGCAATACTCGGTTCGACTGGCTCTATTGGTACTCAAACCTTAGAGGTTGTACGCTCATACCCTACACTATTTGGCGTTGAGGTACTCAGTGCAGCAAATAATTGGGAACTACTCGCAAGCCAAGCCATAGAATTTAATGTCCCACATATCGTTATTGCCAATGACTTACACTACGGCAAACTTCGTGAAGCCCTCAGTGGCAGAGACACTGTGATTCACTGTGGCGTGGACTCTCTTGAAGAAGTAGTAGGCAACAAGGCTGTCGATACTGTGGTCATTGCCGTAGTAGGCTTTGCAGGGTTAGCCCCTACAATTGCCGCTATCAAAGCCCGAAAGCGTATAGCACTAGCCAACAAAGAGAGTTTGGTTGTGGGAGGAGATATAGTTATGCCCCTTGCCAAGGAATATGGCGTGGATATAATGCCTATCGACTCTGAGCATTCAGCTATTTTCCAATGTCTAGTAGGCGAGGTAACACCTCTTAAGCGAATACTTCTGACAGCTTCGGGCGGTTCATTAAGAGATTATCCTCTCTCTGAGCTAAAGAATGTAACCCCGAAGGAGGTTCTATGTCATCCCGTATGGGATATGGGGCAGCGTATAACAGTAGACTCGGCTACAATGCTCAATAAAGGTTTTGAAGTTATCGAGGCGGCTCACCTCTTTGGAGTCGGTGCCGATAAGATACAGGTCGTTATACACCCACAGAGTATCATACATTCGGCTGTTGAGTTTGAGGACAATTGCATCAAAGCGCAAATATCCTATCCAGATATGCGCCTAGCGATTCAGTACGCCCTAACCTACCCCGAGCGTATGGCGGTGAGTGGACTGCAAAGCTTCGACCCGTTTATAACCTCTAGCCTAACCTTTATGAAGCCCGACACAGAGCGTTATCCTTGTCTAGGGCTAGCTATCTCAGCACTAGAGCAGGGAGGACTTGCGCCAACTGTTCTTAATGCAGCAGGGGAAGTAGCTGTCGAAGCATTTCTTCGCTCTGAGATTAAGTTCACGGATATTACCGCAGTCATAAGTGAATGCCTTTTAAATCACAACAATAATAAGTTAACAAATATCAACGAAATTTTCGAAACCGATGCAGAAACTCGCTACAAGGCTGGTGAAGTAATCGGGCGACTATAAAACCTTTATTAAATTATGATTATTCAGATTCTTCAATTTTTTATGAGCCTCTCTCTGATAGTAATTATCCACGAGTGCGGACACTTTTTATTTGCAAAATTATTCAAATGTAGAGTAGAGAAATTTTACCTCTTTTTTGACTGGAAATTCTCGCTTCTAAAGAAGAAGTATGGCGAGACGACCTACGGTATCGGTTGGATTCCACTGGGTGGATATGTTAAGATTGCAGGAATGGTCGACGAGTCGATGGATAAAGAGCAGATGAAGCAGGAGCCACAACCTTGGGAGTTCCGCTCGAAGAAGGCTTGGCAGCGTCTGCTGATTATCGTCGGCGGTGTTGTTATGAACTTTATCCTTGCAGCGGTAATTTACATTGGCGTTTCGTGGGTTTATGGCGAGAGCTATATCAGCACAAAGGACATCCATAGCGGTTATGAATTTAGCCAAACAGCCCAAGAGATTGGCTTTGCTAATGGCGACAAAATAATCTCGATAGACGGCGTAGAGGTCGAAAATAGCGCACTTCTAGCACAAGAAATCTTGCTGAGCAGCAAGCGCAATGTTCTCGTCGATAGAGGCGGCAAGGAGGTAACAGTTAGCATCACTGGCGAGCAGGTCGGTGCGCTACTAAAAGAGGGCGGTTTTGTAACCCCTCGTGTGCCTTTTGTCATCGCAGAGGTAGCCACGGCTGCTAATAGCGAAGTACTTGCAGCAGGCGACTCTCTGGTAGCGGTAAATGGCAGAAAGATGTTTTTTGCCGATGAGTTCCGCACAGCTTTTAAACGCTCTGCATCTGACTCTATCATTGTAGAGTTAGTGCGTGAAGGCGAGGCTATGACAGTAACACTTGCTCTCGACAACAATGGCGGTATCGGAGTTCAGCTTCTACCTCTAAACATCTACCCAGTGACAGAGAAGCATTATAGCTTCTTCGAGGCGATTCCACACGGCATCAATAGAGGTATTGAGCAGTTGGCTGGCTATTTCGATCAGTTGGGTCTAATTTTCTCGCCTGAGACCGAAGCCTATAAGGGCGTTGGGGGGTTCATAACAATGGGTAAGATTTTCTCGAACGAGTGGAACTGGTACAAGTTCTGGAACATTACGGCTCTCCTTTCGATAATGATTGGCGCACTGAATATTATGCCTATCCCTGCACTTGACGGCGGACACCTAATTTTCATAATCTACGAAATGATTGTGGGTCGTGCACCGTCTCAAAAGTTTATGGAGACAGCACAGCTTGTAGGCTTTGTTTTGATTATCGGTCTAGTGCTACTGGCAAATGGTAATGATATAATTAAGCTCTTCTCTTAAAGACTCGACTAGGAGGGGGGGGAGAGAGAGAGAGAGAGAGAGAGAGAGAGAGAGAGAGAGAGAGAAAGAAAGAAAGAAAGAAAGAAAGAGCAAAAAAAGAAAGACAATAAATCTATACAATTTTTTTTTTAAAAAACGATATAACACAATTATTTATGAGTAAGAAAATTATACTTACGGGTGACCGCCCAACGGGTCGTTTGCACCTTGGTCACTATGTAGGTTCGCTTCGTCGCAGAGTTGAGTTGCAGGAGTCGGGAGAGTTCGACAAAATTTTCATAATGATAGCCGACGCTCAGGCATTGACGGACAATGCGGAGAACCCTGATAAGGTACGTGAGAACATTATTGAGGTAGCGCTTGACTATCTTTCTTGCGGTATAGACCCTGCTAAGAGCACGATATTTATTCAGTCACACGTGGCTGAGTTGTGTGAGCTAGCTTTTTATTATCAGAACCTTGTGACTGTTTCACGCCTACAACGTAATCCTACGGTTAAGACCGAGATACAGCTTCGCAATTTTGAGACTAGTATTCCAGTGGGTTTCTTCACTTACCCTATTAGCCAGGCATCGGATATCACGGCATTTAAGGCTACACACGTACCAGTTGGCGAAGACCAGAAACCTATGCTAGAGCAGACCAATGAGATTGTGCGTAAGTTCAATTCGGTGTATTCGCCAGTGCTTGTAGAGCCAGAGATTATGTTGCCAGAGAATGCAGCTTGTTTGCGTCTACCAGGCACTGACGGCAAGGCAAAGATGAGTAAATCACTAGGCAACTGCATATATCTTTCGGACAGTGCAGAGGATGTTCGCAAGAAAGTTATGAGTATGTACACTGACCCTGACCACTTGAAGGTTACTGACCCAGGCAAGGTAGAGGGCAATTGTGTATTCACATATCTCGACGCATTCTGCAAACCAGAGCATTTCGAGAAATACCTACCAGATTATCCAAACCTCGACGAGCTTAAGGCACACTATATGCGTGGGGGTCTAGGCGACGTAAAGGTTAAGCGTTTTTTGGAGGCAGTTCTTCAAGAGTTCTTAGAGCCTATTCGTCTTCGTCGCAAAGAATTAGAGAAGGACATCGTGAATATCTATGCAATTTTGAAAGAGGGAAGCGAGTGCGCACAATCGGCAGCTGCTGCAACTCTAAGCGAGGTAAAGGCTGCGATGCGTATAAACTACTTCGAGGACGAGGAGTTCATCAAGGCTCAAGCAGCAAAGTACTAGAACCAAAGCTATAAAAGAGCTTATAACAAAGCTACACCTAAGCTCTATACCAAAGCTATAAAAGAGCTACAAAACAGCTATAACAAAGCTATAACAAAACTACAATGGAGCTGCACAAAGCAGACAACTAAAATGAATGAGGGATTCTTCGAAAAGCCCGAAGAATCCCTCATAATATTTTATAGAATTAGAAGCTAGCACCACATCATAACAAACAGAAGCGAAAGCCCCATTAATAATTAATCACTAATCATTAGAATCAGAATACATCGCCTCTAAGCGAGCCGCCACAGCCTCATCAGTAATAAAATCGTCGTAATCCATATACTTGTCGACCATACCATTTGGCGTAATCTCAATAATACGATTAGCCACAGTATTTATGAACTCGTGGTCGTGTGAGGTCATAAGCACAACTCCATTATAACTCATCAGACTATTATTAAACGCCTGAATACTCTCCAAATCCAAATGGTTTGTAGGAGAATCCAGAATAACCATATTAGGGTTCTGAATCATCATCTTAGAAATCATACATCTCATCTTCTCCCCTCCCGACAAGACATCCACACGCTTATAAATCTCCTCACCACTAAAGAGCATCTTTCCGAGATAGCCCCTGATAAAGAGCTCAGAAGTATCCGAAGAATACTGCGAAATCCAATCCGCAATACTCAAACTACTATTGAAAAACTCCGAATTATTAAACGGCAGATAGGCATAATTTATAGTCTGACCCCATTCGACCATACCCTCGTCAAGCTCCTCGCTCTTTGCTATCATCTCCAGAAGTGCCGTCACCGCCCTAGGCTCACGTGACACCACTACAACTTTATCGCCCTTCTCCACAGTGAAAGAAATATTACTGAAAAGAACCTCGCCATCTATCTCCTTCGAAAGGTTATTAACCGACAAAACCTTCACACCAGGCTCACGCTCCATCTGGAAAATAATAGCAGGGTATTTACGCATAGAGGGCTTAATCTCCTCAACGTTAAGTTTCTCTAGCATCTTTTTACGTGAAGTCGTCTGCTTACTCTTTGCCACATTGGCACTAAAGCGTGCAATAAACTCTTGAAGTTCCTTCTTCTTCTCCTCAGCCTTTTTGTTCTGCTGAGCCTGCTGACGAGCGGCTAGCTGACTAGACTCATACCAGAAGCTATAATTGCCCGAAAAGAGATTTATATCGCTATAATCAATGTCAATCGTATGGGTCGAAACCGAGTCCAAGAAGTGACGGTCGTGTGACACAACAAGTACTGTATTCTCGTAATTAGCAAGGTAATTCTCCAACCACGTGATTGTCTTAAGGTCAAGGTCATTTGTAGGCTCATCGAGAAGCAAATTATCGGGTTTTCCAAAGAGAGCCTGTGCAAGAAGCACACGCACCTTATCCTTAGCATTCAAATTCCCCATCTTCTCATAGTGCCAAGCCTCCTTCACGTCTAGCCCACTAAGGAGCATAGCCGCATCACTTTCGGCATTCCACCCCTCGATTTCCGCAAACTTTTCCTCTAGCTCAGCAGCCTTAAGTCCATCCTCCTCCGTGAAGTCCTCTTTGGCATAGAGAGCATTCTTCTTTTGCATAATATCCCAAAGGACAGTATGCCCCATCATCACAGTGTCAAGCACCGTACACTCGTCAAATTCGAAGTGATCCTGTTTAAGCACCGAAAGTCTCTCGCCTGAGCCAAAGCTAACATTCCCCCTCGAAGGGTCAATCTCGCCGCTGAGAACCTTCAGAAAGGTAGACTTCCCTGCCCCATTAGCACCAATAACGCCATAGCAATTGCCTGGCGTAAACTTCAAATTAACGTCCTTAAACAGGACTCTCTTACCGAACTGAACCTCTAGATTCGAAACTGTTATCATATAATTAAGTATTCTCAAATTTTTAAAAAGATATAACATATATCCCCCTTTTTCAGGGCGCAAAGATAATGAATTATTACGACTTATCTACACAGCAGCACAAAATAAAAGAAGTCCCCAGAACCTATCTCTTAAGGATGAAGTTCTGGGGACTAGATTTCTGCCACTTTCTATGGCAGTATATTTCCTACTTTACTATTTGTTATTCAACAAATAATCACTCGCAAGAACAAGGAACATATAGTGTGATGAGCCACCGCCCATTACATACTCAGTCTGTTGCCAAATATATGGGAAGGTCATAAGCTCAGGGAAGTCTGGACGGATAAGAGCCGTACCAGAGATAACACCACCAGGGATATACGACCAGTCCGCACGGTTCAAACCATAGCCAACGATAGCCGACTGAGCACCCACTCCCGAAGCAAACGAAATAGTGTTCGAACCAGGGTGACAACCCAGCACAAAGTTTAGTGCATCATATACTGGAGCATCACTAAAAATCTCTGGATAGCTATCCACCAAGAAGAACTGCTCAAAGCCAAACTCTTGGATACCCCAGCCTGCGCCCCAGATACCTGGGTTATAAGGAATGCCATAAGGCGTAGCAGCCGCCTGCTTCATAATAGACTCGCTAAGAGCAGGGAGTGCCGCAAGAAACTTCTTAGAGAATTTCTTAGCCTTTGCGCCCTTCATCTCAGCAATTTTGCGCTCAGCTCTCGCCACAAACCATCCGCAATCTTTGATATTAGCGACGATAAAGTCGACATTGTCAATCAGATAATCAGAGTATTTTGTGCTACCTGTTGTAAGGAGCAACTCAGTAGCAGCGTGCACCTTCTGAACCCCTGCCGTTGTAGCGTCAACCTTTTCGAATAGAGCCTCGGCAATCACAAGCGAGTGAACGCTTAGCGTATCATTAAAGCCTTCGAGAGCCCTAGCAGTAGCCGCCATATTAGCTGCCGTTTGAAGCTCACGCTTAGGGTTATTTTCTGTGAAAATCCAGCGGTCATCGTCGTTACCCTTAACACCGTCAGTCATAGCCGCAGCATCGCCCAAAAGGACATACTGACGAAGCGAGCGACAGATAATACCACGATAGAGACGACCTAGTGCCAAATAGCCATTAACAACAGTCAGTGCGCCATTTTCGATTTGCTGCAACATATCGTTCTTGCCGTCTGGCAGGTGAATTTCTGTCACAAGTTTTTCATAGTCTATCGACGTAACATCTAGCTGCGTATTAAATGCCTCCTGTGCAAGGGTCATAATATAGCATTCGCCCGACTGAGACTCGACTCTAAGGTCAAAGTCACCAGCATCGTGCCAACCGCCTATGTTCACGCCCTCCACCTGTTCGAAAGGCTTAAACTTAGAAAGACCTTCCTCCTGTGAGTAACCATCAATATGATCACACGCAGGAGCCATCTGAGCATCGTCCATATGACACACATCGTGCCATACACGATATCTGTCATTAACTCTCATATGACACATCTGTACAGGCAAGAAGTACTCAAGAACTGGCTGCCACACGCCTCTTTGATAAACATCGCTTGCAATACGGAATACCGACGACTGAGACTCACCATATTTAATTTGATATAGCCCCTCCTCTGTGATATCCGAGAAGTCAGCCTTTAGATAGGTATAACGAAGGAAGCTACCCCACTGTGTAGGTTCGATATCTTTAACAACAGTTTCGCCATCGGCATCGAACTTTACGATTTTAATATTTTTAAAGTTTGTGTCTCTAGCGTCAAGCTCCACAACGACTTCTTTGTGCTGAGCAGTATGGTAGCCCACCTGCGAGGCTTGAACAACTGGCTCATACATCCAGTCCTCTACGATATTAGGAGTTATAACCCACCTAACAGCACCCTTTGTCGCACCCGCAGCAATTGCACTGCGAAGCACAAACCAGCCATTAGTATGGTTAACCCTACCGTCTATAAGCTCCAAATCGCCCGTAAAGCTCTCAATCGTAACTTTATTATAAGGATCATTAGGGCAAGAGGTAAACTTGCGACCAACGGCATAAGGCAAAGCGATAATCTCGTCACTCAAAAACGGTGAGAAAGGCTCATCTTTCATAAGCTCGACATCCGCAAGAGGCTTCTCTGGGTTATGGAAGTCTCCTAGATTGTCATAGCTAGAGTTTTTAAAGTCAAGTGGCACATTAGCCTGCTGAGGATAGATACCGCTTTTATCGTCCATAATCCACGGTTTACCAAAGAGCGAGCCAGGGAAAAATTCGAAGTTAAAGCCTACTTGTCCGATATATTCTTCAGGGATAGGGCGGTCAAGGTCAACGGTCACTTCGATAGCTCCGTCCACGCTTCTCACATTCACATCGTAGTGGAAGACAAGGTTCGGATAAAGTTTAGGATTAAAACCCGTTAGGTGTAGCGACGAGTCAGGAAAGCACAGGGTAGCTTTAATGTTATTTTCCGAAACCTCACGTGAGAGTTGTTTCGGCGTAGGCTGCCACTGTCCAGGCGTAGGTTCAAGTCTTATATCGCCATTACTAGCGATACGATTACCATTCATAATAAGCGATATACCGCCTTGGTGTCCGTCTGGATAGATATCGTCGTATGCCATAACATCGACCCCTTTGTTTTTGAAATACCCCTTAGAGGTAATCTGGAAGTCTTGTGCGTGGAGCATCAGAGAAGATGCCACAAGAGCACAAGAGAGAAATAATTTCTTTCGCATTTTTTGTTAGTTTATAAGTGTTTCTAAATATTTCTAATACAAAAATACTAAAAAAAATGGAATTTCCTCACAAACCCACAAAATTAAGGCAGTCCTCCCACTAGCCCCACCCCCTCTACACCTCTACACTCTACACTCTACACTCTACACTCTACACCCTACACCCTACAACCTACA
>JAWXTN010000015.1:0-46514 GCA_044433515.1 Rikenellaceae bacterium | reverse complement strand
CTCTCCCTCTCCCTCTCCCTCTCCCTCTCCCTCTCCCTCTCTCCCTTAAGAAGAATTTTTCGGAAATAAAAATAAAAATATATAACTACGCTTTATTTTTTTTATTAACTTTGTACTCTTAATATTCATCCTAAACTATTTGTAAGACCGTTTTTCGCTAATGACACGAAGCACTATCGCAAAAGCTATATTCTGTGGTGTGGCACTTTCACTCGCCATTGCTATGACTGCCTGTACGCAGTACACATCTATTTACGCTAATAAAGACTCTAAACAAACATCCTCAAATGTAGACCTCGCTGAAGCTGCCCTTAAGGCGCAAGAGGAAAAGGAAGCACAAGAGGCTCTCCTATTTGCTCAAAACGATGCTCAGTGTGTCGATACTCTTTATAATGAAGTCTATATGGATGACGAAATGTGCGAAGAGGAAGCTCTTGCAGATGTTATCGAAATTCCTCAGTGCGAAGATAGTGTAAGTATGATTCGGTTCTCGCCTGAGCAGTGCACCTCTATCGTGCTGGCTGAGTACAAGAATATGGAAGTGGACGATTTGATGCTAATGCTCAGAGATATGGACTCTTCGGAATTTCATTATCCTACCGATACTGTTTCCTATGTTACCTCTCCTTATGGGTGGCGAAAAAAACGTATGCACGCAGGTATTGATATCAAGGTGCAGACAGGAGATAATATCTATGCAGCGTTTGATGGCGTTGTGCGTGTAGCAAGATACTATGGCGGATATGGCTACTGTATCGTTTTGCACCACTATAACGGACTGGAGACAGTATATGCACACTCATCTAAACTCCTAGTGGATGTGAATGACGTGGTGCGTGCAGGTGATGTGATAGCTCTGGGAGGAAATACTGGACGTTCGACTGGTTCGCACTTGCACTTCGAAGTGCGTGTGGCAGGGAACTACATCAATCCAAATCTAGTGATTAATACTAAAACACACTCACATCAAGATAAAAACCTCTATATAACTAAGCGTAACGGACGTATCTTCGCTTCGAATAATGACGATGCAGAGGAACGTGAAGCAGATATTATAGAGGAGCTAAGCATTAAGTATTACGTTGTTCGCAGCGGCGATGTGCTCTCTAAGATTGCCTCTCGCAATGGCACGACAGTGGCTACGCTGTGCCGCTTGAATGGTATAAAATCTACCTCTACACTGCGCATTGGTCAGCGACTTATTGTGCGTGACGGAATACGCCCTACGACGACTAAGAGCAAGGAAGCTCTCGCTTCTAACGAAAAAAGCTCTGATGGTACAAGTACATCGGCAACGGATTCTCTAAAACCTGTTACATATACTGTAAAGCGTGGCGACACTCTCTCGGTTATAGCTCAACGTAACGGTACTTCGGTGAGCGAGCTTTGTCGTTTGAACAATATCAGTTCTAGTTCTACTATTCGAGTGGGTCAGAAGCTACGTCTGAATTAATATTATAAGCCTTTTAAAGGGCGTGTATAAATATAAGGGGAGTTCTAGAATTGTCTAGAACTCCCCTTTATGTTATGTCTATGAAAAGACTATGCTATCTCGCCACGCATCTTGTCGTCGAATGCCGATAGTGCTGCTTTAGCTCCTTCGCCCATTGAAATTACAATTTGCTTGTAGGCTACATCACTAACGTCTCCTGCTGCATAGATGCCTGGTACGGCAGTGCGGCAACTCTTGTCTGTGAGAATCTCGCCAATACGGTTTGTCTCCACTGCATCTTTGAATAGCTCAGAATTTGCGCTTAGCCCTATCTGGATAAATACACCGTCAAGTGATATCTCGCTAAGAGTTTCGCTCTCTCTGTTCTTTATTTCGATGGCTGTGACCTTCTTGTCGTCTCCAAGGATACGAGTGGTTTGTGTATTAGTGTAAATCTCTACATTGCCAAGGCTGCGCAGCTTAGATTGTAGTACGCTGTCGGCTTTAAGAGTCTCCATAAATTCGAGTACTACAACCTTCTGGCAAATACCTGCTAGGTCTATGGCAGCTTCGATACCTGAATTACCGCCTCCTATGACTGCCACGACTTTGTCCTTAAAGAGAGGACCGTCGCAGTGAGGACAAAACGCTACACCTCGCCCGATATACTCCGCCTCGCCTTCGATGCCTAGTCTACGCCATTTAGCCCCTGTGGCAATGATTAGCTGTGGTGCAGAGTAGGTGTGTCCGCTCTTAACTGTTATTATCTTCTTGCCCTCTTCGACTGAGAAACTCTCCATTACCCTGTTCTCAAGCAGTGCTACGCCATACTCCGCTGCCTGTGCCTTTAGGTCGCTGGCTAGTTCTGCACCAGTGGTGTACTTAACCGATGGTATATTTTCGATGGCTACAGTTTCGTTAACCTGCCCTCCGATACGCTCGGCTATTACCGCCACATTTTGACCCTTGCGAGCAAGATAAATCGCAGATGTAATACCCGCAGGCCCACCCCCTGCTACGATTACGTCGTAGATTGACTCGCCAGCTTCGAGTGCTGTGGTCTCAGAACCATACTTTGCCTCAAGCTTGTCTAGTAAATCGCTTAGTGAGCCTCTGCCCACGTGAAGTTGCTCGCCGTCGGCATAGACTGTTGGTACAGCCTGGATGCCTAGAGAATCGACTTCCTCAGCGTTTATTGCTCCATCCACTGCCTCGTGCTCGATGCCACTTCCTAAAAGTGTAAAGAGGTTCAGGGTCTGGATTACGTCTGGACAATTGGTACAGGTGAGTGACATATAGGTAGTGAGCTTTATAGGGGCTTTTAATGCCTTTATACGCTCGATTGTGTACTCGTCTGGTATATTCTTCCCTTTTCCATCTGCGTTCATTACAGAGAGGATTAGAGAGCTAAATTCGTGTCCTGTCGGTACAGCCCTAAAAGATACACCTGTCGGCTCGTCATTCTTTAGAATATTTAGCCTAAGGTTCTTTCCTTCTGTAACCTTATGGGTGATTTTATCTGAGCACTCAGCCATTTGAGAGCTTAGCTCTACAAGTTCCGAGTACTTAGGATGTGATGGATTTGACTCCACTTCTAAGGTGTAGTTTGCCTCTAGTGGGGCAAATATGCCTTTTAGTTGTTCTTTTAGTGCGCTGTTTAACATTGTCGTATGCTTTGAGTTTTTAAGGGTTAGAAAAAAAGGGGGCTTTGGGATGAGAAATAGGGGTGAGGTTTTGTTAAACTCCACCCCAAAAAGATGCTCTTAAAGGGAAAGTCCCTCGAAGATATTAAGGGAAGTGTTCTTTAGATTTTGCCTACTAGGTCGATGCTTGGAACAAGTGTCTCTGCGCCTTCGTTCCATTTTGCTGGGCAAACTTCACCGTCGTGTGATGCTACGAATTGTGCAGCCTTAACCTTACGCATAAGTTCGTCAGCGTTTCTCCCGATGCTGTTGTCTTGAATCTCTGCAAGTTTGATTTGACCCTCTGGGTTCACTACAAATGTGCCACGGTATGCCATACCTTCCTCTTCAATCATTACACCAAATGCACGGCTAAGGAAACCTGTTGGGTCAGCTAGCATAGGGTAGTTAATCTTTTTGATGCTATCAGATGTGTCGTGCCACGCTTTGTGAACGAAGTGTGTGTCAGTGCTAACCGATAGAACCTCTACGCCCATCTTCTGGAACTCTGCATATTTGTCTGCCATATCTACAAGCTCAGTAGGACATACAAATGTGAAGTCCGCTGGGTAGAAGAAGAAGATTGACCACTTGCCCTCTAGATCCTTGTTTGTAATTGTTCTGAATTCGCCGTTTTGGAATGCGTTAGCTGAAAATTCTGGAAGTTGTGAATTGATGATTGATTGCATAGTTTTAAGTTGTTTTAAATTGTGTTATTATTTTTTAAATTATCTATTATTTTTGTTCGTTGTCTGTTCGCTGTCTGTTCGCTGTCTTTTCGTTGTCTGTTCGTTGTCTAAAGTCTGAATCTCTTTGACACTGCAAAATTATTGCAAATTATGGTATTTGTCAAATAGAATTTATGTATCTTTGTATTGATAAAAACGATAGCTATTTTTTGCGCCTTCCTCTCAAGGTGTGGCTATCACGGAATTAGTATTAATATTTTAGAACTTTTTTTTACGGCAATGACATTACAACAGTTGGAATATATAGTGGCAGTAGAGCGTACAGGTCAGTTTATTAAGGCTGCCTCGCAGTGCTCAGTAACGCAAAGTACACTCAGCGCAATGATTCAAAAGCTGGAGAGCGAGCTAGATGTGGTTATCTTCGATAGAGCCACGAAACCTATCTCTCCAACACCTCAGGGCAGAGAAATCTTGAATCAAGCGAAGGTCATACTCTACAACGTAGCGCAGCTTAGAGAGAGCCTACTAAGTGTTAGGGAGCAAGAATCAGGCCAACTCCGCATCGGGATTATACCTACGATTGCCCCCTATATAGTTCCTCGTTTGATTTCGTTTCTTAGGGAGAGCCATCCTTCGATTATCCCTTCGATTGTTGAGGCTCGCACCTCTGTTCTTGTGGAGGAGCTTCACAATGCAGAGATAGATATGGCTCTTATGTCTACTCCTATCGGGGATGACTCGCTACTCGAAGTGCCAGTTTATTACGAGGATTTTGTTGCCTATATATCGCCCGATTCAGTTGATATGCTAAGCTCTGAGGAGCTTCAGTCTTCGGGGCTAAAGAGTGAGAATTTGTGGGTTTTGCAGGAGGGGCATTGCCTTCGTAGTCAGGTGTTGGATATTTGTGGCTCTGAGCTTGGAGAGAGTGTTGTCTATGAGGCTGGGAGTATTGACACTTTGGTGCGTATTGTCGAGAGTAATGGAGGATATACCCTTATACCTCAACTTCACGTGCAGTTCCTTAGCTCTGAGCAGCAGAAGTTCTTGCGCAGGGTTATCTCGCCTTGCCCTAATCGGGAAGTGTCTCTCGTTGTACGTCGTGATTTTGTAAGGGAAAGGATGCTAAATATTGTGGCAGAGGGGGTCAAGACAATTGTCCCTACTGAGATGCTCGATAGCCGTTTGCAGAAGTATAGGATTAGGATATAGAAGGGATTATATGCAAAGGTCTGTATAGAGATGTATAGGGCAAGAACATAAAACGTATTGCCCTCTCCCCGTTAGCTTACGGAAATACGGAGGATTAAATCTCGTAGAAGTTCAGAGTCCTCTGCCGACCCTGTGTCTATGCCCTTGGTCTTGCCATCCCACGTGCGCAGAAGCCCTAGAATCATAACACAACTCGAAAGAGAGTAGTGGTTTATAGCCGACTTATATTCATCAAGGAAGAAGGGGCTAGGAAGTTTTAGACGTTTGGCTAGCTCCATATCCGATGGCATAGCTGTCGATAGGCGTGAGGCTTTGTAGCGAATGAAGCCTAGCGTTGTGATACGCTGATAGTGCGTAAACAGGGCGTTTATTGTTAGGACAATGGGGCTTTCTTTGGGGTTTGCACTCAGGTGCTCGGCAATGCGTAGAGCCTTGTCAAATTTCTTGTACGAAAGAGACTTGCAGAGTTCAAAGTTATTGAACGATTTCGAAATGCCGATATTGTCCTCTATATCGCCAGTTGTGATTATATGGTTTGGGTCGCTGCCTAGGCGTGTGTGTAGCTTCTCAATCTCCTGAGAGATACGAATCAGATTGCAGCCTATATTCTCAGAGATTATGGCTACGGCAGCTGGTTCGGCTTTGAGCTTCCACTGGGCTAGAACATCTGTGATAAATTTTCCGACCTCCCATTCACGAGGCGGCACGCTCTCGAACAGTACTGCTCCTTTGCAGCTGCTAAACTTCTTATAAAGTGAGCTGCGTTTGTCCATCGCCTTGTCTCTGTGGGCAATAACTAGAACTGTGGATTGTAGCGGCGAGGCTAGATAGTGTGCTATATCCTCGATGCCACGCATAGTTTGTGCCTCTCTGACAACGATTACCTGACGTTCAGCCATCATAGGGTAGCGACGTGCGAGAGCCACTACGTCTTTGCCAGTAGTCTCCTTGCCGTAGACAACCGTTAGGTTAAATGACTTGTCTGTTTCGTTCAGTGAGTTTTCGGTGATATAGCCCTCTATTTTGTCAATAAAGTAGCCCTCAGTGCCGTGCAATAGGTAGACCTGGGAGTAGTTGCCACTCTCAGCGTTATGAATGATTTCAGCGCAATTTTTGCGTGAGTTCTCGAATGATGCACCAGCACTTTTAGCCATAGATTTTGAAACGGAGTCTATAAATTTTGTTGTTATGCAGCAAAAGTGCGAACGGTATATCCGAACGCACTTTTATGTTTTTTTATAATCTTCTCAGAGGTTTTCTAGCTCTTAAGTAAAGCTAAAGGACTTATTGAATAGTCGAGTCAATAACGATATCGCTAGCTGTTGCAGCTTCATTAGTCACTGCTGGAGCACCAAAAGCGTTGCTACCCTCTGAGCTACCACCGATCATTTGCTCTAGTTGTGTAGCCTCTTTCGAGCGGCTGATATCACCAGATGGCATTGCCATAGTAGCAGCCAAGCTAAGAACAACGATAGAAACAGCTAGACCCCAAGTGAAGCGTTCAAGAAATGATGCAGTTTGACGAACACCCATTACGGCATTCGAAGCACCAAAGTTTGCTGCCATACCACTTTTTGGGTTTTGGGCAAGAACTGAAAGCACAAGTAGTGCACTTGCAATAAAGATAAGTACGATTAGAAAGATATACATATTTTAAAAGTTTAAATTAATTTTTTCGTTTTCTATATAGGTAAGCAAATTTTCTTTTTGGACTACAAAGTAAGTACTTTTTTCGGGATTTTTCAAACAAAGTTTATCATAAACTTCGATTGCCTCTAAAAATTTTCCTTGTGAGATGTAAATTTTTGCTAGAGTTTCGCTCATAGCTTCGTGATTTTCATTCATATAGGGTGCGGCAAGGTCGATGTTCTCCAGTTGTGAAGAATTTGAAATTAATTCCAAAGAATTGACTTTTTCCCTCGGAGGATAGAGCGTAGCGGCTGGTGACACTAGTAGCGAAAGTAGCGATGTAGAGTTCTTGGACTCAGTGCCTGCCCATACCCCATAAATCCTTGCAAGGGTAAAGTAGGGATACTGTGTGAGTGTCTCTTGAATTAGCTGCGCTGCTTCGGGGGTTTGAGCAAGTGCGGGGTTCTGTGTGATGTCGTTAATTGTCATTTGCTTTTGTTTGTTTTAGGGAGGGGACTTTCCGATAAAAAAGGGGTTAAGGGTCAGTCGCTTTGTTTAAGGGGAGTTCTAATAACTCGCTTTTAAAGTCCAGTTCTTAGAAGTTACCTTTATCTCTCCCAAAAAAATGTTCTACCAGTTTGCGAAGGCTGCGTTAAATATGTCGTCCACTAGCTGAGTACAAATCTCTGGGATAAGAGAACTCTCAACTGAGGTAAGCATATCTGTACTAGGGAAGTCGGCATAGGCGGAGAAGCTCTTGCTAAACGATAGGTTAGGCTCTACAATATTTGTAAATTTCACCTGCACGGCTATCGTCAGACGGTTAGTCTCTGCATATTCGTCACCCGAGATTGCCACAGGTTTACTCGAATAGTCTACAATCTGCCCCTCGAAATATACATCGGGGTTCTCGTTTACGAACTGGAGGCGAGTTTGATTTTGAATCTTTTGGACAAGTGCGTCGTTAAGTGTAGGACTCAAAATAGGGGTAACCATTGCTGCCATATTCGGGAAGTAATCTACTTTGACAGTATTTACATCGGGAGATATCGAAGCCCCCGAGAACGAAAAACGAATAGTGCATCCCACAAGCCCTATAACCACTAGGGCTAGGGCAGATATTATGGCTAGTTTTGTCTTTTGCATAATCCTTTGATTTATCTTTGTTTTTGTGTTTATCTTGTCTTTCTTCTTTTTTGTTTTAGTTCTCTGCTTCTGCTTCTCCTTCTGCTTCTCCTTGTGCCTTTACTCTCCTTGTATCCCTCCCTCTCCCTATGCCTTATTTTTGCCCTTCCCTTGCCCCTCTATTGCCTTTGCTATGCTCAGGTGGGAGAGAGTGGAGGACTGTTGTGGATTTTGGGCTATTCTATACCTAAATCCTTAATCTTTCTATATAACGTTCTCTCGGACATAAATAGTTCGGCTGCTGCCTCTTTTCTTCTTCCACGATGTTTGGCTAGAGCGGCTGTTATAGAGGCTCTGAGCTGTTCTTCTTTGGTCTTTGGCTTTGCCTCCTCAACTACTTGAGTCGTATCGCTTATATCCTCTGCATATACAAAGTCATCGCTCAGTAGGTTCTGGGGAGTGTCGTTATGTTGTAGCCTTTCGAATCCTTCGGTTAGTACATTTTTGTGTCGAGGGGTCTCGGATACACTCTTTAGAGGTGCGCTTTGAAGCTCTGCCACAACACCTCGCAGCTGATTTAGCTCCTCACGCATCTCGAAGAATAGCTTATAGAGTAGGTCACGTTCTGTATCTGTGGGTATAGACCCAGTAGATGAAGCACCTGCTAGTATCGGTAGAGTAGTGGAGTTAACATCTGGAAGATATTTGCTGAGAGTCTCGCCATCTATTTCTCTAGTGGTTTCGATGGCTGAAATTTGCTCTGCAACGTTCTTTAATTGACGCACATTGCCTGGCCAGCGGTAACCCTCCAGAATTGCCTTTGCTTGCGCTGTAAGCGAAATTACGGGCATTCTGTACTGTGAGGCTATATCTGCGGCAAAACGTCTAAAAAGGAGTGCTATATCCTCTCTACGCTCTCTGAGTGGAGGTACTGTAATGGGCACTGTATTTAGGCGATAGAAGAGGTCTTCACGGAATCTACCCGTAGCTATTGCGCTAGGAAGATTTACATTTGTGGCAGCTACAACTCTTACGTCGGTTTTCTGAACCTTCGAAGAGCCTACTCTCATAAATTCGCCAGTCTGCAAAACCCTTAAGAGCCTTACCTGCGTTGTGAGAGGTAGCTCGGCTACTTCGTCCAGGAATATAGTTCCGCCGTTTGCTTGTTCGAAGTATCCTTTGCGCTCGGAAGTTGCCCCAGTAAATGAGCCCTTCTCGTGTCCGAAAAGTTCACTGTCTATTGTTCCCTCTGGTATAGCACCACAGTTCACGGCGATATATGTGTTATGCTTGCGAGCAGAATAGTTGTGCACTATCTGTGGAAAGAACTCCTTACCTGCGCCACTCTCTCCTGTAATGAGGATTGAAAGGTCGGTAGGAGCTACACGAAGTGCCACCTCAATTGCCCTATCAAAAGCACTTGAGCTGCCGATAATGTTCAATTTTTGTTTTACACTTTGAGTCTCCATAATCTTTGAAAAAATATGAGGGAGTTCTTTTTGGACGGACTCCCCCTTTCTTGTTTTAAAGGGAATTTTTAGATGTCCCCTATAATCTCCAGTGCCTTAGAGCTGGTTGCCCTCTTTGTCATATATCTTGTAGTCAATCATACCAAGCGAGTCGTTAGGAATGACTTTGATTTTAGCCTTGTAGCGTCTTGACCATTTGGCTCTAAGCGATATGAAGCCTTTGAGCAGGAACGATGCTACATAAGGGTGCGCTTGGATTACAAGACCCTTGTGCTCTTTGCTTCCTGTCAGTTGGGCGATTCTGCTTTCGATTTGTTCGTCGAGAAGTAGCGTTGGACTTACTTGACCTGTACCCTTACACGTTGGGCAGCTCTCTGTAATAGTGATTTTGGTCTCAGGACGTACCCTCTGACGTGTAATCTGCATTAGCCCGAACTTCGTAAGCGGAAGGATGTTGTGCTTAGCTCTGTCGCCGCTCATAGCTATCTTCATAGCTTCGAGAACCTTTTGACGGTTTACTGCGACGTGAAGGTCGATAAAGTCGATAACGATAATCCCCCCCATATCCTTAAGCCTTAGCTGACGAGCCACCTCTGGTACTGCATTTAGGTTACACTCTAGAGCGTTTTGCTCTTGGTTCTCGTCTGCCTTTGCACGTTTACCCGAATTCACGTCTATAACGTGTAGTGCTTCGGTATGCTCAACAATAAGGTAAGCTCCACGCTTGAATGGAACTGTGCGCCCAAACTGTTGTTTGATTTGCTTTGTAATTCCGTAGTGATCGAAAATAGGTATCGAACCCTTGTAGAGTTTAACTATTTTTTCGGCATCTGGCTCAATGGCAGAGATATACTCTTTGATTGTGTGGAAAATCTCTGGATTGTCAATATGGATATTAGCAAAGCTGTCGCTTAGTAGGTCACGAAGTATTGTTGTGGCTCTGCTCTGCTCGCCTAATAGTAGAGACGGGGCACTAGCTTTTTGAAGCTTGGTCATAGCCTTGCGCCACTTCTTTAGCAAATCTTTAATGTCTAGCTCAATGTCTTCCTTTGTTTTGCTGTGAGCAGCCGTGCGTACAATTGCCCCAAAGTTACGTGGAAGGAAATCCGCTACGATAGCCTTAAGCCTTTTGCGCTCCTCTGACGAACGAATCTTTTGTGAAATATGGATTTTATTCGAAAAAGGAATAAGCACCAAGTGACGGCCCGCAAGCGAGATATCGGTTGTAAGGCGTGGACCTTTGCTCGATATCGGCTCTTTGGTTATCTGTACGATAATCGTGTCTCCAGTCTTTAGAAAGTTCGAAATTTTGTTCTCTTTAGGCATTGGCGCAGATAGTTTCTCACGTGAGATATCTACTAGCTTTTTGCCTGCTCCTGCTGTTTTAGAGATTCTGTGTAGTGTTTGGAACTGAGGCCCAAGGTCGAGATAGTGAAGGAAAGCATCCTTCTCGTAGCCCACGTTTATAAAGGCTGCGTTTAGTCCCGACATTATTTTATGTACCTTACCGAGGTAGAGGTCGCCAACGGCAAATCCCTCGCTACCTCTTTCTTGGTTAAGTTCGACTAGGTTTCCATCCTCTAGCAGAGCGATATCCATATCAGATCCGCTGCTGTTGATTACTAGCTCTTTTGTCATTATTATATGAAAGTATATATAGCTTTGTTAAGTTTGTTTTTTTAAAAAAAAGCATATCATTCTATTGGCAAAAGTATCTGTTGCATATCCTAAATTTGTGTACTGCTACCTCGATAGTTCTTTGTCGAAGTGTTGTGGCAGTATGGGGTAAAAGAGTTTTTTGTGCCCTTTTAATATCTTTTTGTTTCCTTAGCTTTGTGCCTGCTTTGTGCCTGCTTTGTGTCTGCTTTGTGTGAGAACCTTTTCTGGTTTTTGGGGGATGCCAGCTTTAAGATTGTGACTTTTATGGGTGGAGTATATGTCACTCTTTTTTTGCCTTAAGGTCTCTAAAATAGTTAAGTTCCTATAATCTGCGAAATTTTGATTCTTTAGCGGAGTTTTGTCGTTCTCCTTTTTTTGTGCGTGTAGCTAAAGAAGCAATAAAAATGGGGTAATGTTCCTAAGATTACAGTCTCTTTTTTTTAGACAGTTAACACTCTAGTGCTTTTCAAAGTTATAAGGTATGTTCTGTTGTGATATGCCTTTTGTTGTAAAATGTGCTATTCTGAAGAGTGAGTTATAGGACTTAATTGTTCTTTTTATAGATATTTTAAGTCCTTCACCAGTGTACTGGTCAGAAGAGGGAGTCTCCGAGTAAAGAAAGGTCAAAGGTATGTAAAGTTAGGGGTGGCTTTAATCCTTTTATTTTTCTTTTGTTAAAGAGGAGTCTTTGCGCACTCCTCTTTAGAATAGAAAGAGAGATAGATCTTTCTGCCCTTTTAAAAAAAAATGGGCAGCAAAAGAAGATCTATCTCTTTAGTGCTTTTTAAGAATAAGGTTTCTTCCTTTTTTAAACGTTTAGAAGAAGAACTTGTTCGATTCGCCTTTTTGCTTCACTTAAAGTAAACAAAAAAGTATTCAAGTTTCACACCCTTGTTTTATCTCTCAGTTTTTATGAAAAAAAGAGTAGAAATACTTCTTAAATTACATCACAATTGCCTTACTAAAACTTTAGGCTATTTTTTCTTTTTGTGACGATTTTTTCTTAGGCGTTTTTTACGCTTGTGGGTAGCCATTTTATGGCGTTTCCTTTTTTTTCCGCTTGGCATTGTTTTAAGCTTTATTTATGTTAATACTAAAAGTTATTGTCCTATTGCTCTTTTTCTAGAGGAAAAAGAAACTATTTTACCTTTTGAGTCTCTTTAACTTGGTTTGCAAATTCTTTAGCAGGTTTGAATGCTGGAATTTGGTGAGCTGGAACTACTAGAGAAGTGTTGTTCGAGATGTTACGAGCAATCTTTTCTGCACGAGTCTTAAGGATAAAGCTACCGAAGCCACGAAGATAAACGTTTTCTCCACCTTTAAGTGAGTCTTTTACGCATTCCATCATACTTTCTACCACTTCCATTACTAGTGCTTTTTCAATTCCTGTGCTCTTTGCGATTTGGCTAACTATTTGTGCTTTAGTCATTTTTTGTTTTGTTCTTTAAAATTTTTATATGTAGTTTGTGTATTTTCTTTTTTGTCAATAGGTTGTGGCTTTACTTTAAATCCACGCCCCCTTTCGTACAGTTGCTTTTATTTCTTAGCCCCTTTTAGCTGCTTTTAAGTAGCTCTAGAGTGCTGAAAATTGCGACTTTGGTCTACAAAGGTAGTGAAAATTTTTAAATACAAACAATTGATTTTACTTTTTTTGCAATTTTTTGCATTAGCCATAGGGGAGTCGAGGTCGCTCCGCATATCCCGATGGTGCGAATACCATCTAATTGTTCGGGTAGTATCTCCTCCTCATTCTCTACAAAGTATGTCTTTGGATTTGCCCCACGGCATACCTCCCAGAGAGCTTTGCCGTTGGAGCTATGGCGACCGCTCACGAAGTATATTACCTCGAATTTAGTGGCAAATTCTTTCAGGTGCGGATTCCTCCCTGCTACTTGTCTGCATATCGTGTCTATGATTGTCACCTGGTCTAGATCTGGTGCGTTTTGGCGTATTTTTGTCGCTACGTCGTGGAATAGTTTAATGCTTTGCGTTGTTTGCGAGAGTAGAGTTATCGGGGTTGTGAGGTCTAGTTCATCTAAATCCCCTAGTCTTTCGATAACCTTTACATCGCCGTTTACTTGCCCTGTAAGCCCTATCACTTCGCTGTGCCCACGCTTGCCAAGTAGGAGAACCTGACCCCCTATCTTTTGCATTGCCTCCCACGCCTTGACTACTTTTGTTTGTAGGGATGCCACAACAGGACAGGTAGCGTCAACTAAATTTAGGCTAAGCTCCTTTGCTTTTAGGAATGTTGAAGGCGGCTCGCCGTGTGCCCTTATAAGTAGTGTGGAATTTGGAGCGAGCGACTCCATATCTTTGTGAGATATGATTTCAAGCCCCTTCGCCTCTAGTCGGGCTGTCTCCATATTATTGTGCACTATCTCGCCTAGTGAGTAGCTTTGCTTCTTCTCTTCGAGTAGAGTTTCGGCTGCCTCTATTGCCCTTACAACGCCAAAGCAAAAGCCCGATTTCGGGTCGATTGTGACCTCATTGTTCGCCACTCTTTGTTCGTCTAGATTTTTCTCGGCTTTATCGCCCCAGAATTCTTCGGTGATAAATTCCTTTTTACCTCCTGGTCTGAATCTAAAATATGTGATAGGCAACCCTTCGGCTACAAATCTCTTTTCGTAGGCGGTCTGGATTGTTAGAAGTTCGGGCATATTATCCTCAAGGGTATAGATATTTTCTAGACACTCCTCGACCTCTAGGTTGTTTGTCTGAGCTACGTGGCGAGTGTAGTGGTGCAGGTGTGCACTATCGGTTTTTAGGTGTATAACTCCCTCGTCGCTAAGGAACGTTGCGTAGCGAGTGAGGAACTGCGGTGAGGTTAGGCGTTTATGCGCCTGAGAGCCTTTAAGCCTTGGATCAGAGAATGTGAGCCATATTTCGTTCACTTCTCCTGTGCCAAAGAACGATTCGATAAACTCGATACGTGTGCGTACGAAAGCCACATTAGGAAGTCCTAGCTCTGTTGCGCTCTTTGCTCCACGCCACATACGTGCACCCTTGATATCTACGCCTATGAAGTTCTTTTCGGGGTATTTCTGCGCTAGGTTAACAGCATATTCCCCTTTGCCACATCCTAGCTCTAGGACTATGGGATTGTCGTTGCCAAAGAAATTTTTTGCCCAGTGTCCTTTTAGCTTATAGTCTTTGTGGAAAATCTCCTCGAAGTCTGGTTGAATCATACATCGAAAGGTGAGGTTTTCTGCAAATTTCCTTAGTTTATCTTTTCCCATAGTTTTGTCGTAAAAAGTTGTGTGTTATATATCTTTCTAAAAAAAGTATATGCGTTTTAAAGTTTAAAAAATGCACTATCGTTTAAGTGTGTTATAAGGGGGCGAGTCGTTGGGTAGCTCCGAGTCAGAGGTAGGGGAGAGGTGGGGAAGTGTGTCTTTCCTACTTAGGCAGGGCGTTCTCGACCTCTAGGCTAACTCCCATAATGCCCTCTATGTCTTCGAGGCAACTGATTGATATGGTATGTTTGTCAGTGTTTTGCCACACTACACCTTCTCGATAGTTAAGTATTGTTGTAGGTATTCGTTTTCCCCTTCCTCTCATTAACTTTATCGGCAGGGTATCTGCGTATGTGGTATTGAGCGGAGGATTTGACGTTCTGATGACTAGGTGTAATGTCGTGTCAACAAGTGAAAGCTCGTGTCTGACCCCGATTTTGATATGACCCTCGCTGAGTGTGGAAGTAGGGTAGAATTCAAATGTTGCATTCTGCCCTACGCTCCATTTCATTGAGTCGAAATCACACGCTGCGTTGTAATGTGTCAGGGTGTTACACGCCCAAAATATAAGGCATACTGTCAGTGAGAGTATAGCTCTTTTCATAAAGTTTCTGTATCGAATAATAAAGACAAAACCGAGGGGGGTATCTAGCCCTCTGTTACCTTTGGTTTTTGTTCGCCGCTGGCTTGACCTTCTTTGTTGTCCTTTGGTTTTCTATTGTTGTTTCGATTTTTGTTTCTAAAGTTATTTTTGTTTGCGCTTTTGTTCTCGTCGTTTGTGCCTTTAGCTTGAGCTGCTGGAGTCTGACGAGCAGAAGTTTGACCGTCCTGTTGTGCCCCTTGCTTTTGGCTGTTCTGTTGCGCTCCCTGACGCTGATTATTTTGTTGCGTGCCTTGTCTCTGATTATTTGGCTGAGTCCCCTGGTTCTGGTTGCCCTGCTTTTGTCCGTTCTGTTTAGGGTTTGCAGCCTTTTGACCCCCTTGTTTTTGGTTGTCCTGAGAACCCTGTGCGGCATTTTGCTTTTGACCTACCTTCGCTTTTGGAGCTGCTTTATCGCCATTGGCTTTTTGTGCGTTATTTTGGCGTTTGCGGTTACGACCTTTATTTCCTCCTCTCTTGTCGAAGCGAGTTAGGCTCTCTTCGAGTTCTATGTTTTGCAGTTCTGGTTCTAGCTTTTGCTCTTTAATGGCTAGTGTTCTGTCGTCCTCGATTTGCATAGGCTTCTCGCCACGGCTATTCATTGCCTGGATTTCACGCACTCTGTCGGCAGATAGCGGAATCTGTATAGAGAAGTTGTTAGGCGCAGGTGAGAAGTACATCGTAGCCGTCAAAGGATTGGTCTTTATTAGGTAATACATACCGTCCATTGCTTCTAGTGGGCTGCTGACCTTTGGTAGAGACTTCTTGGCATCTAGGTATGAGTCCACTTCGTAGTTTAGACAACACTTAAGTTTACAACACTGTCCCGCTAGCTTCTGTGGATTGAAAGAGATATCTTGTGCACGAGCTGCACCGATGCCTATTGTAGAGAAGTGGTTAATCCATCCCGAACAACACAGCTCCCTACCGCAGGCTCCAATACCTCCGATACGACCAGCCTCTTGTCTCGCTCCGATTTGCTTCATCTCTACACGTACCCTAAACCTATCGAAGAGAACTTTGATAAGCTCACGGAAGTCGACCCTGCCATCAGCTATGTAGTAGAAGATAGCCTTCATACCGTCACCTTGGAACTCTACATCGCCAATTTTCATATCTAGACCCAACTCAGCACTGAGCTGTCGTGCCCCTATCATAGTCTTATGCTCACGAGAGATAGCTTCGCCCCAACGCTCTATGTCAATGGACTTGGCTATACGTATAACCTTTTTTATTTCACTTTTATTAAACTTCGGATTCGAACGCTTCATTTGCTTGTGTACGAGAAGTTGGCTTGTAAGTGATACAATGCCTATGTCAACCCCTGGAGTGCCCTCTACTGCAACGATATCCCCCTTCTTTAGAGGAAGTTTCGGTGTATTCTCGTAGAATGCCTTACGGGTGTTTTTGAATCGTACTTCCACAAGTTGTGGATAGGTGTTCGAAGGTGCAGGGAGTTTGTCTACCCAGTCGTAGACCTCCATTTTGTGTCCTCCCAATATATTCTTTGCGTTGAGTTTTCCTTCGTCTGTGAAGAAGAATCTACAACCTCTTGATATGCTTGTTTTGCTGTCGCTCATAATTGAATGTTCTATGGATGTGCGGCTACATAAATAGCCTTATTACGGCAAAGTTACTCATTTTTGGTGAGTATTTAATAACTTTGAGAAATTTTTTTTTTCCTTATCAGCACTCACCCTATTGTCCCATACTTTTTGGCTAACAATTTTTCGTGCCTTTGCCCTTTACTGCTAGAGTATATTGCCGAGAATGGAGATAGAACGTACCGAAAATATTGCCTGGTTGTGAAAGCCATAGTAGTCAATCATTGAATCGAGAAAGTGTCGCCTCTGCTCTCCGCTGAGCTTTATTGTGTCAAGCGAATAGTAGGGTGCGCACAAGAGACGGTAGAGGATACTGGCTTCATCTGGCTTCATATAGAGGGTGTGCTGGGGCTGAGTGCGACAAAATGCACCCTCCTTTATGTCAAAGTAGTCACCTGTGTAGTAGTCCCCACAAGGAGCATAGCCCAGTAGTGCGCTGAAGTGAACCATAAAGTGGATATGAAAATTTGCGACAGCCGTATCGCTAGAAAGACTTTCGAGGGCGAGTATAGCCGCTTTGGTGAAGTTGTACACCGCTTCGTCTGACTCCTTCGCCACACGGTAGAGAAGCTCGCTGAGTGTCATTACAATCATTGCCTTTATAGGCGATGAAGGAATCGAACGCAAAGGAGGATTCATAAGAGGCTCTTTAAGGCTGTGTAATCCATCTTCGGAGGTTGAGGCTGTGGCTGTGAATTCGAGAAGGTAGAGCGGCTGAAATAGTGCTCTTGTGGCACTTTTGTTGACGCTGAGTATGTAGCTGCGCCGTCCGTGCGAAGCGGTCAGCATATAGACTATTAGCTTACGCTCGCTATATTTCGAGCTGTGCAGAACGATGCCTTGCTCTTTATATGTGGGACGTTTCGAGGTCATAGTCTATGATTTTAAGTGTGGAGTTCTAATTTCTCCCTATAATTTATTTTTTATATTTCCTCCCCTTTATATAAAGGGTCTTCTAATTAATATCCTTAAAGGTTATAGATTTACAATTCGCCACGTTGTAGGGTACATATTGTTTACCCTGCCGCCTATTCTCTTGGCAAAACCCAGTGGTAACCCCTTATAGGTTACTAGCTGTAAGCCTTCGGTAAAGTCCACGGGGTTTAGTGTGCCTTTGCGAAGGTATTCACGTGCTGTTTCAAGTGATACCTCAACTTTCTTAAAGGTATCTGCTGCATAGCTATAAAGTGCAAAGTTATGCGAAGGTTTCAATGCCCCACGTATAACCTCTCCAAATTCTATACCTGCCATAAGGATATGCACCTTCTTAGAGCGTAGCTGTTCTACCGTTTCGCTCATATAGGGAGGGTAGCCATATAGCTTGTCTCCAAACTCTACTTCGTGCATAGGGAGTGTGGAGTACTGTGAGAGTTGCTTGTTTGCCTTTCTATTCTCCTTTATGCGCTTTTGAGGGGTATTGTCCCCGATGTATCGCAATGCTGCCACAAAGAGCCCTTCGCCTCGAATCTCGCTAGGGAAAAAGTGGCTTCCTCTCTCTCCTCCATTGCCAAGTGACTCGGTGAGCGAAGCGACAAACTCAAAGTCGCCACTCTCTGTCATCCACTCGACGTTGTCGTCGTTTTCCAAGGTATTAAATGTGCAGGTGCTATAAATCATATATCCACCTGGCTTTAGCATAGTGCTCCCCTCGCCGATGATACGTCGCTGTCTAGCGGCGCATAGCTCTACATTCTCCATAGACCACTCAGCCCGTGCGCTATGGTCCTTGCGGAACATACCTTCGCCCGAACACGGTGCGTCTACTACCAGAATATCGACCTTGCCCTTCAGAGCAGTGGCTAGCACTGAACTATCTGCTGATGTCACAATGGTATTGCCCTCGCCCCATCTCACTACATTCTGGGCTAGAATTCCTGCACGTGTGCGTATAACTTCGTTTGCTACAACTATACCGTTTGAGCCTACAACACTCGATAGGTGTGTGCTCTTACCGCCTGGAGCAGCGCAAAGGTCTACAGCCAATAGACTCTCTGCGGTAGGTAACTCATAGTCCTTTAGGATCCGCTCGACAATGCTTCCCACTGCCATAGAACTAGCCTCTTGGACATAGTAGCCTCCTGCTGCGTGTATGGGGTCAAGAGTGAAGGTAGGTCTGTGGTCGAGGTATCGCCCCTCTTTACACCACTCAACAGTGTCGCTATACTCTTTGTGCCACTCGGCTGAATCACTCTCCTTTGTCGGGGGAGTGTTTGTCTGCTTAACTTTGGCAGGGTTAAGGCGTATAGAAACTTCGGCACTACCCTCTAGTGCACGACAAAGCTCCACAGTGTGAGCCTCACAAAATTCTTTTGGAAGGGATATATCTGGCATATTTCTATCTTTGGGCAAGTATCTCTTGAACCTTTGCTACAACTCTCTCTCTTGCCTCGTGCGAAAGTGTGATGTCGTCAACTTCGATATCTACAACCAAAATTGGGGAACTGCTGTAACTAAAAGTCCAGTCCTCATAACGCTCGTTAAGTGAGTCGAGATATCGTTTGTTTATAGATTTTTCGTAGTTTCTGCCCCTAAGTTTTATATTCTCGTGAAGTTTCTTCGATGAAGCGTGCAGGTATATGAGTAGGTCAGGAGCTGCCACCTGCTCTATAACTTGGCGGTATAGGTCATAGTAATTATTAAAGTCTCTGCCGTCAAGTAGTCCGCTCTTAAGGAGATTCTTTGCAAAGACCTCCGCATCTTCGTATATGGTTCTGTCAATGATGTAGTTCTCCTTACCCTCGATTATACGTTTGAGATTCTTCCAGCGCATACCCAAGAAGTAAAGCTGTAACTCAAAACTCCATCGCTTCATATCGTCATAGAAGTCGTCAATATATGGATTGTCGCCATCCTCTTCGCTGAGAGTTATGTTTGTCCAGCCTAGCCTTTGGCTAAGTAACTCGGCTAGGATACTCTTTCCCGAACCTATGTTTCCTGCTATTGCTATATACATCGCTAGTGTTATCTTTTTTTTAGGGTGTGTTTTTTAGGGTGTGGTTTTGTTGATTAAGGTCATAGCCGTGGTGGGCGTGTTCCTCTATTTTAACTGCTGCATTTCGAGGAGTTTGTTATAAAGCCCTTTCTTCTCAACGAGTTCAGAGTGCGTGCCGCTCTCTACGATATTGCCCTGGTCAATGACTATAATCTTGTTTGCTCCGATAATTGTGCTAAGTCTATGGGCGATAACCAGTGAAGTACGTCCTTTGAGTAGCTCAACGAGTGAGGCTTGAACGATTCTTTCGCTCTGAGTGTCCAGGGCAGAAGTAGCCTCGTCAAGGATAAGAATCTCTGGGTTGCGAAGTACTGCCCTCGCAATAGAGAGCCTTTGACGTTGTCCGCCACTTAACTTAACGCCTCTGTCGCCGATATTCGTGTCGAAGCCGCTCTCTGTTGCCTCTATGAATTCAAGTGCTCCAGCTACCCTTGCAGCTTCTTTAACCTCGTCTCTTGTGGCTGTTTCATTACCCATTCTAATGTTGCCCTCTATTGTGTCGTTAAAGAGGATTGTCTCTTGTGCTACAATACCCATCTTTGCACGGATGCTCTCTAGGGTATAGTCTTGTGAATCTTTTCCGTCAATTGTCACCATACCCTTTTGTGGGTCGTAGAATCTAGGGATAAGGTCTGAGATTGTCGATTTACCTCCGCCCGAAGGTCCTACTAGTGCGACGGTCTGCCCTTTAGGAATTGAGAAGGATATGTTGTGGAGAATTTCTTTCTCTTCGTAGCTGAACGATACATTTTCGAACGCTATCTCTTTGTTAAACTCTCTTAGCTCCTCTGCGTTCTCCTTGTCTTTAATCTCTATTTCTGTGTCTGCTAGGGCAAGTACACGCTCGCCTGCTGCGATACCTTGATTAATGTTACCGAAGGCATCAGCTATGGCACGTGCTGGACGTGTTACCTGCGAGAAGATTGCTAGATATGTAAAGAAGGCTGCTGCTGCAAGCTCACCGCTGAGAATCATACTTCCTCCGTAAACCAAAATTATACACAGCGACCCCACACCCAGTGTCTCACTCGTAGGCGAGGCTAGCTGTTGGCGTGCTGCTATATGGCGTTGAATCTTTGAGTAGAAGGCGTTTTGGCTCTTGAACTTATCAGCAACGTAGTCTGTGGCGTTATAACCTTTGACTGTCTTAATACTGCCTAGCGACTCGTCTAGTGTGGCTACAAGCTCGCCAAATGCCTCTTGCCCTTCGGTAGCCTTGCGACGTAGTTTCTTGACGATATAGCCAATTGTAAGGGCTATAACAGGCAGTACAAGAACCGTAAAGAGGGTTAGACTCGGAGAGATGGTTATAAGCACAATTAGATAGCCAGTTATAAGCAGTGGCTCTTTAATCATAATCTGGAGCGTGTTTGTGATACAGAACTGCACCACTTGAACGTCAGAGGTTATTTTGCTTATGATATCGCCCTTTCTTTGCGAAGTGAAGAAGCTAGCTTGTAGTCTGATGACTTTGTCAAAGACTGTGTTTCTAAGGCTTTCGAGGGTATGGATACGAAGGTTCTCCATAATTCTTTGCGAAAGGTATCTAAAGAGATTACTGAGAAAGACAATACAGACGGTCAGAAGTGATAGAATCACTAGCATATCCTTGACATTATATTCGCTGCCCACGACTTTGTATAACCAGTAGTTCACCAGATGTTGTAGGTATTCTGCCGAGAAGGCAAATTCTGGAGCTGCTGTAACGTGGCTCATCATCTCTGAGGGGTTAAACATCGTTTCGATGATAGGGAAGAGCATCACATAGGTGAATGTGTTAAATATCGTGTGAAGGATTGTGCATACGAGGTAAGGTAGGGCATAACGTGAGTATGGTCGTCCGTATGAGAGGAGTCTAAAATATGTTTTCAAAATTTATATGAAGTGTTTTTAGTGAGCAAAAAGTTTGTTGAATTTAAGTGTCGATAAGTTTTAACACTTAAAAGCACAAAGATACGAAAAAAAGAGCGTATATTTGTGCCCTTAATCTTGAAAAGATAATTTTTAAAACTTATGCAATAATATTATGGGTAAAAGAAGACAGAAATATCCACTGCTCGAAGCTTTGGAAATCACAGATATAGCAGCCGAAGGGAAGGCTCTTGGACGTGCAAATGATAAAGTGGTTTTTGTTCGTGGGGCAGTAGTGGGTGATGTGGTAGATGTGCAGATAAATTCTTCACGCAAGAAGTTTATGGAGGGTTATATCGTGAATTTTGTGAAGCGTTCATCGCTTCGTATCGAGCCATTTTGTAGTGCCTTTGGCGAGTGTGGAGGGTGTAAGTGGCAGATGCTGCCATACTCTGAGCAGCTGAATTTCAAGCATCAGCAGGTTGTAGACCAGCTGACACGCCTAAGCGGTGGAGTGGAGATACCAGAGGTTAACCCTATTTTGGGAAGTGAGAATACTCAGTTCTATCGCAATAAATTGGAGTTTACCTTCTCTTCACGCAGATGGGTTACCTATTCGGAGGCAGAGTCGGGTGCTGAGCTTCTGTCGGGTGCAGGCCTAGGGTTTCATATCCCTGGGATGTTCGACAAGGTTATAGACATTAAAAAATGTTATTTGCAGGGGGGTAAGAGTAATGAAATACGTAATGCAGTGCGTGACTTTACCCTTTCGAAGGAGGGCTTTGAGTATTATGACCTTCGTACCCACGAGGGTTTGATGCGTAATTTATTAGTTCGTACGGCATCTACTGGCGAGCTTATGGTTATTGTGGTCTTTGCCAAGGAGGCAGAGGGCGAGAGGGTTGAGCTTCTCGAATTCCTAAAGGGCGAGTTTCCTGAGATTACATCGCTTTGCTATATCATAAACACGAAGCTCAACGACTCTATCGCAGACCAGGAGGCTATCTGTTATAGCGGAACTCCTTATATTATGGAGGAGATGGAGGGTCTGAAATTTAGGATAAATCCTAAGTCTTTTTATCAGACAAATTCAGAGCAGGCATATCAGCTCTATTTCCATACACGTAGGATGGCGGCTCTTACAGGCAGTGAGGTTGTTTATGACCTATACACTGGTGCGGGTACGATTGCCAATTTTGTGGCTAAGGAGGCTAGCAAGGTTGTCGGAGTGGAGTATGTCGAGGAGGCTATTGTGGATGCACGTGAGAACTCACGCCTTAACGGCATAGATAACACCGTCTTTTATGCAGGAGATATGAAGGATGTTCTCAATCGTGAGTTTATAGCTCGCAATGGGCAGCCAGATGTTATGATTGTCGATCCTCCACGTGCAGGTATGCACGGCGATGTGGTGAGTGTTATTTTGGAGGCAGCACCTGAGCGTATCGTATATGTAAGTTGTAACCCTGCTACTCAGGCACGTGATTTGGGGCTGTTAGGCGAGAAGTATAGGGTTGTAGAGGTGCAGCCAGTCGATATGTTCCCTCACACGGCACACGTCGAGAATATCGCCTTACTTCACCGAAAGTAGGGAGGTTTTAGGTTTTAGGAAAGTAGGAAAGTAGGAAAGTAGGAAAGTAGGAAAGTAGGAAAGTAGGAAAGTAGGAAAGTAGGAAAGTAGGAAAGTAGACGTTGGATATAAAAACAGCGGAAGCCTCTATATGGTTATAGAGACTTCCGCTGTTTTTATACTCTTGTGAGATATGCCATTGTGCGTGTTAGCTGTTCTGTGGCATAGCTGTCTGTTTGAATTCGGTTTATAGTTCGCCTTCTGTCCAGTCGTCGATTGTAGCGTTGATAAGGTCGATTGTTACTTCGCCTGTTTCTGCATCTACGATAAAGTCATACTCATACATATAGCCACTCTCTAGAACTGTGTTCGCTGCGAAGGAATATGTGTATAGTGTGCCGTTATATGTTGCCTGAATAAACGCTTCTGTGTCTAGGACTGTTTGTGGAGCGATGATAGCTGCACAAGTGCTCTCGCTTGTCATTTTAGGAGTGATAGCCGCAAAGTCATCTTCGCTTGCGATAAAGCTGTCTGCCTCGATGTCGCACACAGTTGTTGTAAGCGCATAGATAACTGCATCCTCAGGAGTCATTACTTCACCGTCTGAGAACTTGAAGTTCACAGCAATGTTTGTAAGCTTGTGGTCGAACGTAAGTGTAGGGGTAGTTTCTGATGTAAGCCCCGTAACCGCTACCAGCAGGTCGCTAAGCTCGAAGTTGTCACCGCTATTTTGATTCTCATATACAGTAAACGAGAACTCATTTTCCAGTGTTGAAGTCGCTGGATAGATAGCCGTGAACTGTAATTTAGTGCTCTGGTCGTCTTTTGTGATAGGAGATGAGCTAGTGAATAGATCACTTGCAAAGCTATACGAAACATTCGCTACGAAGTCTTTTCCATCCTCATCAGTAGCAGTAACGACTATGTTATCGCCTGCCTCAAAAAGGTTGTCAGTTACCCTTGTAGGAGTTGTTATTTCTGTCTTAAACGAAATTTCAGTGTCACGCTCTCCAGGCTCAACATCTCTTCGACAAGCTGTAAAAGCTATTACAGCACTTGTAAGCAGTAGTAAGTGTTTTTTCATAGGTAATCTAAAAATTTAAGGGTTCGTTAATTTCGTAAATCTGCTACAAATGTAGTGAATTTTTTTTTAACCGTAAAAATATTTTTATCTAAAACTTCTAAAATCTTTTGTTTTTATTACTGTTTTTAAAATTTGAGCTAAGTGTGTTAGCTGTATCTACTTTGGCACATTTGTTGAAATTCTCTTGAGGCATACCCCACCTTTTTTATTTGTAAAGTATTAGAGAGGAGTTCTGAAAATTCCCTAATCAAGGAAGTTTGTATGGCTTCTGCACCCCGAAGAACAGTGCCAAACTTAACGCTGTTATAACACCCGAAAGGGAGACGACTAAAATTTAGGAGTTAAAAAAACTCCCCTAACCAAATAACAACTACTTTAAAACGATGATGAAACGAATCTTAATTCTTACATTCTTTGTTCTCCTTTTTTCAAGTGGAGAATCCCGTGCACAAGCCGTTGCACTAAAGACAAACTTGCTGTACGGAGGATATGCTCTTACACCTAACCTAGGAGTCGAGATAGGGCTCTGTAATCAATTGACCCTCGACCTCTCTGCTGGCTATAACCCTTGGAACAGGAACGGCGATAATGTCGACAATAAAAAGCTAGTTCACTATCTCGCCCAAGGAGAACTGCGCTATTGGACGTGTAGTAAATTTAATGGGCTATTCTTTGGCGTTCACGCCCTTGCTACTCAGTATAATATCTCTGGGTATAATCTCCCCTGGCTATTTGAAGATAATTCAAATAAGTACCGCTATGATGGCTATGGCTACGGTGTGGGTATCTCGGCAGGTTATCAGTTTATACTGGCACGCAGGTGGAATCTGGAACTAAACCTTGGGGGCGGTTACGCTCGGATGAAGTATGCAAAATTTGATGCAGAGAGCTGCGGTATGGAACTAGACCACTCTGTTGTCGATAACTATTGGGGTATCACTCGTGCTGGGGTCTCAATTCTATTTTTGTTCTAGCTCTTAAATAACAAGATTAATAAGGACTAGGGAATCCCCCCTCCTCCTCCCCAAGAAATAATGTCAAACGAATATCAAAACGAAAAATATAGTGATGAAAAAAAATATCTTAAAATATATGATTGTGGCTGCTGCGGCAGTGTCTCTTTCGGTGCCAGCTCTGGCGCAACAACGAAGTCAAATGCAAAGGGTAAGAGTCTCTGAACTGGAGGTTGAGAGGGTTGGAGGCGATAGCTATGGTGGAGGTGAGCTGTGGGTTAGTTTCCGTACAGATGTCGACAAGGATTTTAGCCGTAACAGTATTATGTGTCTGACTCCTGTGCTCTTTTCCCAAACTAGCGAGGTGGAACTGCCCGATGTGTGGGTAATGGCTCGTAGAGGCGAAATCCTTTTGGAACGTGAGGGAGAATATTTCACAACCGAAGAGATGATTGTGAGACCAGGAGGTACTATCGGCTATAAGTTTAGTATGCCCTATGAGAGTTGGATGAATCACAGCTCGCTGAGGATACTTAAAACTGCACGTTATTGTAGCGAATTTTTTGCGCAGCCCTCCGAGGTTATGCTCTATGATATAGTGCTCGCTCAAGAGGCATTTGAGCCTTACTACGCACTTGCTGCTCCACGCTCGATGTCAAAGAAGGGTTCAGATAAAAAGAACTCTAAAAAAGGCTCTCAGAACAAAACGAACAGTTGCGGTACGATATTCATAGACTTTAAGGTCTCTAGTGCGCAGATGCTAGCAGATTTTAAGCAAAATTCTAAAGAAAATAAAAAAATACGAAAGTCAATTGATGCAGTACCTCAGAATACGCAAATCGAAAAGATTGAACTTTGGGGAACTTGTTCGCCTGAGGGAAACTATAATTACAACGCAAAGCTAGCCGAGGAGCGTGCACAAACTCTTAAAAGCTACATTCAGCAGGAATATTCAATCCCTGACGACACTTTCGAAATTACTTCAACGCCTGAGGACTGGAAAGGACTTGCAAAACTTATAAAGGCTTCCTCTCTCGACAATAAAGAGGATATACTCTCGATTATCGCCTCAAATATGAATTATTCTCAGAAGGATGCTGCTATGAAACGATTGCCGAACTATTCCCTGCTGCTCAGCGAATATTATCCGCAGCTCAGAAAGGTCGATTATAAGGTTATCTATGAGGAGAAGTGCTATACCGATGAGGAGCTTGCGCAAATCTTTACGCAGTCGCCAGATAAACTCTCTCAGGAGGAACTATATCGCTTGGCAGAGGTCAATGGCACTATCTTTAGAGAGGTTGTGGAGTACACAGTTGAGAAATACCCAAAGAGTGCTTCGGCGAATTTGAATATGGCTACGGCGTGCCTTATTTATGATGAGCTGGATGAGGCTCAAAAGTATTTGAAACGTGCGGCTGCTTCGCTCGAAATAATAGTGAAGACTCCAACGCCTTTGCTCGTGGCAACATATTATAACTCATCGGCTATTCTACAACTCAAACGTGGCGATACACAAAGTGCACAACTTCTCTTTGGGAAGGCTGCGGTGATGGGGCTCGAAGAGGGCGAAAAAAACCTTAAGATTATGGAATAAAAACGATTTAAAGAACTTTTGAAATCCTCAATTGAATTTCTCTTATGAAACCCTTAACCTTTAATACATATATAATTATGAAAACAAAAACACTTTTTGTAGCAGCTGTGGCTGCTGCACTGGCAGCTGTGTCGTGTCAGAGAACAGATTTAGTAGACAATGTCCTAGACGAAGGGACACCGATTAATGTGGTGCTCAAGATTGGGGGCGTTGAGGCTGCTCAAAGTAGAGCTTTGCAGGAAGACCCTGGTAGTAGCGTTACTCCTGAGCTAAGCGATGGCGTTGTCTTCTTCTATGACGAGTCGTCGGGTACAATCTGGGGAAACGAGGCTATCGAAGTCAGTGAAATTACTGCCGGCGATGGGCAAATCTTTGAACAAATCAGTTCAAAGGCCGATATGATTTATATCGTGGGAAATATTCCTTCCTCTGAACTATCCTCTCTTAAAGCCAATACAACGATTACAGACCTTAAGAGCGAACTCCTCAGTCTCTCTAATCAAAGTTCAGTAGAGCCTACAGCAGTCCTTCTGGCAAATACATATATGGACTCTAAGGAGGAATACGATGCGGTTATTAAGCTCGACGATGAAGGCGAAGACTATATCGCTAAAGTACTGCTAGCTCCGTCGCTTAGCCGCCTGCAATTTACCGATATCACAACAGAGGATAGCCGTATTACAAGCTATGAGGTGGCAGGTGTATATGTAGATAACTATCACGAAAGCTATGTCCCTTCGACAGATGACTATATTACAACAGATCCACTTACTGTCGGACAGGATGGCTCGCTGTTAGGTACTCTTACCTCTCAGCCTTATGATGTGCCTAGCAGTGCCGTAAGCTCGACTTCTGGTTCAGTGTCTGCTAGTGACTTCGATGCGGATAGTGAAATCTTTGGCTATAATCTAACCCCTACGAGCAGTGCTTCGGGTGATGGAGAGTACACTCCTGCTCTTATTGTGAAACTCACAAATATTGTCTACACAGACACAGCTGGTGAGACGCAGACAATGGAGACTGGCTATATTACAGTGGCTCGTTACAGTGATGAGGATGGCGAGATTACAGCCTTTGAATCTGGTACACTCTACAATATCCCATCGGGTAGCTTCGTCTTTGATTTGAGTAATATCACAGATGACCCTAACCAGCCAGATGTAGAGGTTACAGTATTTGCCGAGGTTTGCCCTTGGGTTATTTCTACTGTTACGCCATATTTGTAGAACATAGGACATATTTGTCGAATAATAAAGTCTTTGGGGAGTTTTTTAAACTCCTCTCTTTAAAATTGGCGTATAAATAGGCGTATAAATAAGGGAAGCAATCGTTGCGGTTGCCTCCCTTTCCTTGTCTTTAAAGAGTTTGTAAGACTCCCTTTAGGGAATTATTAGAAGTCCCCTTTATAATATTTCTAAGAGCTGTTCCAGACGATTGGAGCGTGAACCCTTTAATAGAACTTCGCAGCCTGTAATTCCGCTGCTTTCTCGGATTCCGCTGCTTTCTCGGATTCCGCTGCTTTCTCGGATTCCGCTGCTTTCTCGGATTCCGCTGCTTTCTCGGATTTTGCTGCTTTCTCGGATTTCGCTGCCCTCTAGCTTTTGCTTTACCTCTTGTGAACTTTTGTAAAACTCTATCTTTTGGTGTGATTTTTTGTCGTAGCTCGTAGGGGGTACGTCTGAGAACTCCTCTCCTATAAGGATGACTCTGTCGGCTCTAGTGCACAACTCTATGACTTTTCTATGTTCAGAGAGTGAATACTTGCCTAGCTCCTTCATAGACCCAAGGATAAGAACCTTAGGGGCGGTTGTCGGATTGTCTAAAAATTCGGTGATGGCAACCTCCATAGATGAAGGATTGGCATTGTAACAGTCCACAACCAAACGGTTGAGGTGTGGAGTCCTCTCTATAACTTCACTGCGGTTATTCGTAGACTCGTAAGTGCTGAGTGCTTCGATAACTTTGTCTTTGTCGCATTCAAAAAAAGTGCTTATAGCAAGAGCCGCTGCTGCATTCAATTGGTTATAGCCCCCAAACAGTCGTAGCTCTTTGCCTATGCCATCCTTGCCGCTATACGGCAGTGAATATAGTCCCTCACGTAAATGTATCATTGAAGTGAGTGTTTCGTCGTCGCTATTGTAAAAAGCTAGGCCGCAGTTCAGTGACAAATAGTCGTATAACTCCCCTTTGGTCTTTATAATCCCCTCGACTGAGCCAAAGCCTTCAAGGTGTGCTCTGCCTATGTTTGTGATAAGACCTGCGTCGGGAAGTGCAATGCTGCAAAGTAGGGCTATCTCATCGGGATGATTTGCCCCCATCTCTACAATCGCTATTTCAGTATCTCTGTTAAAAGACAGTAGGGTAAGGGGTACGCCTATATCATTGTTGAGGTTGCCTTTGGTAGCTCCTACATAGTTATATGACGTTTCTAGGGCGCACTTTAGTAGCTCTTTAGTCGTTGTCTTGCCATTTGTCCCTGTTAGGGCAATAATCTTTATGCCGAGGGTTTCTCTGTGTTCTGTGGCTAGATTTTGAAGGGCTGTGAGACTGTTCTCTACAATTATAATTCGAGGGTCTGTGTCTCGTAGCTCCTCTCTGTCTGCTATAACCCATTTCGCCCCACTCTCAAGAGCGGTGTGCGCAAAATCGTTGCCGTCAAAGTTCTCACCTCGAAGGGCAAAAAACAGTGAACCGCCCTCAACCTTGCGGCTGTCGGTTGAAACCTGTGAATTGCACTCCAAAAATAGATGATAAATCTTAGACATATTCTTCTCCTAAACGAGTGTTTACATCGTCTACGTAATTACGGATGTTCTGTTCGTTACAGAGCTTCGTTATTAGTAGAACATCCTCCTGGTCGACAACAAGATAATCCTCTAGTCCCTCTACAACGGCTATCTTGCCCTTAGGAACAGATATGATAGAGCCCTTTGTGTTATAGGTTATAGCTCCTCCGTCGATAATGCAGTTCTCATCAGCGTCCTTGTTCTGGGTGTTTTGATAGATAGAACCCCAAGTCCCGATATCGCTCCATCCGAAATTGCCGATAGAAACATACACATCGTCTGCCTTCTCCATTACACCGTAGTCAATAGATATGTTCTCACACTCTGGGTAAAGATTGTCTATAAATTCTCGTTCCTCTGGTGTGGAGTAGTAGGGCATACCTCGCTCAAAATTGCGTGCAATTTGTGGAAGGTATTTCTCAAGGGCATATATAATGGCTTTTAGCGACCATATAAATATACCGCTGTTCCAAAGGAAATCGCCACTCTTTACAAAGGCTTCGGCAAGTTCCTTGTTCGGCTTTTCGGTAAAGGTCTTTACCTGCATAATCCCTTCGTTGCAGGTGACAGAGTTGTGCTGTATGTAGCCGTAACCAGTTTCGGCACGTGTGGGGCTAATGCCAATTGTGAGTAACTTTTCGTTACCGTTTATAAACTCTAACCCTTGGGTTACTACACGAGTAAACTCAATGTTGTCAAGTACCAGGTGGTCGGCAGGTGTTACAACAATATTTGCATCGGGGCACTGCTTTAGTATCTTGTAGCTAGCATAAGCCATACAAGGGGCAGTGTTGCGCCTAAGTGGCTCACATAGAACTTGGCTAGGGTCTAGCTCTGGTATATGCTCTAGCACGAGCGAACAGTACTTCTCAGAGGTTACAACTAGAAAATTCTCAGTGGGAATCAGAGAATTGAATCGCTCAAATGTAGCCCTTATGAAGCTACGGCCTGTGCCCATAATATCTAGGAATTGTTTTGGAAGTGATGTTCTGCTCAGAGGCCAAAATCTCGCTCCTACGCCTCCTGCCATTATAATACAAAAGTTCTTGTTGTTCATTATATTTTTTGGTGTTTTTTGTCGTTTCTAGTGTTCCTCTGCAAAGTCCGAAAATAAAACTTGATAAACCCTATACATATAAAACGGCTTTTAGCGTTAGCTTTAGTATTATAGGCGTTAAAAAAAATAATGTATTTATTTTTCTTAAAAACAAATATAGGAAAAAAGAATTATCTTTGCAAAGTTCAGATAAAAAAAGTAACAAAAATTAAACCAAAAATATAATACACTTTTTAATAGTATGTTTAAGGCAATTGAAGAAATCGGGAAGTACACCATACTTATGGGTAGGGTCTTTAGACGACCTCAGAAAATGAGTATCTTTCGAGCTAGGACAGTCAACGAAATGAATACTATCGGTCTTCAGACCATCGGTATTGTGATACTGTTGTCGTTCTTTATGGGGGCGGCAATCGTGATGCAGACAACAAATAACCTTGAAAATCCTCTATTGCCTCGATACCTTATCGGCTATGCAGGACGTGAGAGTATTGTGCTGGAATTTTCTTCGACTGTGCTGTCGCTTATCCTCGCTGGTAAAATCGGTAGTAATATCGCTAGTGAAGTAGGTACAATGCGTATCACTGAACAGATAGACGGACTTGAGATTATGGGGATAAACTCTGCAAATTATCTTATACTCCCTAAGATTGTGGCTGCGGTATTTTTCTTCCCACTCCTTACGTCGGTGAGTATTCTTTGCGGTCTGGTGGGTGGCTATTTGATGGTTGCCGCCACTGATATGTTCCCTCTGTATGACTACGTGTATGGACTTCAGTTTGACTTCGAACCATTCTATTTGGTCTACGCTCTTATTAAATCGTTCTGTTTTGGGTTTATTGTAACTTCGGTGTCGGGATATTTCGGCTACTATGCAAAAGGTACTTCGCTAGAAGTGGGTAGAAGTTCTACTAGGGCATTCGTGGTTAGCTGTATCGGTATTCTTGTTGTGAATATTGTCCTTACTCAGCTGATGCTGACAAAATAGGTTGAGAATTTATTTGTAACAAAGTGAATCTCGAAGAACATAGCGAACTTCGAAAAACAAAATGAATCTCGAAGAACATAGCGAACTTCGAAAAAAATATACCCCCGCCTTTTTAAGAGAGATAAAATAAAAAAACGTAAGCATAAAAATGATAACAGCGAAAAATGTGTGTAAGTCGTTCGATGGACGTATGGTACTAGATAATGTATCGGCTAACTTCGTTCCTGGCAAAACAAACCTTATTATAGGGCGTAGCGGTAGCGGTAAAACGGTGCTGCTAAAATCACTTGTCGGGCTGCTGACGATTGATAGCGGTGAGATTATGTATGGAGATATGTGCTTCAATAAAGCCTCTCTTAACGAAAAGAGACTTATGCGCCAACAGCTCGGAATGATTTTCCAGGGCGGTGCGCTACTCGATACAGCCACAGTTGAGCAGAACGTTAGATTCCCTCTGGACTTCTTTACAGATATGACAACTGAGGAAAAGGATGAAAGGGTTAACTTCTGCCTTAATAGAGTGCGCCTAGAGAATGCAAACCATCTCTACCCCTCGGAGCTGAGTGGTGGTATGGTTAAGCGTACGGCTATTGCTCGTGCTATTGTGATGCGCCCTAAATACCTCTTCTGTGATGAGCCAAACTCAGGGCTTGACCCCTCGACTTCGGTTATTATAGATAACCTTATCAGAGAGATTACACAAGAGTATGACATCACTACAATTGTCAATACTCACGATATGAACTCGGTTATGGAAATCGGAGATACCGTTACCTTTATATACGAAGGGCAAAAGTGGTGGGAAGGAAGTAAGGACGATATCCTAAGCTCTTCGAATAAGGAACTTGATGAGTTTGTCTTTGCTTCGGCTATGGCTCGTAAGGTTAAATCGCTGTCGAAGTAAAACCTTTAGAAGTAAAAGCTCTCAAAGTAAAGCCTTTCGAGGTAAAGCCTTTCAAAGTAGAGTATTTCTGGTTTAGAACTCCCCCTAAATAAACATAATTTAATAAGGGGAGTTCTAAAAATTCCCTAAAATACTTTTCGAAAATTTCTCACCCTCTTCCGACTTTCCCAAAAAGTCAAGTAGGAGCCACTACGAGCCATTTTGGAAAAGTCGAAAGAAGATAAAAACTTTTTAAAAATTAAAAATAGGGAATTATTAGAACTCCCCTAAATAATAAAACATCTGATATAAAATGACAATCAAAACGATATACACAGGTGGGCTTAGAACTCAGGCTACACACATAGACTCAAATACGACAATCCTTACAGATGCGCCAAAAGATAATCAGGGAAATGGCGAGGCATTCTCTCCTACTGACCTATTGGCTACGTCGCTTGGTAGTTGTATGCTTACTATTATGGGTATTGCCGCTCGTACTCACGGCATAAATATTGACGGAGTGGAGACTGAAATTACAAAGATTATGTCGGCTGACCCTCGTAGGGTTGCGGAAATTGTAGTGGTGTTTAACTTTCCAGAGGGTGTGGAGTATAGCACAAAAGAGCGTAAGATATTAGAGGCTGCAGCTCATAGCTGCCCAGTGTCGAAATCGCTACATCCAGAACTTGTTCAGAACGTTACCTTTAATTTCTAGAAGTAAATTTTCTCTGATATGACCCCTAAGAGTGCACTGTGTCTTTTGTTTATGCTATTTACCCCTATGGTAGCCGTAGCTATGAGCGGAGGGGTGGAGAAGGATAGTGTTGCAGTAGAAACTAAAAAATCGTTGTATCAAGGCTATATCGGTGGTGTGATGGTGCACGGTGGTTATGGCTTTGGAGGTGTGCTAACGCCTACGGGTTCGAGTGTGGGCATTCCAGTGGAGGGATTTGCAGCAGGTATCGGAGGTAGACTTCTGGTAAATTTGGGCGATAACTTTAGAGTCGGTACGGAGGGATATGTCAGTACGATAACGTATGGAGAACACCGAAAGGCAGATATCGGATGGGGCGGACTCGCTGTCGATTACGGCTGGCAGGTGGATAAGTTTAGACCGTACTTCGGCGTTACGATAGGAGGAGGGGCTTATGAGAATATGACAACTATTGACGAGCCGCTAAATGACAATAGTGCACAAGAGGTTGTGTGGCATTCCTATGGCGTGTTTTTGGTTGTGCCTTATGTGGCACTAGAGTATAGCGTTACACAAAAGATAAGGCTATGCTTTAGGCTCGACTGGATTACTAGCCCTACGGCTTCGAGTGGTAGCTTTACTGATTTTTCGAGTGGCCCAAGGCTGCATCTCGGATTTATGTTTGCTCACTAAAGAGTTAAGGGAACTTCTGAAAATTCCCTTATAAATAAAAATATATAAAACAATGAAGAAGTTTTTTGCCCTTTTGATTGCCCTTATTCCGCTGTGCGCTATGGCGCAGCATAAGATGAGTGCAGATGAGTATATTGCAACATATAGCGATGTGGCTATTGCAGAGATGAAAAAGAGCGGTATTCCTGCCAGTATTACCCTCTCTCAGGGCATCTTTGAGAGTGGCTATGGCGGCTCTAGGCTTGCGACAGTCGGAAATAATCACTTCGGTATTAAGTGTGGAGGCAGCTGGAAAGGTGCTTCTATATCGCACGACGATGACGCTCAGGGCGAATGTTTCAGAAAGTACGACAGTGCGCTGGAAAGTTACAAAGACCATACGAAATTCTTGCAAACGGGAGCTAGGTATGCCTCTCTGTTTAAGCTAGAGCCTACCGATTATAAAGCTTGGGCAAAGGGATTGAAGGCTGCTGGATATGCTACAAACCCTAGGTATGCGGAGATGATTATCGAACTTATCGAGAGGTACGATTTGCAGAGGTTCGATTCGCCAGTGGCGGATGAGAAGCTGTATGCTAGTGAGTCTACTGCTGCTATTGTTGTAAACAGAGAATACAGGGAGTATAACTCCGTTAAATATACTGTGGTCAAAGAAGGTGACACGTGGGAGGAACTCTCTAGTGAGTGTAAAGTTAAACTCTCTCGACTGCTAAAATATAATGACCTGCCAGCCGAAATTCCACTAGAGGAGGGTATGCGCTTATATGTGAAATCGAAAAAGACAAAGAATAAAACCGCTGAGCTTTATACGGCACAGCCTGGCGATAGCCGCCACTCTCTGTCGCAGAGATACGGTATAAAACAAAGCTCACTCCAAAGACTGAACCCAGTGCTCAAAAAGAGAGAGGTTCAGACGGGCGACTTGATACGCTTTTATTAGCGAAATATATTATAATAAAAATAACAAATAAGAAGAGTTCTAAAAAACTCCACATAAATAAAACTATGCTAAGACTTACACGCAAATTTACTTTCGAAATGGCTCACGCCCTTAGTGGCTATGACGGTGCTTGTCGCCATATTCACGGACATTCCTATAAACTATATGTTACGGTTAGCGGCGTGCCCGAAGAAGATGAGACAAGTCCTAAACTCGGAATGGTTATAGACTTCTCTGAGCTAAAGAAATTAGTGGGGCGGGCAATTGTCGATAGGTATGACCACGCCCTAGTGCTCAAAAAGGGTTCGCTCAAAGAGGATTTCTTTAGTGAGCTTAAGAGCCATTGGAGAGTCGAGGAGGTGGACTTTCAGCCCACGTGTGAGAATATGATTGTGGATATGTTCGAGAGCCTGGCTCAAAGAATGCCAGAGGGTGTAGCTCTCTATGAGTTGAAACTCTACGAAACAGAAAACTCGTATGTAACTTATCGCCCATAAAACTTGCCCGAAAGAACCACTGAAAAATATATGAAAAAACTATTTCTAATAGACGCTTATGCCCTTATATTTAGATTTCACTACGCCTTTATCTCTTCGCCTATGCGCAATAGCGAGGGGAGGAATGTGTCGGCTGTTTTCGGTTTTGTGAAGTTTCTCTATGAACTTCTAGATAGGGAGAAGCCCGAATATTTGGGTGTGGCTTTTGATCCGAAGGGCGGAAACTTTAGGCATAAACTCTTTGATGGGTATAAGGCCAATAGAGATGCTACGCCAGAGGATATAATATATGCTGCCCCTATTATCAAAGATATACTTAGGGCTATGCGTATTCCAGTGCTAGAGGTTCCAGGCTATGAGGCGGACGATGTTATCGGAACGCTAAGCCATAGGGCGTGTAGTGAACACTGTTTCTCTACTTATATGGTTACCCCTGATAAGGATTATGGGCAGCTAGTGAATAGCTGTACCTATATGTATAAGCCTGCGAAGGGCGGACACGGTGTGGAGATTTGGGGCGAGAAGGAGGTGTGTGAACATTTCGATATTCAGCGTACGGAACAAGTGGTCGATATATTGGCGATTGCAGGAGATAGTGCAGATAATATCCCAGGTGTGGCGGGTATCGGAGGTAAAGGGGCTGCGAAGCTAGTGGCGGAATTTGGCTCGGTAGAGGGGATAATCGAGGGGGTGGAGTCTATTAAAGGAAAGGCAAAGGAAAAGATTCTCGCTTCAATGCAGAACCTTAAACTTTCGAAAGAGCTAGCAAAGATTTGTTTGGAAGTGCCTGTGGAGTTTTGCCCTGAGGAGTTGGAGATTTGTGCGCCAAATGTAGAGGAGCTAAGAGAGATTTATCGCCGCCATAACTTTAGATTCTTTATGCAGAGGCTCGATTCAGAGGCTATTCATAACAATCTAGGGAGTAGGTGTGACGCTGAGCGTAATATTGAAGTTAAGAAATATTCAATACAAAAGGCAGCTCAGAGTGCGGAGGCTGTGCAGGGGTCGCTCTTTGGAGATGAGGGTGTGTCAAATAGTGTAGAGCCACTGAGCGAGGAGGTCGCAAAGGCTGAGGGCTCAGAGGCGAATGATAGGTCGGAGGCGAGCGGAGTATCTCAAGGGCGTGTGAGTGGAGAGTTTGAAAATGCCGTGGATTTCGCTACGATAAAGACTAGAGAGCATAGTTATAGTACGATTACTTCCCCTCAGGCTCTTGGCGAGCTAGTGGAGAGGCTTCGTTCTAGTGGGGTCTTTGCTTTCGATACTGAGACTACTTCGCTTAGAGCTGTTGAGGCAAAGCTAGTGGGTCTTTCGTTTAGTATGGAGAGAGGTGTGGCTTATTGGCTGCCTGTTACGAAGGACGATTGTGAGGACTATATGCAGGTGCTTCGTGGGTTGTTCGCTGACGAGAAGGTTAGAAAGGTCGGGCAAAATCTGAAATATGATATTGAGATTCTCAAGAACTACAATGTAGAGGTTCGAGGTGAGCTATACGATACAATGCTTATGCACTATATTCTAGATCCAGAGGGTAGGCACTCTATGGATATGATGTCAAGAAACTTTTTGGGGTATAGCCCGATGCCAATCGAAGAGCTTATAGGCAAGGGAGCGAAGCAACTCACAATGGATAGAGTGCCAGCGCACTTGATTGCGGACTATGCTGCCGAGGATGCAGATATAACCTTTGAATTGTACTGCCATTTCCTCCCAATGGTCGAGGAGCGTGGGGCGGTGGAGTTATACACAAAGATAGAAGAACCTTTGATTTCGGTGCTTAGCGATATGGAATATGGAGGGGTTTATATCGACACGGATGTTCTGGGTAGAGCGGCAGAAGAACTGGGAGGGAAACTTTCACAGATAGAGACCTCTATTATGGAGACGGCAGGTGAACAGGTGAATATAAATTCGCCAAAACAACTCGGTGAACTGCTCTTCGATAAACTAAAACTTAACGAAAAGGCTAAGAAAACAAAGACAGGACAATATAAAACCGACGAGCAGACTCTAGACTCGCTAAGGGGGAAGCATATCGTTGTAGAGCAGATTTTGGAGTATAGAGGGCTTAAGAAATTGATGACGACCTATATCGAGGCGTTGCCACAGCTTGTGAGTGAAAAGAGCGGTAGGGTTCATAGTTCGTTTAATCAGGCTGCTACGGCTACGGGTAGACTTAGCTCGTCGAATCCAAATCTCCAGAACATCCCTATTAGAGAGGAGATGGGGCGTGAGATTCGTCGTGCATTTGTTGCGCAGAAGGAGGGGTGGGTTATAGTGGCTGCTGACTACTCGCAAATCGAGCTTAGGGTTATGGCGCATTTGAGCGAAGATAGCGCACTTATCGAAGCGTTTGTAAATGACGAGGATGTGCATACGGCTACTGCTGCAAAGATTTTTGGCGTTGAGCCTTCGGAGGTTACAAAGGAACAGAGGCGTAGGGCGAAGATGGCGAACTTTGGTATAATATACGGTATTTCTACCTTTGGGCTTGCTCAGAGGTTGCAGATTGCTAGGGGCGAGGCTCGTGAGCTGATAGAGGGGTATTTTGCCCTTTACGGAGGTGTGCGTGACTATATGGAGCGTGTAGTGGCGGAGGCTAAAGAGAGGGGATATGTCGAGACGATTTTTGGGCGTAGGCGTTATTTGACTGATATAAATTCTTCGAATGCTGTTATGAGGTCACTCTCTGAGCGTAATGCTATTAATGCTCCGATTCAGGGTAGCGCAGCTGATATTATGAAGCTCGCTATGGTCGGCGTTAGTAGGGCTATTTCCTCTGAGGGGCTTAGTGCGAAGGTTATTTTGCAGGTGCACGACGAAATTGTTATCGAAGCGCCAGAGGGCGAAGTAGCTCGTATCCGAGAGATACTAGTGGAGGAGATGGAAAATGTCGTAAAATTATCTGTGCCTCTCACAATTGATATAGGAGTGGGTAGCAGTTGGTTAGACGCTCATTAGGGAGTTTTAAGAAGGTAGGGCGTAAATTTTTTTCAATAAAAAAGCCCCTAAATTTTGGAAATTAACAAAATTGTCTTACCTTTGTAGTCCAATTCAGCGGGGTAGAGCAGTTGGTAGCTCGTCAGGCTCATAACCTGAAGGTCGGGGGTTCGAGTCCTTCCTCCGCTACTAGAAGTGTCAGATATCTTTTTCAAGAGATGTTTGACACTTTTTTTTGTTCTATAAAGTTTGTTCTGTGGAGAAGCAGGGCTGCTATATCAAAGATGTTTTGTGAATTTGTAGATTAATGCTTAACTTTGCTGTCGCTATGATACAAACTGATTCTAAAGTAAGGGTAAGATACGGAGAGGTCGATATGATGGGCTATCTCTATCACTCACATTATGTCGAACTATTCGACTTGGGACGTAACGATTTGCTGCGCTCGCTAGGGCATACCTATGCGCAGGTCGAGGCGGCTGGGGTTATGATGCCTGTTATGCAAGTGCACATTGACTATAAGAAGCCTGCTCATTACGACGATGTCCTTATTGTTCGTACGTCGCTTAGTGAGCTTCCTAGAGGCGCTAAGGTTACCTTTCATTATGAAGTGTTGCGTGAGGAGGGAGAAGAACTCCTTACTACGGGGTCGGTTACCCTTGCCTTTATGGACTCAGTTACGCATCGTCCTGTGAGACCTCCGAAATATCTTTTGGAACTCTTTGCGCCATATTTTTAGGAGTGCCTTTGTAGGAGTTCCTTTGTAGGAGTTCCTTTGTGGGTGTTTCTTTGTAGGAGTTTCCTTTAATTCGACTTTTTTGAGGTAACTTTTAGGGATTTGCCTCGCTGGCGTATAAATAGCAGTGATATTAACCCTGCTGCTGCGAAGATTGTGGCTATCAGAAAACTATAATCTATCGAAGAGGTGTAGTCGCTCATAGATATGCTCTCTGCGAGGGACTTGTCATCTGTTAGGCGAGTGGCTATAATAGCTGTGAAGATAGCTATGCCTAGACTTCCTGAGACCTGTTTAACGGTGTTGTTTACACCGCTTGCCGAAGTCATCTGCTCCTTTGTAAGGTTCTTTACACACAAAGCATTGAGAGGCGTGAAGGCTAGTCCTAGCCCTACGCCACGCATATAGACCGTTGTAAGGATTAGCCAGTAAGGCGTATTCTGGGTGTAGAATATGCTGAGAGCTAGATACAATACGAATATAGCAAAACCTATAATTACAAGCCTCCACTCGCCCCATCGCTGTGCCATAAGTCCGCTGAGAGGTGCGAGAGTTCCTTGTACTATTCCTACGGGTAGGTATATCCCTCCTACAACTACGGCAGAGTAGCTAAGCGAGTGCTCTAAGTATAGAGGTAGCAAGTAATTTCCTCCATAAAAGCCAAATCCAAGGCAACCGAGTGCTACGATTGAGAGTAGAAAAGTTTTATCTTTAAAGATTCGAAGGTCTATAATCGGGGTCAGGCTGTGGGAATTGTAGCGTATAAAGCCGTAGCCCATTACAACCGAGCTGATAAGTGATACAATAACAAAGGGAGAGCTCCACCCTGTTAGCCATCCTTCGCCTTTAGAAACCCCCATCGAAAGACCGACGACAAGTAGCGGTGCCCAAAGGGCTGTAAGGATAAAGCCTTTAAGGTTAAAGCGACCTGCATTCTTGTCTTTTGTCTCTTGCATAATTAATGCAGCTCCTATTATGTTTAGAATCCCTATGGGGACGTTTACTCCAAATAGTGAGTTCCAACCGTAAAGTCCTAGCATCTCTCCGCCCATATAAGGACCCATAGAGACCGCTGCGGCTGCTGCTACACCCCAAAGCCCAAGGGCTATTGTTCGGTGCTTTAAATCGAAATTTCGGATAATTATAGCCAGCCCCAAAGATTGAACAACACCACTGCCGAATCCCTCTATAACTCGTGAAAATATAAGTGTGCCAAGTGTCTCTGAGAGGTAGCAAAAAAGTGAACCAAGAGTGAAACACCCCATACCCATAATGTAGATTAATTTAAAACCATACTTTTCGGCTAGCCATCCAGCCGTGGGGAGCATAACGCACATCGAGAGGAGATAACCTGTGACAATCCATTCGACACTCAGAAGCGAAGAATGAAACTCACGCAGTAGGGCAGGGATAACCGAATTCACAATTGTGGTGTCGAGTATTGCCATTGCGGTGCTTACCATCATTAGGGCAAGTAGCCACCATTTGTATGCTGGATTTGTCTTTTTCATAGGCTAGAGAAAGACCCTCTGGAATATGTGGGTCTCTACTAGCGTAGATTCTGTGCAATATCTATACCGTGTTTTGGGCTAGCTTTTGTCTTGCTTTTGAAACAGAAGAATGAGTATGTAATTAATTACGAAAAGGAGTATAAAGCAGGCACAAAAAGCTAGTGGAATACGAGAGATAATATCTATGGGGTCGCTGCCGCTTATCAAAATTAGGGTCAGTGAGCCTAGTATGGGAAGAGCTAAGGATTTTGTGACTGTTTTAAGCCTCATTATTTTTTTTGGGTTTTAAAGATAGTGAAGTAAAGATTGTTCTTTCTTTTTATTTGCAAAGTTACGCTCTTTTGTTCGGCTCTTAAAGTTTCTTTTGCTAAGAGATTGTTACGAATTTAGGGTATGGGAGTTAAAAGATAGGGCATAGGGGGTGGAATAGTCGATAAAAATGAGTATCTTTGCGCTAGATTTAACAGAGGGCTGTGAAAAATCCTCTTCAAAGAAATATTAATGGACGTAAGGGTAAATAAATTTATTAGCGATTCAGGATACTGCTCACGCAGGGATGCTGACAGAATGATTGAAAAACGAAAGGTTACAATTAACCGCAAAGTGGCTACTCTAGGAGATAGGGTGAAGGCTGGCGATGAGGTGCGTATTAATGGTAATCTGATAGAGAACAATGTCGAGAGGCTTGTTTATATTGCACTTAACAAACCTGTGGGTGTGACAAGTACTACTGATAGAGAGGATAAGAGTAGCGTGCTGAATTTTATGCGCTTCCCTATGCGTATTTTTCATATCGGCAGGCTCGATAAAGACTCTGAGGGGCTGCTGCTCCTTACAAACGATGGCGATATTGTTAATAAGATTTTGCGTGTGGAAAATTCTCACGACAAGGAGTACGAAGTGTGGGTCGATAAGAAATTCGATAATGCCTTCTTGGAGAAGATGGCTAGTGGGGTCGAGATTTTGGGAACTCGTACACGTCCTTGTACGGTGGAGAGAGAGGGCGAAAATAAATTTAGAATAACTCTTACTCAGGGGCTTAATCGTCAGATTCGAAGAATGTGTGAGGCACTTGGCTATGAGGTGTTGAGGCTTCGTAGGGTGCGCATTATGAATATCGAGGTGGGAGGGATGAATACTGGTGACTGGAGATTTATCGAAGGCGAGGAGCTTGAGACTCTTTTTGCGAGTTTGAAATATTCTGTGGGGCAGAGAGATGATAGTGCAGGCGGAGATATTCCTAGGACTTATAAACGAGCTAGAAAACCTCGCTTCTTTAATTCAGAGCCTAGAGGTGAGAACACTCAAGAATCTAGAGGCGATAAACCTACGCCAAGGCGTGGTGCTGCTAGGGTTTCTAGTGGCAGTAAAAGGGGTGTAGTAAAGGCGCAAGGAACTAAAACGTCTAGAGGCGAACAGGGTACTTCACGTTCAAGAGGGGCGGCTGCTGTGTCGTCTCGTCGAGGTGTTTCTAAGGGGGCTTCTAAAAAGTAGAGAGAAGAGATTTTTTGAGGTGCATATATGACAGATGTCGAAAAAAAATGTTATATTTGTAGCTTGTATTACGGACTGTTTTCTGGGCTGCTGAACGCTAGCTTCGAGAGAGAGGGTCTAGAGGTATAAAAAACTATTGGGGAGATTTTAGAACTCTCCTACTTAGAAGGATTTAATGTATTGAGCCTTTCTATATTTTAGAAAGCTCTAATGTCTAAAAATATTTATATATGAGCGAACAAAACAACGATTATTCAGCCAGTAGTATTCAGGTACTCGAAGGCTTAGAGGCAGTGCGTAAACGCCCTGCTATGTATATTGGCGATACTGGAGAGAAGGGTCTTCACCACTTGGTTTATGAGGTAGTGGATAACTCTATTGACGAGGCTTTGGCAGGTCACTGTGACCATATCGAAGTCTTCATAAACGAGGATAACTCTATTTCGGTTAGCGACAACGGTCGTGGTATCCCTACGGATTATCACGAGAAAGAGGGTAAGTCTGCCCTAGAGGTTGTTCTTACAGTGCTTCACGCAGGGGGTAAGTTTGACAAGGATTCTTATAAGGTTTCTGGTGGTTTGCACGGTGTGGGTGTGAGTTGTGTTAATGCACTTTCTATTCACCTCGAAGCTGTGGTTAAGCGTGGCGGTAAGATTCAGTCTATGAGCTTTAAACGTGGTGTGCCTCAGTGTGAGTTGCAGTATATCGGTGAGACAGACGAAACTGGTACAACTGTGACCTTTAAGCCAGATGCTGAAATTTTCTCGCAAACTACAACTTATAGCTACGGTATTCTAGCGTCTAGACTTCGTGAGCTAGCGTTCTTGAATAAGGGTATTAGTATTTCTTTGACAGATAGACGTGACAAGGACTCTGAAACTGGTGAGTTTAGAAGCGAAAACTTCCACTCTGAGGAGGGTCTAAGAGAATTTGTGAAGTATTTGGATGCTACACGTCAGACTATTACTCCTGAGCCTATCTATTTCGAGGGCGAAAAGGACGGTATTCCAGTAGAAGTGGCAATGCAGTATAATAATGAGTATAAGGAGAATGTATATACTTATGTGAACAATATTAATACTCACGAAGGGGGTACACACTTGACAGGTTTCCGTAGGGGATTGACCTCTACACTTTCGAAATATGCCAAAGAGAGTGGAGCACTCGATAAGTTGAAGTTCGATATATCTAGCGATGACTTCCGTGAGGGTCTAACGGCTATCGTGTCGGTTAAGGTTGCAGAGCCTCAGTTCGAGGGTCAGACCAAAACTAAACTCGGTAACCCAGAGATTCAAGCACCTGTGTCGCAGGCGGTTTCTCAGGCTCTAACTAACTTCTTGGAGGAGAACCCTGCGATTGCAAAGACTATCGTTCAGAAGGTTGTACTAGCGGCTACGGCTCGTCACGCTGCGAAGAAGGCTCGTGAAATGGTGCAGAGAAAGACTGTACTGAGCGGTTCGGGACTTCCAGGTAAGTTGTCAGACTGTTCTTCGAGAGATAGAGAAATTACAGAGTTGTTCCTTGTCGAAGGGGACTCGGCAGGTGGTACGGCTAAACAGGGTCGTGACCGTGGTTTCCAAGCTATTTTGCCTCTACGGGGTAAGATTCTTAACGTTGAGAAGGCTATGGAACATAAGATTTTCGAGAGTGAGGAAATCAAAAATATCTTTACTGCACTGGGTGTGACTATCGGTACAGAGGAGGATAGCAAGAAATTGAACCTTACGAAACTTCGCTACAATAAGACTATTATTATGACCGATGCCGATGTGGACGGTAGCCACATTGCAACGCTTATTATGACATTCTTCTTTAGATATATGAATGAGCTTATCTCGGGTGGTCACTTATATATTGCGACTCCTCCGTTGTATTTGATTCGTAAGGGTAAGCAGGAGCGTTACTGCTGGAATGAGCAGGAGCGTGAGATAACTGTCGAAGAGTTCGGTACAAAGGGTGTGCATATCCAACGCTATAAGGGTCTCGGTGAGATGAATGCTGAGCAGCTGTGGGATACAACGATGAATCCAGAGAACCGCTTGGTTCGTCAGGTGACTATCGAAAATGCAGCCGAAGCCGATAGAATTTTCTCTATGCTTATGGGTGACGATGTTCCTCCTCGTAGAGAGTTTATCGAACAGCACGCTAAGTATGCACGTATTGACGCATAACTTTTTATTGGCGTGGCATTAGAACAAAAGCGGTTACTTTTCCTTGAAGGGGGAGGGTAGCCGCTTTTTTTATGGGAAGTTCTAGTAACTCTCTTATGTAATTTAATTCAAAAATCGTTATCTTTGTGATATGAAACATATAATTGAATGTCAGAATATTTGCCACAGGTATGGGAACCTTGATGTGCTAAGGGGTGTAGACCTTAATGTCGAGAAGGGGGAAGTCCTCTCGATTGTAGGGCGTAGCGGAGCAGGTAAAAGTACCCTTCTGCAAATTATGGGAACGCTCCTTGCCCCTACAAGTGGTAGGGTGCTTATCGGTGGCGACGAGGTGACGAAGTTTAATGATAAAAAACTTTCGGCCTTTAGAGCTTCGAATATCGGCTTTGTATTTCAGGAACATCACTTGCTGCCTGAGTTTAATGCATTGGAGAATGTTGAGCTTGCAGGGGTTATCGCAAATTTGGATAAGAGAACTCTGGAGGCTCGAAGTGTTGAGCTTCTGAGAATGCTTGGGCTAGGAGATAGACTTAACCATAAGCCTAGTGCCCTTTCGGGTGGCGAACAGCAGAGAGTGGCAGTGGCTCGTGCTCTGGTGAATAACCCGATGGTTGTCTTTGCAGATGAACCGACTGGTAATTTGGATAGCGTATCGAGGGCTGAGCTTAATGCTCTATTTTTGGAGCTTAGAGAAAAGATGGGTCAAACATTCGTTATCGTTACCCACGAAAATGACCTAGCGAATATGTGCGATAGAAAAATCGTGATGCAGGATGGAAATATTCTCTAAAGAAGAACTAAAGGAAAGGCTCGACTCACTGGTCGAAAAGTATAACGTGCCTGAGTTCGTTGACAACGATCCTATATCTATACCTCACAGATTCTCTCGAAAAGGAGATATCGAGGTCTCGGCGTTTCTTATCTCAATTATTGCGTGGGGTAACCGTAAGGCTATTTTAAAGAGTGGGCAGAAGATGCTCGAAAGACTAGACTTTGCCCCCGAAGACTTTATTAGAAATTCAAGTGAGGCTGAGCGACAAAAAGCTGCTGAGGGATTTGTGCACAGAACACTCAGTGGGGTGGATTTCCTAGAGACCCTAAACTTGCTCAGTGCTTTTTATCGTAGAGGTACTTCGCTGGGTGACTTCTTTGAGGAGAGCTATATGCGTACGGAAAATATTAAGACAGTACTTTCGCTCTTTAGAGGCGAATTTCTAAGTGGTACACGCTCGCTTTCTATTCATAGGCATATATCTTCGGTCGATAAAGGTTCGGCGTGTAAGAGGCTGTGTATGATGCTCCGTTGGATGGTTCGCTGCGATGGCAAAGGTGTAGACTTCGGGCTATGGGATAAAATCCCCCCGTCGGCTCTGTACATCCCCCTAGATGTGCACAGCGCAAGGCAAGGGCGACTGTTCGGGATCCTAGAGAGAAAATCTAACGATTGGAGGGCAGCAGAAGAACTGACTCAAAGCCTCAGGGAGCTAGACCCACTCGACCCAACGAAATATGACTTCGCACTTTTCGGACTCGGAGCGATAGGCGAATAAAATTTTTATAATTTTTTAGCGAGATTTTGTGTGCTACTGCTGCAAATTCTGGCTATGTGAGGTTAGGTTTCATACTATAAAATAGGTATTTGTATAGAAATAATGCTGCTAAATTTGTAATAATAAAATATTTTAACTATCTTTGAGATACGTAACGAGGATATAATAACAGCTGCGAAGAAAGCTATAATTCTCTGGAATTATAATAACTACTAATAAAAAACCTAGCTATGAACAACTGTGTAAAACCAATTTCTAAAATCCGTACAGGGCTTACGCTACAGCTCGTGATACAAGTTTTTTCGCTTTTTGCAGGTGTAGGAATACTTCTTACTTATATTCTGTCGAGGGCTAGTCTTTATGACTTAGATAGCGGTATTATGCCAGATGACTTGGCGGCACTCCTCGAAGATATGTTCTCTAACGAGTCGGTGGTTCTTATGATTACTATATCGGTTGCTGTGTGGCTTGTTGTTGCGCTTATTTCGTTTGTAAAATATTACGGGGGGCTAAAACAACTCGGACGCAATATCGACCATACTGGGCGCAAGGCAGTGGGGTATATTGCACTAGGGCAGCTCTTGTCGCTTATTGCCGTTGTTGTCTTTATTATATTTTTTGCTGCGGCAGGAGTTATGAGCGAAATGGTGCTTTTGTCAGTCTTTATAATTGTCATAATAGTTATGGGGATTTTGGGACTTGCTGCTTTTATTTTGAATTTAGTGGGTTATTTCTCTATTAAAAATTCGAAGTCGCTTAACGAGGAGGGTAAGGCAGGTGCTAAGAGACTTTCTACGGCTATGATTTTGTATCTTATAAATACAGTGGCAGGGATTATCCCTGTGATAGGACCACTTGCAGTTGTCGTTTTGACTATACTATATTGGGTATTCCTGCTTAGCGGATGGGCGAAAATTAAACACTCGTTTATGACTCCTACACCGCCTCCTTGTTCTGTTGTGCCGCCTGTACCGCCTACACCACCAACGTTATAGGTGACGTTAAAATTTTTTAAAAATTTGATATATCCGAATAGGTATAGGCGTTTAGACCGCACAAATTATCATAGAATTACTACCTTTGTAAAATGGGTAGAGAAAATAAATTTACAGGCGTGAACTCGATCAAATTTAACCGCTATTTTCAGAGC
>JAWXTN010000014.1:0-46622 GCA_044433515.1 Rikenellaceae bacterium | reverse complement strand
AAAAGGTTTGTATTTTAGAACTTTTTGATTTAACTTTGATGTCAGATAAACGCTTCAATTTAGGATGTTACGGGTTCTTATCCTAAATTTTGGAGTGAAAAAGCAATTTTTAGAACCCACCGTATAGAAGTCCCCTGAATTTTTCTTATTTTTGCAGCTGATTTTTAAACTAACAAAACAATCATAAAAATTATGTATCCATTAAAATTTAAAGGAATTTACAAAGAGCGCATTTGGGGTGGCGAGAAGCTTGCCACAGAATTTGGTAAGAAGTTACCTAAGAGCACTGAGCCTATTGGTGAGAGCTGGGAGATATCTGGTGTTGAGGGGGATGTTTCTTGTGTGGCTAATGGCACGCTTCGGGGCAATAGTCTCAATGAGCTTATTGAGATTTATATGGACGAGCTTGTCGGTGACAGTGTCTTTAAGCGATTTGGCGAGGAGTTTCCGCTTCTTATAAAGCTCATAGATGCACAGGACAATCTCTCTATACAAGTGCATCCAGACGATGAGCTTGCGGCATCTCGTCACAATGCTTATGGCAAGACGGAGATGTGGCATATAATCTCTGCTGAGGAGGGTGCACAGATTTACCTTGGCTTTAAGGAGGACACTACTCGTGAGCGATATATTGAGTATTTGAATGCTGGGAAGCTGGAGGAGTTATTAAATTCTTATAGCGTTAAGGCAGGGGAGACCTATTTCATACCTGCTGGGGCTATTCACGCAATTGGCAGGGGTGTGTTACTTGCAGAGATACAGCAGACATCGGATATAACTTATCGTGTTTATGACTTTAATCGTTTGGATTCAGAGGGTAAGGCACGTGAGCTGCATACGGAGTTAGCGGTTGATGCCATTAGCTATGAGGCTAGCGATGCTTATAATGTCAGTGTCGAGCCTGTAAAGGGAGAGGCGGTTGAGATACAGAGTTGCAAATATTTTACTTCGGAGCTGCGAGATGTTCAGGGAAGTGTAGAGATAGATTTGGCTAAGAGAGATAGCTTCACGATATTCATTTGTTTGGAGGGGAGTGTTGAGGTTTTGACTAGTGGCAATGACGAGAGCAATAACGCACCAGTATCTTTAAGCAAGGGCGAGAGCATTTTGATTGGAGCTTGTCACCCTTCTGTTATGCTTACTGGCAACGCTACTTTACTAGGCACGTATATTAATCACTAATCATTACCCCCTAGGCTAGCGGCACTGCACCCAAGTCCTGGGAAGGACCGCCAGCCCGGCGTTAGGGCGATGGCAGGCGGCTTTCACACGGCTCACACACGGATGAGAGCGGTTTGCGGTGGGGGGAATTTTATTCCCCGAGATTCTCTGATAAGAGAATCTTCCCCCCACCGCCCCAAAATCCAAAGCTAGAGCACACTTAATTCCAGAATAGCACAAGGGAGAGACTTCACTAAATCTAGAAGTCTCTCCCTTATCCGTTTTGTTAGCGTAGTGCTGAGTAAGGCTGAGTAAGGCTGAGTAAGGCTGGGTAAGGCAGCAAGGCAGCAAGGCAGTGAGGCTGAGAGGCTGTGTAGAGCTAGCTGTTTTGGGAGGCACGAGCAAAACAGAGCGGTGCCGCCACCCCACAGTGGCACCGCTTCTACTACCGTCCACGAAGCGATACCCCTTGGCGGCTCCGAGGAGGAGCTACTCCTTTGAGAGGTATTAGGGGTTAGGTATTAGGGGTTAGGTATTAGGGGTTAGGTATTAGGGGTTAGGTATTAGGGGTTAGGGCTAGACTTATGCTTCCTTTAAATATTATATTTTAATCATTAAACTAGAGCTTTTTGCCCAGAATGAAGCGAGAAACACTGCCGACCAAAGAAGGATGCAAAGGCAAAGAAGGATTAGAATAAATACGAACCTGTACTTCACTATCCATACTGCCACACTCCTTCAATATATGATTCATATCATCTATCAAAAACAACTCAGCCGAATGATTAGAAGAACTCAACAACATAGCATCACGAACACTAATCTGTATGTCACTCCCCCCCTGAACAATAAGCATAGGGATATCCACACGTGAAGATATAGCAATCGGATCAACCGCCATATCCGAAACCATAAAAGGCTGAACCGAAGGTCTAAATAAAGCATTCAAATAAACAGGCACACTAAACCCCTGCACCCCACGACTCAAACTGTCAATAATAGCATAAGCACACTCCCGAACCTGCTCAGGCTGACTAGCCAACTGCTCACGAAGTATAGCACCAGTGCTACGCCCTGCCCCAGCCAACAGTATCAACCGATCCACAGCAGCACCACTGTCCCAAGCCATCAAAGCCAACTTAGCCCCCTCACTATGCCCAATAACCGTAACATCCCCCAACCGCTCATCACTATGCGCAAACTCAACCCAAGATGCCACATCACAAGAAAAATCCTGCAAAACAACCCTAGACTCATCAAAATCATACACCACAGATGCCCCTATCCCTCGCTTATCATACCGAATAGTAGCAATGCCACAATGAGCCAACCCTTCTGCCAACATCTTTAACGAATTATTAAGCATCATCACATTGTTACCATCCCTATCAGTAGGACCGCTCCCCGCAACAATAACTGCCACAGGCACAGGCTCACTCTGCTCAACCGAAGGCAACAACAACGAACCGTGCAAAACCACTCCGTCATAAGCCTCAACAGAAACCTCAACCTCAACAGTCTGAGCCACCGACACCATACGTGCCAACAATAATAATACTAATAAAAAAATACCCTTATTCATCCCGATAATTCTTATGGAGAACTCTAATATCTCCCCCTATGATAAAAACCCGTAAACAAACCCCTACAACAAACCGTCAAATATCCTATAATCTATCGCAGAACCCACAACACCCGTAATAGGCACCTCCGCCACAACAGACAAAGAAAACTGCTCAGCAACACTATCCAACCCCTCACGTGTCCCAAAGATATAATACTTCTTCTCTGGTGCATCCTCAGGAGTGAAATAAGCCATATTATTGACAATACCCACAATAGGCACAGCTATATTATCATTACTAAGCATCGTAACACCACGTATCACATCACTAAGCGCCAACTCCGAAGGCGTAGTAACAATAACCGCTGCGGTAATATCCAGCTGGTCTGCCACCGACAAATGAATATCACCAGTTCCTGGCGGCAAGTCCACCACCAAAGTATCTATACCCCCCCACTGAGTCTGATGGATAAGCTGCTTTAGTGCCGAAGTAGCCATAGGACCACGCCAAACAAGAGCATCCTCCCTGCCCACAAAAAAACCTATCGACATAACCTTGATGCCCTCAGCTGAAACAGGCGGCACAATCATATCGTCAGGGGTAGCATAAGGCACTTCGCCTTCCATACCAAAGAGCTTAGTCTGAGAAGGTCCATAGATATCAGCATCCAAAACACCGACCTTCTCGCCCCTAGCCGCAAGCGAACGTGCAAGAGCTGCCGCAACAGAACTCTTACCGACTCCCCCCTTACCAGAAGCAACAATCACTACACGCCCCACATCTGCCGTGCCATTATGCACCTCCTCAATTTTAGCCTTAGCCTTGCGCTTCTCACGCTCACGAAGCTCCACTTCAGGGGTAAGCCCCTCAGAGGTTATATACTCTTGGATAGCACGCTGCATCGTCTGAGCCAAAGGGCTAACCGCCTCATTAAGCTCTATACAAACCCTAAGCGAGCTGCCGTTCTGAGCAAACTCGACAACCTTGCCGATTTCGCTCACTATACTTTCTATCTTACTTCTCATTATCTTTAAAGTGACTTTTCTTCTACCTGAACAACTTCTATATTAGCCCTCTGCAACAGCTCCAACCCCTCACTATGGGTATAAGGGTCAGCATAAACCACACGAGCTATACCTGCCTGAATAATCAATTTTGCACACTCCATACAAGGCGAAGCCGTGATATAAAGGGTAGAACCCATCGACGAATTACTGCTCTTAGCGACCTTCGTTATAGCATTAGCCTCAGCGTGCAACACATAGGGTTTAGTCTTACCGTCACTCTCCCACTCACACACATTCTCAAAACCCGAAGGAGTGCCATTATAGCCATCCGAGATAATAGTCTTATCCTTAACCATAAGAGCCCCAACCTTGCGCCTTACACAATAGGAATTCTCAGCCCAAATGCGAGCCATCGCCATATATCGGGCATCTAGTTCCCGTTGTTTATTTTCACTCATATTTTTTATTTAAGCGGAGTTCTTTCAGGAAGAAACTCCTAAATTTTAAGTCACAAAGGGGAGGGACGAAATCTCCCTCCCACTCCCTTAGGTGTACTTTGGAAAGGTTTTCATAATTCCCTTCCCTATACTTTCTTCTTATTTTTTACGTTTTTCTATCTGGCGTTTAAGAGCATCTACACACTCGTCAACAGCCTGTTCGAAGCTCTGCGCCCTACGCTCAGCCACCAGTTCGCCACTGAGTTTTACAACCACAACTTTATTGCCATTATCCCTATCCTTATCCAGGCTCATAATAACCTCACCCGAAATAAGACTTTCGTCAAATCGTTCTAGCTTATCTATCTTCGCTTGTGCAAAATCTAGTAATTTCTGGTCTGCATCAAAATGTACCGATTGAATTTGTAGTTTCATAACTTTTAAAGGTTTTAAGCGGACAGCCCAGTTCTAAATATTTCGATTTCCCAAGTGCAACTTCTCACACTCCTAACCGACCGATTCTATTCTTTCATTGTAGCTATCCTTTGGTTAATATATTTAATTTCGGGGGTTCTAAAAATCTTTTGAGGACTTCTAATAATCCCCTTTTTCAACTGCCCGTGGGTGCGCATTATTATAACTCTCTTTTAGGCTTTCTATTGTGTTGTATGCGTAGATTTGTGTCGAAGCTATCGAACTATGACCCAGCAGCTCCTGAATAGAGCGTACTCCCACGCCACTTGACAATAGATGAGTAGCAAAACTATGGCGAAGGGTATGGGGGCTTGGACGTGCCGTAGTCTCGCTTTTACAAAGGACTCGTTTCACTATTTTATAAACATCTGAAGAGGTAATCGCCGCAATCACTGCACCGCCTTTACCCCTCGTTTTCACTCTCAAAAATAGTGATTTTTGTTCATCTTCACAAATAATTTGCCCTCTTTTTTGTAGATATTTTTTTAGAACTTCTACAATCTCGCCTGAGAGCGGTATCTTTCGCTCCTTTCGACCCTTGCCCAAAACCTTCACCGAAGAACCGATCATATCCACATCACAACACTTTAGCCCAACTAACTCCTCCCTACGCATTCCAGTGAAGTACAACAACAAGACAACTGTCGCATCTCTAGCCCTAAGATAACTCTCAAACAGCTCATCCACTGGTACGCTCATCGCTGCGCATAGCTCCTCTTTCAGCTCCTCAACAACAGAGGCTATCTCCTCCCTCTTCACAAAATTAGGCAGTCGTACACCTCCCCTCAAACTCCTTATGTCTCGAAATGGATTCTTTGCAATAACCTCCCTACGCAAAAGATAGTCATAAAAACTCTTTAGAGCACTGAGCCGACGATTTACCGAAGCCACAGACCGCCCACTCTCCACATCCGAGATTATAAAGGCACGTGCCGCCGCCTTATCGCACTCCTGCAACAAACTAGGGGCAAGAAACTGACGCAGCACCTCTATATCGTCCATATAGGCACGCAGAGTCAGTGGCGATGCCATCTTCTCAAATTCAAGATATTTTCTGAAGCTCTCTACCATATTCTTAAAAAAGTCCGCAGAACTACAAAATAGTACAAAATAAGGCGCACACAAGAGAAGCTAAGGCTCTAACCCCTCTCCTATACAAGCCTATAAAATACGACGAGAGGAAAGTTCCCCCTCAGGACGAAGTGTCTTAAGGTTTACCCCCTCTAGAAGTACTACACCACAACTCTTACCTACCTCAAAGCTACCGATTCGATTCTCTGCCTTAAGTCCACGAGCACCGCCAAGGGTCGCCCACTTAAGTGCCACACCAAGAGGCAGCTCAGGATTATCCCTAAGCAGCATCTCAATCTCCGCAGCCATACTAAGCGAGTGGTTCGAAGTAAGTGAGTCTGTGCCAAGAGCCACATTAGCCCCACTTTTCATAAGCATCATCGCAGGAGGCGTAGCCCTCTCGATAAAATAATTACTACGAGGACACAGCACAAAAGTCACATCGGTAAAGTAGCCTAGAATCGCTTCCAGCTGCTCTTGTGTCATCATCGTACAGTGCACCAACAGAAGTGGCGTATCAGCCCTTAGAGAGCCAATAAGACGCTCCACGTGTCCGCCATAGTGCAAGAAGTCGGGAGTCATCTCACACTCCACAACAAAGTCATACATTCCGCCCTTCTTCTCGAAATATTCAACCTCCGAAGGGGTCTCCATAAAGTGGATAGAAAGACGCTCAGAGTCTGTACTCTTTAGATACATCTTATCGCCCACCATATAGTTCGAGTGAGGGGTTTGCGAAATCGAAAGACCAAGCTCACGGGCAGGCTCTATATGTTTAACTGCCGCAGCATAATAGCCCTCAACCTCATCGTCCGAAGGCATATTAAAATACTCGGCATAAGTATGATACAGCAAATTACTTGTACGCTTAGCCTCAAAGCTAGCCTCTCCATTGCTAATATCGCATAACCCTTGCACGCCCTCGCTCCACATCTTTCTATCTTCCGCCATCGCCTTTTGCTGCTGCTCCTCGAAGGTATAGTCACGACGAATAGAGGTAATTCTACGGATAAACTCCACTAGACCGTTACCCTCGTCCATCGTATCTTTAAGGTAGCTAAGCTCCAAGTGGCAGTGTCCATTGACCATACCAGGCATCAGAACGCCATCGTAATACTCCACGCCAGAGAGACTGTCGAGATTCTCCACATTTTCCTCTACTGCAACGACTACTCCCTTTTCGTCGAAGCTCACCACTGCGCTATTATAAAAGTCTCCGCTAGGGCTAAGAACCTTTAGAGCGGCTATTTTTCTTATTTTCATATTTATTTTTTACTAAAATTTGTTTTTAAAGTTTAGAACCTCCCCCAAATAGGAAAGAGGCAAAGACATCCCTCAAAGTACACAAAGGGAACTCATAGAAAAAAGTTCACAAAGATGCGAAGCAGAGCACACAAACAAGGAGCAGGAGGAGAGGAAGGGCGATAACCCTATCTATCCCCCCTCTTGTAATAAAGCGTATCGGCACCAGCCCCGACAATACCCAGCGAATTGAGCATCAGCGAATCGGGTTTAAGCGGGAAGAAACTCCTCGAAAGAGTCCGTAGAGAATCGAGCCTAATACTATCGAGCCTCATCCGTTCCAATACCTTGGGCGACAATTTCACAAAGACAGTATCCTGTCTATACGGAGCATCGACCCTTACCACAAACGGTTCTTTTGGTTTTTCGTACTCTCTGTATGCAGCGAAGTCCTCACCGAAGAAACTTCTAAAGTATCTCTCTCTTGCAGTCTCCAAAAGCGGAGTATAGAGAACCCTTAGGTATATAATCTGCGAGGTATCTTTGGCGAGGGTCTTTTCTTCGCCATTCTTCACGTACGTAGGCACATCCTCTTGGAAATATATTACGAGCGAATCCTTAGGTCCATCCTTAAGGGTATATTCATTAGAGACCTGTCGACTCTTAGCCGAGCGAGAGAGCCAAATCGTCTTTGTATCAGGTTTTGTATCTGTCGTATCGGCAAAGTAATACCTAAGCGACTTTGTAGGATACTTATAATCCGCCATCGTTTGATAGTTAACCGATATTGTATAGATACCATTCTGGAAGAGCGTATCGGCAAAAATAATCGAATCCAGCCCCTGGAACGAACCTCTGTGCAGCGACTCCTTCCACACTAGTGTATCTCTGAAATAGGACATAGCTGTGGTGTCAAAGCGCACAGTATTTTCGTAGCGATACTCCGCCACGATTGCCTGCTTGTCTATCTCTTTGAGGACGTTATTTAGGATTGGCTCTAGCGGATTACTCTTACGCTTTGCCATCGACGAAACCGTATAGTTAAAATCGTCGAACGTATATCCATACTTTGCGAGTATATCGCTGTGATAGTCTAGACTATCCTCCAGCTCTGCACGGTTATTCTTCGACGAGTTCTCTACATTAATAAGGCTGCGCCTAAGGAAGCTCTCGGTAAGGATAGCCTCCATTTTACTGTCCGAAATCATCTGTCGCTCGCTACACCCTACGAGTAGCAGTAGAACGACGACCACAGAGGGAAGCACTATTTTGCTTATTTTCTTCATATATATTTCTTAAGAAAAGTGTATTCTTCTTTTTTTTGTAGGAAATTCACGGGGTGTGAGGCGAGCCAGTCTACTAGCAGGAGCGATACATAATTATCGGAATAGCCTCCCTTCCTCCTTCCCTTAACCCAGAATTACAGACCTCTAAAGCACTGGCACATCTATAACCTTACCGTCCTGATACATCGGTATATCTTTAGTGTCGAAGGTTGTTGTACCGTCCCACAGTTTCACGCTTTTGAGTTGAGGGATTCTGTATTTAACTGTTTTTATTTTCGATTTACTGTCTACTGCTTGCTGAGTTGCGACAGCCTTTAGCGACGTGAATTCGAGGTTCACAGGGTTAGACGACAAATCGTCAGCTGCTACAACGCCTCCAAAGGTTGTAAATCTAAATGCCACAACTCTCGTTGCGCCTTTTTCGGGGGTAACCTCAAATACCTTTTTAGTGACTTGTGTGTAGCGTTTACCTAGGAACAACGACACATATTCATTCTCGATTCTCTCCATCTCTTTAAGGGCAGCCTCTAGCCCTGCGCCAAAGACGTGTTCGCCCTGATCTCCACAGATTAGCTCTACTCTGCGTTTACGAATTTTGAAAATCATTTCAGCTGCATCGGCAGCCATTTGTTCTTCTGATTTCTCCACTGCGCTAGCTCTTTGGATTGGCAGCGATGAATTATTTTCCACAACTGTGCTTGTTCCCACATCTTTGAAAGGAGTGCGACCGCTGAGTTGCGCACCCTGGAAGTCTGCATCTGTCCTAGGGGCATCTTTTTGTTTTTGGATTTGTGGACTCTCTGGGGTTATCCACTCAAAATTCTTAACCGCTGTTTTGCTGTCAAGTGCATAGACTTGGCTAAGGTCTGCTTCGGTAGAGTAGCTTAGCGTAGCACTAAGAATTTTGTAGCTCTCTTTGTCGACCATAGGGGCACCTGTCACACCTAAATACTGCGAGGCATAACGGGCATAAGGTCCTCTAATAATTACTTCACGTTCCTGCACAACGCTCACCTCCACAACTGTAAGAGGCAGTGCATATCCTTCGACCCCGAGGGCTTCTCTCTGAGGGAAGAGGGATTGTTGAGCAGAGGCAGTGCTGCATAGAGCTACTGCACAAAGGCAAAATGCCGAAAGGGTACGAATTAAACGTTTCATTTTTCTATAATTTTTATCTGTTGTCCTTATATTCCTTAATTTCAAATTTAGGGAGTGTTCTCCACTCCTAATATTTAAAGTCCTTATCTTTAGCCTATCTTCCCACTTTAGCTCCTCTTAAACACTGTACTTTAGCTTTCCTAAAGCACAACTTCAAAGTTAAAGATAAGGAGGAGAGGCAGGACAAGTTGTTGTCATCCGTCCCCTCCTTTTATTGTTTCTGTTTATATGAAGAGTTCTAAAAATTTAACTCTCCTTTTCTGACGAGGGAATCTCTCCCTCCCCCCCTAAGTTATATCTACTTTACTTCGTTTGGTTTGGTTTCTCCAGACCGTACTGATATTTCTTATCCATAGATTTCAGCGACATAGAAAGTAGCACTGCCACTACACCAAATGCTGCAAAGATACCCATCGGTATAACGTAATCGCCAGGTCCTAAATTGCTCACATCCTCTGCAAATGCACCGATAACCCAACCGATAAGCATAGGCACAGACATAAGACCGATATTCTGAACATAGAAGATAAGGGCATACGCCGTACCAAGTTGTTTTTGTGGGATAATCTTTGGAACAGAAGGCCACAGAGCCGAAGGTACAAGCGAGAAAGCGATACCTAGAAGAATCATATTAACAACTGCAAACCAAGGGGCATCAATGCCTGGCAGCGCAAATAGAATATGCACAACTAGAAGTAGAGCCGAACCCGAAATCATAATTGTAGCTCCCTTTCCGATTTTGTCATAAAGCGTACCGAAGATAGGCGTTAGGAGGATTGTACCGAAAGGCAACAGTCCAGGGATTTTACCAGCCCATTCTGCGCTCACTCCATACTTACTCTCCATCATATTTGTAGCATACTTCAAGAATGGGAATACACCAGAGTAGAACATCAAGCACAAAAATGCAATCATCCAGAAGCCCTTGCTGCGAAGAACGACTTTAATATCTGAGAGTTTAAAGCTATCTTCGTCAGATGCTATACCTGCGTTTCTAGCCTCTTTATCCAAGCGGAAGTCCATAACGCTATAAGTTAGGAACATCAATAGACCAATACTAAGACCACAAGCACCAAAGAGCACAGGAGTAGAAAGTCCGCCCATAGCCTCAGCGATATCTGCACTAAAGGCAAGAGCCGTAGCCGTACCGATACGAGCCATAGCCACCTGAACACCCATTGCAAGAGCCATCTCCTTACCAGTGAACCACTTCACAATAGCCTTCGTAACTGTAATACCACAAATTTCAGCTCCCATACCGAAGATACCGAAACCTGCACCTGCTATAAAGACTTGCGATTTAATTCCAAAGATTGTAGAAGAGTCAACCACATAGTAGTCCGACACGGCATAGAACTTAATAAAAGCCCCCACCATCATAAGAATACACGCCAATGCACCAGTCAACCGAACGCCTAGTTTATCGAGCACAATACCCCCGATAAAGAGCATAAAGAAGAAGACATTAAACCAGCCATATCCGCCTGTAAAGATACCATACTCCGAAGCAGTCCATCCAAGACCGCCGTCAGAGGTCGAAGCCAAAATAAGTTTTTCGAGCGGTGCCATCACATCTGTAACAAAGTATGCGAACATCATTGTCACCGACACCAAGAGAAGCACCCCCCAACGGGCAGCTGCACTATCTCTCATAGTCTTTTGAATTTTTGTCATAATTTTTTATTATTTTTTAGTTAACGAATTAATCACTTTATAGGCATTGTCCATACCCATCTCTCCTGCACGACTTAGGTCTAGTGCTCCCTTTTCCTTTTCGTCTAGTAGGAGTTGCACGAGCCCTCTATTGTAATACGCCTCTGCGAAGTACGGGAATATCTCAATAGCCTTTGTATAGTTCTCCACAGCAAGCGGCAAATCGCCTGCAAGGGTGTATATATAACCTAGGTTATAGAATATATGGGGCATTTCGGGAAGTAGCTCCCCAGCTCTTCTCAAATCTGAAATCATAGAACTAAAGTCATACTTTGCCTCACCCTTTGAACTGTTAAGTCTTTCTGCTGCATCGCCAGAGTTAACCATAGACTGATAGTTCCCCTCTAGGGCAGACATAAATTCTGTCATCTGCGCACGAGTGACCGCACGGTTTAAGTATGCAAGTGGATTTGACGGCTTATCCGAAATCATAAAAGCGTATAGCTCTATCGACCTAGAATAATCCTTCATATCTGCACTAAGCACCGCTTGGGCAAAGAGATGACCATAATCCTCTCCCTTCGAGTATAGGGTATCAAGACTCATAAGCTCCCAACCCTTGTAGTCTGTCTCTTTGTTCGAGAGTTTTATCCTCTCTAGCCCCAAATCTTTTACAACTGCGTTTACCTTTGCATTATCGAATAGGAGAGGGTCATATCCCACTACGCTATCTTCTTGTGCAATGAGTTCGAGTTTAAAGAGCGGCAGAGGGCGATGTTTCGACAAGGTCTTCGAGCCGAGCCTTTCGAGGTTGTTTTCCTCAAAGTCTGTATTGAAGCTAATAATATTACTAAAGCGAGAGGAGGTATCTGCAAATGCCTTTTCTCCCTCGACGTTAAGTTCATTTCTATATTTCGACATAAGGGCTTCCGCCTTAGCTCTATCCTCTGCATATCCTTTCTTATCCCTTAGAGCAGCCTTGAGCTGACCCCGATAGAGGTATGCGTTAGCGAAGTCGCCATAAATTTCGATAGCTTTTGTGTAGTCTTCTATTGCATTTTTATAGTCACCCAGTTGAGCATATACAGCTGCACGGTTGTAGTAGACAAGTACATTTTGTGGATTTTGCTGAGCCACTAGGTTATAGTCTTCGATTGCACGGTTGTAGTCTCCCACCTGTGAGCGAAGTAGTGCACGGTTAAAGACCGCCACCGAGTTCGTAGGGTCATACTCTATTGCGCTGCCGAAGTCCTCTAGCGCCCCTGCGATATTACCCTTTGAACTATTGCCCATAGCCCTATAAAAATAGCCTATTGCCACGGTAGAGTCGATAGCCAGTGCCTTATCCATATCTTCGATACCCTTGTCAGTTTCGCCCTGCACAAGGAAGATAACGCCTCTACGCAGGTAAGCATCCCCGTAGTGAGGGTTAACCCTCACAGCAGTATTAAAGTCCGCCATAGCAGCCACTGTGTCCTTAAGATATAGTTTTGCTGCGCCACGATTAACATACGCCTCTGAGCTTAGGGGTTCAAGGCTTAGGTATGAGTCATAATCTTGTACCGCTTTGTCAAACTGCTGATTGAGGAAGCTTGTAATAGCACGTGAATAATATGCCCCTGCAAAGCCTGGGCGCATTTCAATGGCACGTCCAAAGTCCTTTAGAGCTTCGCTGTATTTTCCGAGCCTAGAGTAGGTGATAGCTCGGTATTGATATGCTTGAGTATATACAGGATTGTACTCAATAGCTTTTGAAAAATCGGCTCCTGCGCCGACTAGATCTCCGAGGTTATACTTTGCTACCCCTCTGAGGAAGTAGCCCTCGTATTCTTCATTTTGAGAACGGAGCAGTAGGTTAAGTGACTCAATAGCGTCACTATATCTGCCTTCGATTATAAATTCTCGTCCTCTGGTATAAAAATAAGAACGATTGAGCTGAGCCATCCCCTCACAAACCACGCACATAAGTAGTGCCACTGTCAGTATTAATCTTTTGATTCTCAATTTTTATCTCTTTTATAAAAAACGAGGGAGCTGCCCGAAAGGGTAGCCCCCCATTTTTCTGTTAATATTTTTTTGTGTGGAGTTCTTTGCACAACTCCTCATAGTGTTAGAATGGCACTACGCTAGAGGTTAGCGAAGAAGTCATTACCCTTGTCGTCCACAATAATAAACGCAGGGAAATCCTCCACATAAATCTTACGTACAGCCTCCATTCCTAGTTCAGCCATATCCACTACCTCAACGCTCTTGATAGAGTTCTTTGCTAAAATAGCGGCAGGACCTCCGATTGAGCCTACATAGAAGCCTCCATTTGCGTGGCAAGCATCAGTAACAGCCTGAGAGCGGTTACCCTTAGCTACCATTACCATAGATCCACCTGCCTTTTGGAATCTATCCACGTAGCTGTCCATACGTCCAGCAGTAGTAGGTCCAAACGAGCCAGAAGCCATACCCTGAGGAGTCTTAGCAGGACCAGCGTAGTAGACTGGGTGATTTTTGAAATATTCTGGCATTTCTTCGCCACGCTCTAGGCGTTTGTTAATTTCTGCGTGAGCGATGTCACGAGCCACGATAAGAGTACCTTTAAGTCTTAGGCGTGTTTTGATTGGGTACTTTGTAAGTTCTGCTCTTACGTATTCCATACCTTTGTCGAGGTCGATATCCACAGGCTCGCTCATAATAGGCGGCTCAGAAGGCATAAACTTCGCTGGGTTCTTTTCTAGTTGTTCTAGGAAGATACCCTCTGGAGTAATCTTTGCTTTGATATTTCTGTCAGCCGAGCAGCTCACGCCAATGCCCACTGGGCACGAAGCAGCGTGACGAGGCAGACGGATAACTCTCACGTCGTGGATAAGATATTTACCGCCGAACTGCGCACCCACGCCGCTCTCTTGGCAAATCTTAAGTACTTTTTCTTCCCACTCAGTGTCACGGAAAGCTCTACCCCCTTCGTTGCCTTCGGTTGGAAGGTTGTCGTAGTAGTGAGCCGATGCCTTCTTAACAGCTGCTAAGTTAGCCTCTGCCGACGTGCCACCGATAACTAGTGCCAAGTGATAAGGAGGACACGCAGACGTTCCTAAATCACGGATTTTATCCTTTACAAATTGTGTTAGATTCTCTTCTGTCAAGAGAGCTTTAGTTTGCTGATAGAGGTAAGTCTTATTAGCAGAGCCACCGCCCTTTGTCATAAATAGGAATTTGTAGTAGTTTCCTTGAGTAGCGTAAAGGTCGATTTGCGCAGGGAGGTTATTACCTGAGTTCTTCTCCTCTGTCATAGAGAAAGGAACTACTTGTGAGAATCTAAGGTTACGTTTTTGGTATGTGTTATATACACCTTTCGATAGTTCCTCAGCATCGTTACAACCTGTATAGACATCTTCGCCCTTTTGCCCCATTACAATGGCAGTACCAGTATCTTGGCAGGTAGGGAGTTCGCCTTCTGCTGAGACCACTTGGTTACAAAGCATAGTGTATGCAACGAATTTATCGTTATCCGAAGCCTCAGGGTCTTTTAGGATATTTGCAAGTTTTTGAAGGTGTGAGGCTCTAAGGTAGAACGACACATCTGCAAATGCTTCCTGAGAGAGGAGGGCCAGCCCTTCTGGAGCGACTCTTAAGATTTCTCTATCGCCACATTTCTCTACGCTGACGTAGTCTTTGGTTAGGAGGCGGTACTCAGTTGTATCTGGAGTAGCTGCCTCGAAAGGTTCTTGATACTTAAACATTTTTCTTAAATTTTTGTATATTTATGATGAAAACAGACCCTCAAAATTAGAAATTTTTTTTAACTTTACCCAATAAAACTTTCATTTACCTATTTTTAGCACTAGCTATCGGAGCTTAAACTTGGTTCTATACTTCAATAATTTGCGATATGAGATGTACAGTAATAATCGTTGCGGCAGGGCGTGGGGTACGTGCAGGGGGCACTGTGGCTAAACAGTTCACGCCATTAGAGGGGGGAGTTGTATTGATGCACACAATTGATGCTTTTGTTTCCCACTGCTCGGACATAGTTGTGGTTCTTCCCCAGGGGGGGCTTAATTTTTGGAAGGAGTTGTGTTTGGAGCATAATTTCACTACTTCTCATCGAGTTATAGAGGGGAGCAGCGAGCGTTTTTTATCGGTTCACAGGGGGCTAGCTTTGGTTTGTGACGACACAGATGTAGTGCTTGTGCACGACGGTGTTCGTCCTTTTGTTTCGGGCGAGATAATAGAGCGTGTGATATCGGCGGCAGCACAGAGTGGCGCAGTAGTGCCAGTCGTGCCTATTAGCGATTCGTTGCGCAGGGTTGGCGGAGGGATAGTTAGCCGCAGTGAGATTATGGCTGTGCAGACACCTCAGGGGTTTTCGCTTGACATTTTACGTCGGGGGTATATGCAGCCTTATAATTCTTGCTTTACGGACGATGCTTCGGTTGTGGAGAGTGCGGGTTACAGTATAGAGATGGTAGAGGGGGACGTTCGTAATTTTAAGATAACAACGCCTTGGGATATAGAATTTGCTAAGTATTTATCCGTTAAGGGACAGTAAAATCCTAAAGATAAATTCATAGAGATAAAATCATAGAGATAAATTCATAGAGATAAATTCATATAATATATTTTTAAAAAACAAGAGAGACGATGACACGCATATTAGAGAAAGAAAACACGATTGCCTCGAATTTTTTGGCTGAGCTACGAGATGAAGTAATACAGAAAGATTCGATGCGCTTTAGGCGTAATTTAGAACGCATAGGCGAGGTAATGGCTTATGAGGTATCTAAGACCTTAGACTATAGTTTTCGCAAGGTTGTAACGCCACTAGGCGAGAGTGATATGATGCTTTGCGAGGACAATATAGTTATAGCTACGATACTTCGAGCGGCAGTACCTATGGCAAATGGTATGCTCAATATCTTTGACAAGGCGGAGTTTGCTTTTGTGGCGGCACATAGACATTACCGCAAGAAGGGAGAGATGGAGATATGTGTTGAGCAGGTTACCACACCTAGCCTTGAGGACAAGGTTCTTATCATTGTCGACCCTATGGTTGCCACTGCTGCATCTATGGAGTTAGCTTATGAGGCACTATTAGAGAAAGGGGGCATTCCTCGCCACACGCATATCTGTTCTGTTTTGTGTTCAGAGGAGGGTCGTTTACGAGTAGAGAACAGCCTTTGTCGTGGGCGTGTTTCATTCTGGAGTGTAGCTTGTGACAAAGAGATGACAAATAAGAGCTATATCGTTCCTGGGCTCGGCGACGCTGGCGACCTAGCCTACGGAAGCAAACTCTAGATTCAGGGGAGTTCCTAATTTTGAAATAGAACTCCTCTCTATTAAGATACTGGGGCACAGTAGGGTTTCTCTACTGTGGTTCTCGCTTGTGGTTCTCGCTCCCGTTTATCCTATCTTGGCTCTTACCCATTCTCTGGCCAATCATATCAGCCGTTTCGCTCAAAGTATGGTAGCGAAGCTCAGGTAATACACCTTGCAACTTTGCAGTAGAATATCTCGACGACGAGGTTAAGAACCCGACCATTGATTTAGTGAACTTCGGCTTTTTGCCAACTAAAAACGCTCCAGCCCCCAACACCGCTATGCCACAACGCACAGCCATTCTAGAAAGGTATATCCTCGGAGGTTTCTTAGAATTCGTCTTTGCAAAAGTCCCTATTAATTCTTTATAGGTATAATTCCCCCCAGAGACTATAAATCTTTGCGCTATAACTCTATTCGAAATTTTAGCAGCCTTATCCTCCAAGCATAGACCCTCTGCCGCTCCCCTCTTAGAAAGCTCCTCCAAAAGCCTATCAGATAATAGCCGCATAACACGAGCCACATCCCGCACATCCACAAAACCCATCTCAGCCTTCGTATAAAAAGGTAAACCACGACTCAACAGCCGTAGAGCCGTCTCAATACCACTCCCCCCCTCACTACTACCGCTTATACCCAGCACAACAGAAGGGTTAACCATAACAACAGGCACCCCCATACGTGAAAGCCGCCACATAACATTCTCCGATAAAAACTTACTGAGACTATAAGGCTCAAGGCTATGGATATGGTCAATCTCACAACTCTCATCTATCTCACCCCCAGAGACCTTAGCCCCCCCAATAGCCGCAATAGAACTAACAAAAACAACCGCCGTAGAACCTCCCCTCTTAATATTATACTCATACATAGCACTGCAAAGAGCCTCGCTCATATCCACATTGCCACGAATCATATTCTGGGCATCAGCCCCATCCAACGAAACCTGAGCCGCCAAATGAAAATACAAAGAAGGAGAAACCTCAGATAAAAGCCCCAGAATATCCATATCAGAGCATAGATCAACCCTATGGAGTACAACCAAAGAAAAGTCAACTCCCCACCACTCACACACCTCACGCAGCTTCTCTGCACTCTGAGCCGAACGCACAGTACAGTGCACCTCATACCCCCCACTCCTTAAAAGCTCCACCACAAGATGGCTACCCACCAGACCAGTGCCGCCTGCCACTATAACTCGTTGACTCATCGTTCCTCTGTAATATTATGTGTATGAAAAAATTACTCTAAAATATCTATAAAGGCACGCCTAGCCCTATAAACCTGCGTCTTGACAGTCCCCATAGGCAAACCCAGCTCTTCGCTAATCTGCTCATAGCTCATATCCTTCCAAAAACGCAACTCTATAATCCTACGATAAGACTTACTCAACCGCTTCAAAGCACTATTGAGTCGCTCATTAGCCTCAACACCCATAAAACGCTCCTCAGGGTTAGGACTCTCAGATGCCACATCCAAATCAAGAGCATTTTCCTTCGGACGATTCTCCACCCTTCTGCCGTGGTCTATAAGCAAATTCTGAGCAATACGCATAATCCACCCCCCAAAAGCATACGCACTATCAAACTTTTCGAGATTCAAAAAAGCCTTGATAAACGCCTCTTGAAGTAAATCATCCGACAAAGCACTATCACCCGAACGACTCCTCAGCATAGAGAGTATCGCATCACGATATCGCTCAAAAAGAATCTCAAAAGAGTTATTATCCCCCTGGAGTGTGAGCCTTACCAGTTCCTTATCCTCAACTACTTCCATACCGTCGAAGGTTTTTTAAGCTTAAGCGACAGCCTAAGAGCCGCCTCTGTAAATGGGTTTATTATATCATAAACCATAAAGGCAAATAACATCTTCTTCTCACCCAGCCTTCGCATAATTCGCCTAGCTGCCCACCACACAATAAACTCCCTCAAAACAAAAACACCAGCAGCAGCCACCCAAGCCCACTGAGCTCCACCCCACAACAACGAATCAAGAGCCACATAGCTAACCGAAGCAAAGAACAACACCTTTACCACAAGCTCCATAAGAATCTTAAAGCGCACCGAAAATGGATAGAACTTCATCCCATAGTTCCTATAACGCTGCTCCGCCCACCACCATCTCAATCCGCCATAAGCATACTGACGCATAGTCGAGCGAGGACTAATCACAACATTACAGTTAAACATCGTCTCCAACTTTTGGATAAAGAGGTCATCCTCACCAGTTGCCAATCTCAAATGTGTAAAATTACTTTGAAAAAACGCTTCACGGTTATACCCCAAATTATTAAAAATGCCACGATAAGGTCTATCAGCGATAGCCGCACTAAGCCAGCGAATAGAAGACATCAGTCTAGAGGAGCGAATAAAGCCGCTAGTACCACTTCTAAAGCCCGTATATCCAACAACTATCTTACCGCCCCTAAAACCGCTAGCCATCTGTTTAAGCCACAATTTACTAGTTGGCGAAGCACTAGGGTCAGCCACCACAATATTTTCGAACCTAGCCGCCTTTATACCTAAACTAAGAGGAAACTTACGAGAGTGTGAGAATTTCACATCTTTGCGTATCTCCGTAAAGCGAAGATTACTATAACGCTGTTGGAGCATTTCCAATTCATCAGTAATCTCCAATCCGCCACAGTCATTCACTACAACAACCTCCCAATCGCCCTCATATTTTTGGATAAGAATTTTCTCGATTTCTCTCTCCAAATAACTTTTCGAGGATTCTTCCACTACTATTACAACAGAAACCGAAGGCAACTCCTCCCCACTGTCCTTATACCTATGCTGTTTAAAAGCGGCAATAGCAGAGAACCCCAGCCACTGGAATAACTGATAAAAAAAGGTGAATATCAATAATATATATATGACCTTCGAAAGCATCGAAAGTTCTAAAAAGAATTGTACCATCAAAAAATATAATAAATTTTCTTCACAAAAAGAGTAAAATAATGACCACAAATATACTATTTTTTCGTACTTTTGTCCCTATGTAACTGCGAATAATAAGCAAAAAAAAATTTAGGAGTTTTCTAACTCCTCCCTTTTACGATATATGAACTTTACTTTACAACATACTTCAAAGAATTCACGTGCCAGAGCTGGCAAACTCTCAACCCCTCACGGCGAGATTGAAACTCCAATCTTTATGCCAGTGGGAACGCTAGGTTCTGTGAAGGGAATTTTCCATAAAGAACTTAAGGAGGATAGTCAGGCGCAAATTATCCTTGGCAACACCTATCACCTCTATCTCCGTCCAGGGCTCGAAATCCTAGAAAAAGCTGGAGGACTACACAAATTTTCTGCTTGGGATCGCCCTATGCTTACAGATAGTGGCGGCTTTCAGGTTTTTTCGCTTTCGGGCATACGCAAAATCACCGAAGAAGGTGTGCGCTTTAGCTCGCATATCGACGGCAGTAAACACCTCTTTACCCCAGAGAGCGTGATGGATACTCAGCGAATTATCGGTGCAGATATTATGATGGCATTTGACGAGTGCCCTCCTAGCACAGCTGAGAGAGACTACGCCAAAAAATCACTCGATTTAACCTCTCGCTGGCTAGAGCGTTGCTGGAAACAGTTCTCAGAGACAGAGTGCCCTTATGGTCACTCGCAGATGCTCTTCCCTATTGTACAGGGAACAGTCTTCCCAGATCTTCGCAGAGAGGCGTGCCGAGAAGTTATGAAATACCCTGCCGAGGGTTATGCCATTGGAGGGCTAGCCGTTGGCGAACCTGCCCCTGTTATGTACGAAATGATTGAGGTATGCACCGACGTGCTGCCAACCGATAGACCACGCTACCTTATGGGCGTAGGAACACCAGTCAATATCCTCGAAGCGATAGAGCGAGGAGTCGATATGTTCGACTGCGTAATGCCTACCAGAAATGGGCGAAACGGTATGATTTTTACCCGTGAGGGAATAATAAACATAAAGAATGCGAAGTGGGCAGACGACTTTTCGCCACTTGACCCCTTCGGCACTTCCTTTGTCGACAGCACATATTCAAAGGCTTACGTTCGCCACCTAACAATTGCAGGAGAAATGTTAGCCGCAGAGATATGTTCGCTGCACAATATTTCGTTCTATCTTTGGCTAGTCAAAGAGGCACGCACTCAGATTATCGCAGGCGACTTTGAATACTGGAAGAAAGAAATGGTCGAAAAGCTAAGCCGCCGACTATAAAGGGCAGCCCCTTTAATAAGTAAAGAGACGAAAGGAGTTAACGCTCATTGAACAACGAACTTAATGAAGAAAAGAAAAAATATATTTCAGTCCCTCTGGGATTTGGTAAGGCTAAGGATTATTGACCGCTACATTATCGGCAAGTTCCTTAAGACCTATGCCTTCGCCATTGCAATGATAGTTGTCATTGTGGTTATCTTCGATGCTGCCGAAAAGATTGATAACTTTTTGCAGTCCGAAGCCACAATCAAGGATATACTTTTGGGGTATTACCTGAATTTCATACCCTATTTTATTAATCAGTTCAGTGGGTTATTTACCTTTATTGCCGTTATTTTCTTCACCTCGAAAATGGCGTATAACACCGAGATTATAGCCATTCTAAGTTCGGGGGTAGGGTTCCGTCGTTTGATGTACCCTTACTTCATCTCATCGCTTCTTATCACCGCACTGTCTCTTGCCCTTAACCTCTTTATTATCCCTGAGGCTAACGCCAAGCGTATTGAGTTCGATAGAACCTTTATGACGATGAAGAAGAAGAACACAATGACCTACGACCGCTACATATACCGTCAGGTCGAACCAAATACATTTGCCTTTATTCGAGACTTTGCAGACAAGGGCAAGAAGGCAGGGTACTTTACCCTAGAGACATATAGCGAAGGGAAGATTGTCACCTCTCTACAAGCACAGAATGCCTTCTATAACGAAGAGACAAACTCTTGGGGAGCTCCACGCTACACACACCGCACATTCAACGAAGACGGCAGCGATTCTCTATTCAAGAGTAAAGTTCCTCTTGACACGATTATAAACCTCACACCTCAGGAGCTTGGCAAGGTTGAGGATTTGGTTCAGACGATGAACATTAACGAACTGGACGAATTTATCGCAGCCCAGGAGGCGAAGGGCTCGGATATGGTTTCGATATTCGAGGTAGAGGCACATAGTAGATATGCCTATCCATTTTCGACCTTTGTCCTTACCCTTATCGGGGTGTCTCTTTCATCACGCAAGGTTCGTGGGGGTACAGGTTTCCACATAGGTGTGGGTATAGCCCTGTGTTTCTCTTATATTGTTTTGATGCGCTTTGCCTCAGAGTTTGCAAAGAGTGGGTCGCTACCCTCAGAGATTGCGGTCTGGGCACCAAATATTATATACCTCTTTATCGGGATTTACCTCTATGTAAAAGCACCGAAATAAGAGGGTTAACAATGATGTTTAACGGGAGATATTTACACAAAGAATCTCCGCTTTAAAAAAGACAGAAAGTCTATGGGAGTTTACAAAGATTTTTTAAAGAATATTAAGCTAAATTATAGTGAACAAGAGCTAAAGAGCATTGTGGGCGCACTACGCCTTGCTTCACAGCTAAGTGCGAAGGCTAAGCGGTGGGATGGCAGCCCTATGGTACATCACGCCCTCTATGTAGCCTCTATTATTGCTAATGAAATGAGCCTCAGCAGCGACACGGTAGTAGCATCTTTGCTGCACGACGTTGTGCGCACTAACTTACTTAACCTCGACGAGGTAGAGACTCTTTATGGCACTTCGACAGCCAAGATTCTTAAGGGTATGAACTCTATATCTAGTGTTGACGCTAAGATATCAACCCTTCAGGCAGATAACTTTAGGGAGCTTATTATTTCCTATTCCACCGACCCTCGTGTCCTTCTTATAAAGATAGCCGACAGACTGGAGGTTATGCGCTCACTTTCGATGTTCCCAGAGCTTAAGCGCAATAAGAAGTCTTGGGAGACACTCCATATCTATGCTCCACTAGCCCACAAGCTAGGTCTTTATAATATAAAGACTGAGCTAGAGGACATCTCTCTTATGCACCTCGAACCAAAGGAGTATAAGTCTATCAAAAGCAAGCTAAAGGAGAGCGAAGAGGCTCGCCTAAAATTTATCGAGAAGTTCACAGCTCCTATCAAAGAGAAGCTCGACAGCGGTGGATATAACTACAAGGTAAAGAGCCGCACGAAGTCTATCTATTCGATATGGAAGAAAATGCGCAAGCAGAAAGTACCCTTTGAAAAGGTCTTCGACATCTTTGCCATACGTATAATCTTGGACTGCGAGGAGTCTCTTGAGAAGATGCAGTGCTGGACTACTTTTTCGATAGTTACGGATTTTTACACGCCTAACCCAAACCGTATGCGTGACTGGATATCTATACCCAAGAGTAATGGCTATGAGTCACTGCACGCTACGGTACTCGATTCAGTGCACGGCGAGGCTAAGTGGATAGAGGTACAGATACGCACAAAGCGTATGGACGAGATAGCCGAAAAGGGAGTAGCAGCCCATTGGCGATATAAGGAGCAGAGCGCAGGGGGACTTAGTTCAGAGTTGTGGCTTGAAAGACTTCGCTCGATAGTCGACAGCACAGATGGAGAGATGTCCGCAAGTGAGGAATTCGATTTTACGGTAGGTTCTTCTGAGGTATTTGTTTTCACCCCATCGGGTGATATACGTAAGTTACCAGAGGGGGCTACGGTTTTGGATTTTGCCTTTGATATCCATAGTAACCTAGGGGCATCTTGTAACGGCGCTACGGTTAATGGCAAGGCTGTTTCGATACGAGAGAAGCTCCATAGTGGCGATATCGTAGAGATTAAACAAACGAAGACTCAGCGAGCTAAGGCAGCGTGGATGAACTTTGTTGTAACGAATAAGGCTAAGGCACGCATACGTCAAATCCTTCGGGAGGAGTTAGCCAGCAGTGCAACGCTTGGACGTGAGGAGTTGGAGCGCAAGCTAAAGAATTGGCGACTTACAATCACTATGGAGGAGGCGGTGACAGTTCTGCGCAAATATTTCAAGGTAAAGACGGGGCTAGAGATATATGATATGATAGCCGAGAACAGGATACCTCTTTCGGAGATTAAGGAGGTTATAACAATGTACCTCAAGGATGGGATACCTGTTCAAGAACCTAAGCCACGAAAGACTCCACGCAAGGATGATTCTACTAGCAAGTCATCACACAGTGATGCACTTATTATAGACAAGGGCACTAGCGGTATAGATTACCGTATGGCACAGTGTTGTTCTCCGATTTGTGGTGATGAGATTTTCGGATTCATCACAATACATAGCGGTGTGACGATACATAGGGAGGGCTGCCCTAATGCTGCACGCCTCAAGGAGCAGTATCCTTACCGTATCGTTGAGACACGGTGGAAGGATGAGCATAAGGATTCGGGGGCATTCCTTGTTAAGCTACGTATAGAGGGCAATGATTCGCAGGGAGTGGCAGCAGATATCTCGGATGTACTTACACGCACTTTGAAGATTAATGTTCGCAGCATAAACCTCACAAGTTTAGGCGGAGCATTCAGGGGCGAGGTTGTTGTGGAGGTAACCAATGCTCAGTTTGTAGAGATGATAATATATCATCTGCGCAAGATAAAGGCGATAGAGAAGGTCTCACGAATGAAATAATTCCAAAAAAACAAACATACATATATAAATGGCAACAGTAGAAGACAAGAAAATCATTTTTTCGATGGTGGGTGTATCAAAGATACTTCCGCATAACAATAAGAAGATACTTAACAATATCTATCTTTCATTTTTTTATGGAGCGAAGATAGGCATTATCGGTCTTAATGGGTCGGGTAAGTCTACTCTTATGAAGATTATCGCAGGGCTTGACAAGAGCCATACTGGCGAGGTGGTATTTTCGCCTGGTTATAGTGTGGGGTATCTGGAGCAAGAGCCTCAGCTTGACGACACAAAGACCGTAAGGGAGATTGTCGAAGAGGGGTGTGCCGAAGTGGTGGCACTTTTGAAGGAGTATGAGGAGGTAAACTTGAAGTTTATGGAGGAGATGAGTGACGATGAGATGTCGGCACTTATCGAGCGTCAGGGCGAGCTTACAGAGCTTATAGACCACGCAGGTGGCTGGGAGATAGACCAGAAGTTAAATAGGGCTATGGATGCGCTTCGCTGCCCTCCTGCTGAGCAGAGTGTTGCTGTGTTGAGCGGTGGTGAGCGTCGTAGAGTTGCACTGTGTCGTTTGCTACTCAAAGAGCCAGATGTGTTACTACTAGATGAGCCTACTAACCATTTGGATGCAGAGAGCATTGACTGGTTAGAGATGCACCTTAGCCAGTACAAGGGTACTGTTATCGCAGTTACCCACGACCGTTATTTCTTGGATTCTGTGGCGGGCTGGATATTGGAACTTGACCGTGGCGAGGGGATACCTTGGGAGGGCAATTATAGCAGCTGGCTGGAGCAGAAGACTTCTCGTATGGCGCAGGAGGAGAAGACAGAGAGCAAGCGTAAGAAGACGTTGGAGAGAGAGTTGGAGTGGGTACGTATGGCACCTAAGGCACGTCGAGCTAAGAGCAAGGCACGTTTGTCGGCTTATGACAAGATGTTGAATGAGGACAGTGCTACTAAGGAGGAGAAGCTAGAGATATATATCCCTAATGGTCCACGCCTTGGTGATTTGGTCATAGAGGCACGTGGAGTTAGCAAGTCTTATGACGACAGGGTACTTTACGAGGGGTTAGATTTCAGACTTCCGCCAGCGGGCATTGTGGGTGTTATCGGGCCTAATGGGGCAGGTAAGACTACGTTGTTCCGCTTGATTATGGGCTTAGAGTCTCCTACTTCAGGCGACTTCAATGTTGGGGAGACGGTAAAGATATCTTATGTCGACCAGCAGCACCGCTCTATTGACCCAGAGAAGAGTGTTTATGAGGTAATTTCTGACAATTCGGAGCTTATAACATTGGGCAATAGACAGATTAATGCACGTGGATATTGTTCACGTTTCAATTTTTCGGGTGGTGACCAGGAGAAGAAGTGCGGTATATTGTCGGGGGGTGAGCGCAATAGGCTACACCTAGCAATGGCATTAAAGGAGGGGGGCAATGTACTTCTTTTGGACGAACCTACAAATGACATCGACGTAAATACACTTCGAGCATTGGAGGAGGGTTTGGAGTCATTTGCAGGGTGCGCTGTTGTTATCAGCCACGACAGATGGTTCTTAGATAGAATTGCCACACACATTCTTGCATTTGACGGCAAGGGAGGAGTTAGCTATTACGAGGGCAGCTATTCAGAATATGAGGCACATAAGCTACGAATGAGTGGTGAGAGCGAGCCATCTAAGGCACGCTACCGCAAGCTAATGGAGTAGATTTTTAATGATTAACGATTAGTGATTAGTGACTGCTAGCTTAATTGTGAATTGTGAATTGGGTTATATCTCAGGGAGAACAACCCTAGGCTAGCAGACTGCTAGCCTAGGGTTGTTCTATTGTGGCTTTCCTACAACCTAACACCTAATACCGGGACAAGCGATAATTATAGTGGAATAAGTATCTGTTATTATTTGTTCTGTTTCTATATTTTCCTAGCTAGCGGCACTGCAACCGTGTCTCGGGAGAGACCGCCAGTCCGGCGTTAGGACAATGGCAGGCGGCTTTCACACGGATGAAAAACGGATGAGAGGCTGTGTAGAGCTAGCGGGGGGTTGGTGTCAGAATGACACCAAAAAAGGAATCGAAGATTCCGCAGACACCAACCCCCAAAAACCGAACCTCAAAATCCAAACCTAAAACAAACATAATTTTAACGCTCCACCCCAATTTCCGCCTGACCCATATTTTACTGCTCCACCACAATTATCGCTTGACACCTAATACCTAATACCTAAAAAAAGGGAGGCAAAGCCTCCCTCCCATTAATCATTAAGCATATATCATTAATCATTAAAATGTATGATTTCTAGGATTTTGATAGCTGCGTCGGTTACCGATGTACCAGGACCGAAGATTGCAGCTGCACCGCTCTTGTAAAGTACGTCGTAGTCTTGTGCAGGTATTACACCTCCCACAATCACAACGATATCCTCACGTCCAAGTTTCGCTAGCTCGCCAACGATTTGTGGTACAAGAGTCTTGTGACCTGCCGCAAGAGAAGATACACCCACAACGTGTACGTCGTTCTCAACAGCCTGACGTGCCGCCTCCTCTGGAGTCTGGAATAGTGGGCCCATATCTACGTCAAACCCTATGTCAGCATATCCAGTAGATACAACCTTAGCCCCACGGTCGTGACCGTCCTGTCCAAGCTTAGCTATCATAATACGTGGCTGACGACCATTCTTTTCTGCAAATGCCGTTGCCATTCCCTGTGCCTTAGCAAATTTATCACTGTCTTTCACCGCTGCGCTATATACTCCTGAAATTGTTCTAATTGTAGCTTTATATCGTCCCACGATTACCTCGCAAGCATCAGAAATCTCACCTAGAGATGCACGAACCTTTGCCGCCTCTACTGCAAGAGCCAACAAGTTACCCTCACCGCTCTCTACACACTTAGTAATTGCCGCAAGTGCCGCCTTAACAGCTGCCTCGTCACGGTTAGCACGAAGCTCGTTGAGTCTCTCAATCTGAGAAATACGAACCGCTGTGTTGTCAACATCCAAAATATCAAGAGCATCTTCCTTAGCCAAGCGATACTTATTGATACCCACGATTGTTTGCTCACCGCTGTCAATCTTAGCCTGTGTACGAGCTGCCGCCTCTTCGATACGCATCTTAGGGATACCAGTCTCGATAGCCGCTGCCATACCTCCAAGTTTCTCTACCTCCTCGATAAGACTCCAAGCCTTATGAGCAATCTCGTGAGTCAAGCTCTCTACATAATATGAACCTGCCCAAGGGTCTACGACCTTACAAATACCTGTCTCCTCTTGCAGATAAATCTGAGTGTTACGAGCGATACGTGCCGAAAAGTCAGTAGGAAGTGCAATAGCCTCGTCAAGAGCATTAGTGTGAAGCGACTGAGTGTGACCAAGTGCCGATGCAGTAGCTTCGATAGCCGTACGTGCAACGTTATTGAATGGGTCTTGCTCTGTAAGAGACCAGCCCGAAGTTTGCGAGTGTGTACGAAGTGCCAAAGATTTCTCAAGCTTAGGCTCGAAAGTCTTAACAATCTTAGCCCACAACAGACGTGCTGCACGCATCTTGGCAATCTCCATAAAGTGGTTCATACCAATCGCCCAGAAGAACGACAAACGTGGCGCAAATGTGTCAATGCTCATACCTGCATTAACCCCTGCACGCAAATATTCCAAACCATCGGCAAGGGTATAAGCCAACTCGATATCACAAGTTGCACCTGCCTCCTGCATATGGTAACCCGAAATCGAAATCGAGTTAAATTTAGGCATATTCGATGAAGTATATTCAAAGATATCAGCGATAATCTTCATAGAGAATTTAGGAGGGTAAATATAAGTGTTACGAACCATAAATTCTTTAAGGATATCATTCTGAATTGTACCAGAAAGTTGGTCAAGTGTACATCCTTGTTCCAAACCTGCTACGATATAGAACGCCAATACTGGAAGTACCGCACCGTTCATTGTCATAGAAACAGACATCTTATCGAGTGGAATACCGTCGAAAAGAACTTTCATATCCTCAACCGAACAGATACTCACACCTGCCTTACCTACGTCGCCCACTACACGAGGGTGGTCTGCGTCATAGCCACGGTGAGTAGCCAAGTCAAATGCAACCGATAGACCTTTTTGACCTGATGCCAAGTTACGTTTGTAGAATGCGTTAGACTCGGCAGCAGTAGAGAAACCTGCATACTGACGAACTGTCCAAGGACGCATTACATACATTGTTGAATAAGGACCACGCAAGAATGGGGCGATACCTGCCGCATAGTTTAGGTGTTCCATTCCTTCGAGGTCTGCCACTGAGTAAGCTCCTTTAACTGGAATCTGCTCAGCTGACATCCATACAGGGTTCTCTTCGATTCCCTTTGTTGACGAGCAGCAGTTTTCTGCCTTTTGCCCATTATATTGTATTTCTGAAAATTTTGCTCTCATTGTTTTTAAAAAAATTAGATTCCAAGTTCTTTTTGGTAGCCTTTAAGTGTTTCAAGAACATTATCCCTAACCGAGATAAAGCGTGTAATGCCTGCTGCTTCAAGTTCTGCACGGCAAGCAGGGTTACCTGCCACCACAAGGATGCTCTTGTCTCCAAGTGCCTTTTGAGCCTCAACTGCAAGTGTTAGATAGTCGTCATCAGAAGCACAGATAACTGTGATAGCTGCGCCAGCCTCTAGTGCTGCCTTAGCTCCCTCTTCTACACTCTTGAAATAAGTGTTATCCTGAACCTTGATACCTGCACATCCGAAGAAGTTACAAGCAAACTGAGAACGAGCACGTGCAAATGACAACGAACCACACGTAAGCATAAATGCTAGTGGAGTTTTGTCGCTGCTATCAGTTGCCATTCTTAGAGATTCAAATTCTTCACTGCCACGGTAGCCTTTCATTGCAGGGAAAGTCTTCTCAGCCTTACAACCACAACCACAGCCAGCTGGGTTTTGAATCTTTTCGATAACCTCCGCTGGAGCTGTTTCTGTGAAGTTAGGATACTGGTTTGTTCCCAGTAGGATATCTCTACGAGTAGCGATATTCTTAGCCTTTTGAGCTGCCTTAGCTGCCACTTGCTCTTGGATAAAGCCTGCTTTAAGAGCTTCGATATAACCGCCTTTTTCTTCCACCTCTTTGAATAGTTCCCACGCTTTAGTAGCGAGAAGGTCAGTAAGGTTTTCGATATAATATGAACCGCCTGCTGCGTCAACCACTTGTTCTAGGTGGCTTTCCTCTTTAAGAAGGATTTGAGCGTTACGAGCGATACGGCTAGAGAATTCATTTGCTTCGGCATAGGCGTGGTCAAATGGTAGAACTTCCATAGTGTCGATACCTGCAATTGCAGCACTCATAGCCTCAGTTGTACCTCTTAGCATATTTACATAAGGGTCATAAACTGTTTGGTTCCAAGCCGACGTAACAGCGTGAACTTTAGCTTTCGAAGCACATCCACGGTTAGGAGCATAAGGAGCTGTAACAGTCGCCCACATCATTCTTAGGGCACGGAACTTAGCGATTTCCATAAAGTAGTTTACACCCACTGGCATAATGAAGCGGATAGCTGGTGCAATCTCGTCGATTGTAAGACCACACTCTAGTCCTTTAACCACATATTCGTGAGCCATTGAAAGGGTATATGCAAGTTGTTGAGCAACGTCACCACCGCAGTTGTCGAATAGTGTACCGTTAACCGATACTACACGGATGCGTTTGTATTTCGCTGCTGCTTTAACAAGTTCTGCAAGTTTTTCGAAAGTGTTACCTTCTTTGCAGAATGCGCCTTTGCCCGATGCCTTTTTGATAGGGTCAATAACAAATGAAGCGAATACTTTTTCTGGCTCTAGAGCTTTCTTGTCGCAAAGTTCTAGGAACAATGGCAACACTTTTTGTGCTGCACATCCTGAGAACGAAACCTCTGCGATAGTAAGTTCGATACCCTCTAGTAGAGTCTCTAGGTCGCTCGAAGAGAACTCTTTGTTTTTGATGCTAAATTCGATAGCCTCTGCGCCACGCATAAGGTAGTCAATAGCTAGGGCATTAGCAGCCTTAGGGTCTGTAACCTTGATTGTTTGGCTAACTTTCCAGCCTCCTTTAGCTTTAGTTCCTCTTACGTAAGGGAACTGTCCTGGTTTAGAGTCTAGCGTTTGGATGTTCTTTAGGTCTTCTGCACGATAGTAAGGGCGAACAGAGAAGCCTTCTAGTGCTTTGTAAACTAGTTTCTTGTTGTAGTCTGCGCCTTTGAGGTCTTTAGCAATTACTGCTTCCCACTGCTCAGTTGTTACTTCTGGAAACTCGCTCATCAACTTTTTAGTTTCTGACATAGTTTTTTTATTGTTTAATGTTTATGCTTTATATTTTGTTTATTCTATGTTTCATTGTTCTTAATCACTCATTGCTCTTAATCACTAGGGTTCTCGTTCTATAAAATTCTTCTGTTAAAAAGTTAACACGTAGACACACCTATGATAATACAAAGTTAATAACTTTTTGTGCCTTACCAAAGTTTTTATTACTTTTTTGGTATAGTGTAGAGTGAAAGTCTTTTGATTTTGTTATCTTTGTATTCAAAGAGGAGGCGGCATTGTGGTTTCTTTTTAGGAGGTTCTATAATATTTAGGGGAATTATAATTCATTTTTTAGCTATGAACAGAGTAAGAAATTTAATATTATTTACGGGTTTATTATCTATTTCCGCATTGAACACATCGGCTCAGAGTCCTGAGCATAGCACAGCTGGGCGTAATATTATTCGTAATGAGTCTGGGGAGGTTACACGTATCGAAATATGCGAGCTTCGCCCCACTAGTACTGTACAGTATGAGGCATTGGAGAGTCGTGAGACTGAGTTAACTTTGACGGTCAATGACTTGAAGGGTCAGATTTCTGGTGCGTCGAAGTGTAAGGCACGTCGTCTGGGCAAGAAATTAGTGAAGTATGAGAAGGAACTAGAGGGTGTACAGCGCACTATGACAACTTATCCTGAGTCTATGACAAACCCCGACTATGAAACCCCTGTGGTAGCGGATGTAGTGTTTGAACGAGAGTTCGCAGTGCGTGTGGAGTCTAAGAAGTCAGAGAGCGACCCTTTTAGTGGGCGTATATCTTCGGACAATGAGTTAGAGAGAACTTATAGGGAGTATCTTCGTCGCAGTGGCACTACGTCTATTCCTCGCACTACACCTGAGGTAGAGTTTACGGAGGAGGAAAGGGAGAGTATATCTTCGACTGAGGGGGTTGCATCTTCGGAGTCTGGTGTTATAGCTTCGGAGGTCGGTGTTACAACTTCGGAGGCTGGTGTTATAGCTTCGGAGGTCGGTGTTATAGCTTCGGAGGCTGGTGTTATAGCGTCAAAAGACGTGTCTGTGTCAGTGGATAAGGAGGCAGTTTATAGGGTTATTTTTGCCATTGTAGAGAAGGAGCTGCCGACTAGCGAGCTACGTGGGTTAGGGGATGTAGCGAAGCAGGTATTGCCTACAAAACAGATAGTATATTATCAGGGCAATTACCCTAGCGAGGCGGCTGCAACCAGAGCTTGCGAGACTATTATATCTCAGGGCAAGTATCTGGATGCCTTTGTTGTAGCTACTAAAATTTAATGATTAATGATTAAAATAGTTACGCAAGTGCTATGAGTATCATAATCTGACCCGAAAGTACCCGCAAGAACATAGTTAGAGGATATACCGTAGCATAAGCGACCGATGCTCTGTCATTTGGAGATATGCTATTGGCATAAGCTAGCGCAGGAGGGTCAGTAGTGCTTCCTGCCATCAGACCCATTAGAGTCTCTGCCCCTAAGCCCATAAACTTAGAGCCTATAAAACCTATAACCAAAAGTGGCACAACAGTTATCAAAAATCCATACAACACCCACATATAGCCCCCACCAACAATTGTGTCAACAAAGTGTTCACCAGCACCCAAACTCACAGATGCCAAAAACAACAGCACCCCAACCTCTCGAAGCATCATATTTGCACTAGTAGTCGTAAAGGTCACAACTTTATAGTAAGGTCCAAACCTACCGATAAGGATAGCCACAATCAATGGACCTCCCGCCACACCCAGCTTTATAGCCTGCGGAATGCCAGGGATGAAAAACGGTATAGACCCAACAATAATTCCCAAGAATATACCTATGAAAATAGGGAACAAATTCGGATGGTCGAGCTTCTTTAGTGAGTTACCCAACACCTCAGCAGCCTTAGCCACATCCTCCTCTTTGCCGACAATCTTCACCCTGTCACCCAACTGCAAACGCAAATCACCAGTAGCCAACAACTCCACACCAGCCCTATAAATACGAGTAATATTAACCCCATAAGTAGCCCTAATGTTTAGCTCGCCAATCTTATGACCATTAAGCCCCTCCTTCGTCACAGCAATCTTGCGACTAACCAAATTCGCCTCCATCCTCAAATCACTAGTATTTGCCGTATAAACCTGCTCCCCTATAACCGCCACAATAGCATCCACAAACGACGACTGAGTCACAACCCTAACGATATCGCCATCCTCCAAAACAGTGTCCTGACGTGCCACATCTATCTGCTTCTTAGAGTTCACTATGCTAGCTATCACAAAATCATAATTTATAATCCTAGACAACTGACTAATAGTCTTACCCTCAATACCGTGATTCTTCACCAAAACATCTATATGAACAATAGCCGACTTTTTATCCTTCTTCACCTCGCCACTATCCCCACGCATCTTGCGAGCCACAGCCCTAATGACAATCATAGAAAGAATTATACCCACTACACCCAAAGGATAAGCCGCAGCATAACCCATAGTAAGGAAATCTCCACCGCTGCCAGTCATATCTGCATAGGTCTGCTGAGCAGCCCCAAGGCTAGGAGTATTGGTAATAGCACCAGTATAGATACCCACCATTGATTCCAGTTCCAAACCCGTCACCGCCGACATTATATAGGTCACAACACACCCAAGCACTATAACACCCCCCGCCAACATATTAAGCGAAAGACCCCCCTTCTTCAAAGAAGCAAAGAAACCAGGCCCCACCTGCAAACCTATCGAATAGACAAAGAGTATAAGCCCAAACTCCTTAACAAAGTGCTCAACCTCGTGGTTCAAGTGCATTCCCAAATGCGACAAAAATAGCCCCACAAAAAGTACCCAAGCAATACCAAGTGACACCCCACAAATCTTAATCTTGCCACAAAGAATACCTATGGCAATGGTCAGCGATATTACAAGTATCGACTGTATAACCGAAGGGGTGAATAATAAATCATAAATAAATCCCATAATCTGTTCTAAAATTTTGTTTTTCTTATTCGAGAGCTAATACAAACTCCCTCTCATAAAAAAGGGGGAATACCCCCCTTCAATAATAACTACTGCATCTTTTTGCTATCAGCAATGAAACTCGCCATTCCGCTATCGGTAAGTGGGTGTTTCAAAAGTCCCACAATGGCGGATAGTGGACAAGTAGCAACGTGCGCCCCTACCTCCATACACTCGATTATATGTTGTGTATGGCGTATAGAAGCCGCCAAAACTTCTGTCTCTATACCATACATATCGAATACATCCACAATCTGTGCCACAAGACCCACACCGTCCGAAGATATATCGTCGAGCCTGCCCACAAATGGTGAAACATAAGAAGCCCCTGCCTTTGCTGCCAAAAGCGCCTGACCAACCGTAAATATCAAAGTACAATTTGTGCGAATATCATTATCTTTGAACCACTTAATCGCACGGATGCCATCAGCCGTACAAGGCACTTTCACAACAATATTCTTATGCAGCCCTGCAAGCTCCACACCCTCTTTAATCATCTCTTCGAAGGTCAAGCTTAGAACTTCTGCCGAGATATCGCCATCTACAATTTCACAAATCTTCTGGTAGTGTGCCTTAATAGCCTCGCTACCCTTAATACCCTCCTTTGCCATAAGCGAAGGATTAGTAGTTACACCGTCCAAAATACCCATCTCTGCGCCCTGCTGAATCTGTTCGAGGTTCGCTGTGTCAATAAAGAATTTCATTTTTCTACTACGTATTATTTTTACACTTAAATTTTATTAAAAAAGGAGTTCCAAACTTTCTAGATAAGGAACTCCCCCATACTTATTTGTTTTCTTTACACCACTTCAGTGCGCTTCTAAATGCCAACATCCAAGGTGTAACCTCGTCAGCACTGCGTCCCGAAGCATAGTGCGCCCAGTTCCAAGGTTTAGTAGCACGCTCCAAGTGAGGCATAATAGCCAAATGGCGACCATCAGCACTTGTGATACCTGCCGTTGCAAAGCTAGAGCCATTCGGGTTGTTAGGATAGCTATCATAGCTATACTTCACAGCGATTGCATAATCTCCCTCATTCTCGATTGCAAAACGACCCTCACCGTGTGCCACCCAGATACCAAGGCTCGAAGTCTCAAGGTCCTTAAGCATAATCGAAGGCGAGCTTTGGATATCTACGCCCACAAAGCAGCTCTCGAATTTACCGCTTCTATTGTGCTGCATCTTTATAGCCTCTACACCCTCCTTTAGCGGTTTGATAAGGTCTAGTTCCGCCATCAACTGACAACCGTTACACACGCCCAGCGACATTGTGTTGCCACGAGCATAGAAGTTCTTAAGAGCCGTATAAGCCTTCTCGTTATAAAGGAATGCCCCTGCCCATCCCTTAGCCGAACCTAGCACGTCAGAGTTAGAGAATCCGCCCACAAAGACGATAAACTGCACCTCTTCGAGAGTTTCACGACCACTTGTAAGGTCGGTCATAGTAACGTCACGCACATCGAAACCTGCAAGGTGCATAGCATACGCCATCTCTCTATCGCCATTACTACCCTTTTCACGGATAATAGCGGCTTTAACGCCCGATTTCCCCTTTCTGCGAGGGTCAATACCCAGCGACGAGTAAGTTCCTTCAAAGCCCTCTGGGAACGAGAATTTAAGCGGTTGTAATTTATAGTTTTCAAAGCGTTCTTTAGCAAGCTCAGCAGTCGATTGTCTTCTGTCAAGAAGATACGACGGCATATACCACTTGTCACGAAGCGAGTCTATATCAAGACTTAGAGCCACGTCACAGCGGTGAGCTACATTTAATTTCCTTTCTGAGGTAACCTCTCCAAGAGCTACTGCGCTAACACCTGCCTTTGCCATCTCTGCAATAACAGCATCAGCCGAAGCCACTTGAAGCACAACAGCAGGACTTTCACTAAAGAGAACCGCCACAGTGTCAAGGTTACGAAGAGCGTCAAGCGAGATATTTGCCCCCACGCCACTTGTAGCAAAGCACATCTCCAAAAGAGTAGTTATAAGTCCACCGCCCGACACGTCGTGAGCAGCCAGAACCTTACCCTCTTCTATCAAAGACTGAACAGCAGTAAAGGCATTTGCAAAATATTCTGCACTCTTCACGTCAGCAGTAGTAGAACCCACCGCACCGAGTGTCTGATAGAGGGCTGAGCCTCCAAGTGCAAACGTTCCTAGATTACCTGAGAAATCTACATAGACAAGCTGTGAACCAGTCGCACTACCGTCAATGGCAGCCTTCGCACATTTCTTCACATCGCTAACCTCGCCAGCAGCAGTAATGATAACCGTACCAGGAGCAAGCACCTTTTCTCCATTTCTATATTTTTGAGTCATCGAAAGAGAGTCCTTACCCGTTGGGATATTAAGCCCTAGAGCGATAGCAAACTCAGAGGCTGCCTCAACAGCTTTATATAGACGTGCATCTTCACCCTCGTTCCTACAAGGCCACATCCAGTTAGCCGAAAGTGACACATTGCCTAGCCCACCGTTAATAGGAGCTACAACAAGGTTCGTAAGAGATTCGGCAATAGCCATTCTAGAGCCTGCCGCAGCATCTACCACAGCCACAGCCGTAGCGTGACCAAGTGAGTTAGCCACACCCCTCTCGCCGTGGAAGTCTAGTGCAAAGACACCGCAGTCATTTAGTGGCAACTGAACGTCCCCTGCTGTTTGTTGCAGAGCGATACGCCCTGTCACCGAGCGGTCAACCTTATTTGTAAGCCAGTCTTTACACGCCACACCTTCGAGTTGAAGGGTCGCTGTAATATATTCTTCTATTTTCTCAGTGCTATACTCTGCATCTTTGAAGTTCTCGACAACTGTACTGTCACGAAGAATACTCTTAGGCGTTTTGCCGAAGAAGTCATCAAGTGGGAGGTCGATAGGTTTAGCACCATTTTTTGTATCTTCGAAAGTGAAACGCATATCGCCAGTGGTTTCGCCCACTACGCTCATAGGCGAGCGTTCACGCTCTGCAATCTTTTGGAGTCTTTCGATATCTCCCTCTTTGATTACGAGACCCATTCTCTCTTGCGACTCGTTACCTACAATTTCCTTATACGAAAGTGTTCTGTCTCCAATAGGGAGCTTATCCACTTCGATTGTACCGCCCGTTGTTTCCACAAGTTCGCTGAGGCAGTTTAGGTGACCGCCTGCACCGTGGTCGTGTATCGACACGATTGGGTTGTTTCCCTCCTCTGCAAGTGCACGGATAGCGTTATAGGCACGCTTCTGCATCTCTGGGTTAGAACGTTGAATAGCGTTAAGTTCGATAGCTCCTTCATACTGACCTGTGGCAACTGAGCTAACTGCTCCACCGCCCATACCGATACGGTAGTTATCCCCTCCTAGGAGAACAACCTTTTGCCCAGCCTCTGGGTCGTCTTTAAGCGAATCAACCTTCTTACCGTAGCCAATCCCCCCTGCAAGCATAATAACCTTGTCAAAGCCTAGTTTCTTATCGTTTTCGTTATGCTCAAAGGTATATAGTGAACCACAGATTAGCGGCTGTCCGAATTTATTACCGAAGTCACTAGCTCCGTTAGAGGCTTTAATAAGGATGTCCTCTGGCGTTTGGTATAGCCAGTCTCTTTCCTCCATCGTGTATTTAGTTTGACCCTCCACCTCTTCGAAGCGAGGATATGCAGTCATATAACACGCAGTACCAGCAATAGGGAATGCGCCCTTACCGCCAGCTATACGGTCACGAATTTCACCACCTGTACCAGTAGCAGCACCATTGAAAGGCTCTACGGTTGTCGGGAAGTTGTGAGTTTCAGCCTTTATAGAGATAACACTTTCGAAATCTTCTGTTGTGAATTCGTCAGGGCCGTCGTGCGATGCTGGAGCGAATTGTTCTACGACAGAGCCTTGAAGGAATGCGCAGTTATCTTTATATGCAGAGACTACTGCTCCGTTGTGTTTTTCGGTTGTTTTTCTAATGAGTTTAAAGAGGCTTTCAGGTTTTGTTTCGCCGTCGATTATGAACTCGCCATTAAAGATTTTGTGACGGCAGTGTTCTGAGTTGACTTGTGAAAAGCCGAATACTTCGCTATCAGTGAGTGGTCTGCCTAGCTTTTCGGCAACACCTTTCAGGTAAGCTATTTCTTCTTCTACTAGTGCTAGCCCTTGTTCGATATTATAAGTCTCGATATCTTCGATGTAGACAATAGGGTCGGGAGTTTTCGTAATAGTAAAGACATCAGAGGTAAGTCCGTTATATTTGCGTGAGAGCATTTTGTCGAAACCTTGAGAGTTGTCGCTATGAAATTCTTCGATACGTTCTATACCTTCGATACCCATATTTTGGGTAATTTCCACTGCGTTAGTACTCCACGGAGTAATCATTTCACGACGAGGACCTATAAAGCTTTGTGCTTTGGCTTCCTCAACCTCGCTCTCTGTAAGAGGTTTTGCGCCACCGAAGAGCCATTGGAGTTTATCACTGTCGAGAGAGTTAATTTCGCAAATACTTTGTACTGCGTAGATTGTGTTACCTTTTTTGAAGAATGTTATCATTTATGTAAAAACAGGTTATAGAGGGAAATTCATCACTATGTTCCCCTAAGGGGACTTCTAATAATTCCCTAATTTATTTGTTCGAAGTTTCAGAGGGCAAAGGTATGATTTTTTTTAATATTTTGTGTACATTTGTCGCCATAATAGCTCAAGATTTTTTGAGGGGTGTATCATTTGAATAGTTTTATTGCAGTGCCCCACTAAAGTTTAATATTTCATATATCTATGTTTAAGTTCCACATTCAAGTATTTATATCTATGACACTCTTTGCTCTATCTTTTGTATGGAGCAAGCAGGCTTTGGCGTTTATGACACCTGCTATACTTATTACGCTACGAGTTGTGGTGGCATCTGTTGTGGTGGGATTGTTTGCACTTAGCAGTAGGCGTTTACAGAGGGTTAGCCGCAGTGACAGATGGTTTTTATTACTTTTGGCATTAGCGGAGCCAGTGGGATATTTTCTGTTTGAGAATGCGGGTATCGCTCGGGTGAGTCCTACGTTAGCTTGTTTGGTTATAGGCATTATACCGCTGGTAACACCTTTTGCGGCATATTTTGTAAATCGAGAGCAGGTGCGTGTGAATACTTGGGTGGGTTTATTCATTAGTTTTTTGGGTGTAGTTTTTGTAATTTTGAGTGAGGGTGTTGAGCAGTTGGAGGGGAATCTCTCTGGTATAATGTATTTGTTTGGGGCGATAGTTTGTTCAATAGTCTATTATTTAATGATACAGCGCATTTCACGTCGACTGAACAGTTATACGATTGTGAGTTACATTAACATTTTTTCGATAGTATTTTTGTTACCTATTATTTTTTTGGTGGACTATGCCTCACTGATGAGTATGGCAGGGAGTATAGACGGGTGGTTGTATCCAGTTATGATGTTGGGGGTACTGTGTTCTTCGGTAGCATTTATACTCAACACAAATGGGATAAGGGCATTAGGGATAACAATAACAACAATGTATATAAATTTGATGCCAGGAATCACCGCCTTTTTCAGTTTTCTGCTATTAGGCGAGGAGATAACCAGTGTAAAGGTACTAGGAATTTTAGTAACAATTGTAGGCCTATTCATAGGAGGCTATCGCCGCCCCAGCAAAACCTAATTGTAAGGCAAGAACCTAACCTCTAAAACCTACCCTTAAAACCGAACCCCTAAAACCTAAAACGGGACAAGCAATAATTATAGTGGAACAAGTATCTGTTATTATTTGTTCTGTTTCTATATTTTCCTAGGCTTTTCGGCACTGCAACCGTGTCTCGGGAGAGACCGCCAGTCCGGCGTTAGGACGATGGCAGGCGGCTTTCACACGGATGAAAAACGGATGAGAGGCTGTGTAGAGCTAGCGGGGGGTTGGTGTCAGAATGACACCAAAAAAGGAATCGAAGATTCCGCAGACACCAACCCCCAAAAATCGAACCTCAAAATCCAAACCTAAAACAAACATAATTGTAACGCTCCACCACAATTTCCGCTTGAGCCCTTAAAACCTAACACCTAAAACCTAAAAAAAGAGGAGTTAAGCCAAAGCTCAACCCCTCTTTAATTTTAGGGAACTTCTAAAAACTGGACTTTAATGCTTTTTGATTCTAAGACTTCATCTTCGAATTTTTGAAAATGCACCGTAGGAACCCCTACGCTTACATTTTTAAAAATCCAAATCTAAAGCCTTATAATCAAAAATCAAAAAAAGCCAGTTATTAGAACTCCCCTTTATATAAAAGCTCTAAGACTACAATTGTGGTCCAGATGCCAATAGACCTTCAGCCTCTGGCAAATATTGCTCAAAGTTATTAATGTACTTCGCTGCAAGTGATTTAGCTTTTTCTTCCCACTCCTCAACAGTAGCGTAAGTAGTACGTGGGTCAAGGATATCGCTAACACCTGGGAGAGACTTAGGAGCTACCAAGTTAAGAACTGGTACTTCGAAAGTTTCTGCTTGGTCGATAGAGCCATCCAAAATTGCATCGATAATAGCACGTGTGTCAGGAAGAGAGATACGCTTGCCTGTACCGTTCCAACCTGTGTTTACTAGGTATGCGTGTGCATCGTGCTCTTTCATTTTGTCAGCTAGTACCTTAGCATAGATAGTTGGGTGAACTGTCAAGAACGCCTCACCAAACGCTGGAGAGAATGAAGGAGTAGGCTCAGTAATACCACGCTCTGTACCAGCTAGCTTAGATGTGTAGCCACAAAGGAAGTGATATTGTGCTGATTTCTCGTCAAGGATAGAAACTGGAGGAAGTACACCAAATGCGTCAGCCGAAAGATAGATAATCTTCTTAGCGTGACCTGCACGTGAAGGAACAACAATCTTGCTGATGTGACGAATTGGGTAAGATACACGTGTGTTCTCAGTGATAGAACCATCTGCATAGTCAGGAGTACCGTCCTCTAGAACTGTTACGTTTTCAAGTAGCGCATTGCGGCTGATAGCTCTCCAGATGTCTGGTTCGTTCTTTTCTGATAGACCGATAGTCTTAGCGTAACAACCACCTTCGAAGTTGAATACACCGTGGCTGTCCCAACCGTGCTCATCATCACCGATTAGGTAACGTTTAGGGTCAGCAGAAAGTGTAGTCTTACCTGTACCAGAAAGACCGAAGAACAACGCTACGTCGCCTTCTTCACCTACGTTTGCAGAACAGTGCATAGCACCGATACCCTTAAGTGGCAAGAAGTAGTTCATAAGACCGAAGATACCCTTCTTCATTTCACCACCATACCAAGTGCCACCGATTACCTGCATTTTCTTTGTAAGGTTAAACGCTACAAAGTTTTCAGAGTTAAGACCCATAGCCTCCCAGTTAGGGTTAACACACTTAGCTGCATTCAAAGAAACCATATCTGGCTCACCGAAGTTAGCTAGTTCGTAGTGTGAAGGTTGGATAAACATATTTGTAACGAAGTGAGCTTGCCAAGCAACCTCCATAATGAAACGTACTTTCATACGAGTATCTTCGTTAGTACCACAGAATACGTCTACAACATATAGTTTTTCTTTGTTAGAAAGTTGTGCAACTGCTAGTTTTTCTAGTTCGTCGAAAACTTCAGGAGTCATAGGCTTGTTAATTTTGCCGTCGAACCAGAAATCTTTCTCAGTTGTTGCGTCTTTTACTGTATATTTATCTTTAGGAGAACGACCTGTAAAGATACCTGTCATAACGCTTACTGCGCCAGTGTTTGTAACTGTACCTTTTTCGTAACCCTCTAGGTTAGGATTAGTTTCGTCGATGAAAAGTTGTTGGTAGCTAGGATTGTGAACGATTTCCTTAACTCCAGTGATACCATACTGTTCTAAGTTTAGTGCCATTGTTTTTAGTTGTTTTTAAGTGTTAATATTATTTTTTCTTTTTTTCGTCTAGTTCTTTTAGGGGAGTTCTAAATAATTTGGTATTGTCCAATTTGTTAGAAATTCCCTTTACATCCTTTAGGTTAGCCTACGTAACAATTATAGAGCCACTCTTTTGGTGTAAGTTTGGGAGTCGACTTTTTTTTAACGCCGCAAAGATACAAAAAATTATCTACTGTGAAAAAAATAACAGAGCTTTTTTTAAAAAAACTTAATATTTTATTTTTCACACCTTTACTACCCCTCTCTTTCACACCTTTACTACCCCTCTCTTTCACACCTTTACCGCCCCTCTCTTTCACACCTTTACCGCCCCTCTCTTTCACACCTTTGCTGCCCCTCTCTTTTTTCGTAAAATCGCACACACAAAACGTTGGAAATTCCACGATATTCATTACATTTGCACTATAATACTGGTTCAGAGCATAGCTAAATTATATCGAATATACCCCCTCGATTATAACGGCAAAGTCTAGAATCACTCAAAGTTAATAAAAAAAATTTATAAAACAAAATAATATGAACGCAAAACTTGAATCGCTATATAAAGAAGTACTAGGCGAGCTAGGCGAAGACCCTCAAAGAGAGGGCTTATTAAAGACTCCAGAGCGTGTTGCACGAGCTATGCGCTACTTTACTAGTGGCTATGAGCAAGACCCTATTGCAATAATTAATTCCGCACGATTTACCGAGGAGTATCGTCAGATGGTTGTTGTTAAGGACATAGACTTGTATTCTTTGTGTGAGCACCATTTGCTGCCGTTTTATGGCAAGGCACACGTGGCGTATATTCCTAATGGACATATTACGGGTTTATCTAAGATAGCACGTGTAGTGGAGTGTTTTGCACGCAGGCTTCAGGTGCAGGAGCGTTTGACAGTACAGATACGTGACAGCATACAAGAGGCACTAGAACCGCTAGGTGTCGCTGTTGTGATAGAGGCTGAGCATATGTGTATGCAGATGCGTGGTGTTCAGAAGCAGAACTCTGCTACCACTACATCGGCATTCACAGGTGTCTTTCTTAAGGAGCATAAGACACGTGAGGAGTTTATGCAATTAATCACTGGCAAGCTGCGTTAAGGGAACTTCTAAAAACTGGACTTTAATGCTTTTTAATTCTAAGACTTCATCTTCGAATTTTTGAAAATGCACCGTAGGAACCCCTACGCTTGCATTTTAAAAAATCCAAATCTAAAGCCTTATAATCAAAAATCAAAATAAAGCCAGTTATTAGAACTCCCCTTAATGTAACTATCTTAAGAGCGAGAATAGCGGCACGAGGTTTGCTAAAAAAAAGGATGGGGAGAGGGATTTTAGAATGCAGAGATTGCACTGAGTGTGACGTAGAAGATAAGTAACAAAAGACGGGACGATATGCAGAGAATTGTTATAATAATAATATTTATAGCCTTAGCCCTTGGGGGGTGTAGTGAAGAGGCGAGTAAAGTTGAGGTACTGAAACAGACAGCTACGAAGGAGATAGCTATTGGGCTGCGTTATAGAGAATATGCGGAGAGGGCTGCGGCAGAGGGGTATTCTAATATCGCTCGGATGTTTGAGTCTGTACATCACGGAGAGATGTATCAGAGTGGAGCTATCATTCGGATATTGCGGAGTATGGGTGAGGAGTTCTCTCCACGTGTAGATTCGCTAGAGAGTATTGGCAGCACACGTGAGAATTTATATAGTGCAAAGGCTAGCGAGGAGTATTCAACCGAGGTTATCTATCCAGAAGTTATAGAGGATTTCAGTGGTGATACAGAGATTCTAAATTGTTATAGTATTTTGCAACGTTCAGATTCAGTTCACAGGGAGCTATTCATACGAGCAATAGAGATACTGGAATCCAAGGGCAGCGACAGCACACTATCAGCCGATTGGCGTATATGCACACGCTGCGGAAGTGTAGCAGCAGGAGCGGGCTTCGTCTCAGAATGTGAAGTCTGCAAGTAGAACCCTACCAGAACCCCAAGAACTAGCAGCCCTAACACCTAAAACCTAAAACCTAAAACCTAAAAAAAAGGGGGGCACAAGCCCCCCAAAACATTAATAATTAATCATTAAAAATTAATCATTATTTACGCAGACCTAGTGCTTTGATAATAGCACGGTAACGCTCGATATCAGTGCGCTTCAAATAGTCCAAAAGACTACGGCGCTTACCCACTAGACGTAGAAGTGAACGTTGCGTACCGTAGTCGTGCTTGTTCGCTTTTAGGTGGCCAGTTAGGTGGCTGATACGGTGAGAAAATAGGGCAATCTGGCTCTCAGGTGAACCAGTGTCCTCCTTAGACTTTCCGTAAGCAGAGAAAATCTCTTGCTTCTTTTCAGCTGAATTGTAACTCATCTTTGATGTTTGTTAATTAAAATTATTTTTAATATCCCCTGTTATAAACTTTAAGCTTTCCTACTCTCTTAGCCCTAAATCTCTTAAGGACAAGAAGAGAAAACTCCACAAGGGACGGCAAAGATACGGTAAAAAAAGCGAAAAGACAAAGAAAAATGTATAATTTTTTTTACCTTTGTGCGTTTAATATGCGAAACTATAATTAAAGAGGGCTTCATAGAACTGACCCTAAAAACAAATTGTAAAAACAAGAAACAAATAAAATATGACAAAACAACTTACTCAAGCTATCGTAGAGGGAATCGAAGACAAAAAAGGTAAAAATATCGTAGTGCTAGATCTTAGCGAAATAGAGGGCGCAATCTGCGACGCTTTTATTATCGCATCGGCTCATTCCACTGTCCAAGTTGCCGCTATCGCTGACGGAGTCGAAGACAAAGTATGGGAAACACTCAACGAAAAGGTTATACGTATCGACGGACTTCGTAATGCTCAGTGGGTAGCTATGGACTACGGCAATGTTATGGTGCATATCTTCCTCGACGAAGTGAGAGACTTCTATAAGCTTGAGGAACTTTGGGGTGACGCTAAATAATCACACCCTCACCCACATAAAAAATAAAAGGGGACTTCTAAATAATTCCCTAAAACGCAACAAATAATGGCACAAAATAAAAAACCAGCAAACTCCCAAGGCAAACCCCCAATCAATATGATGTGGGTATGGGCTGCCTTGCTAGGAGGTATTATGCTCTTTAATATCTTTGGAAGCGACACAGCCCTCCAAAAAGAAATAACTACACAGTATCTCTTCGAAACAATTATTCCTCGTGGCGAACTCGAAAAAGCTACGGTCGTAAATAGAGAGAATGTAGAGATATTCCTTACGCCAAATGCAGTAAAGAAATATCAAAAAATTACAGAATATAAGGGTCTCAGCGAAGAGGGCCCTCAGTTCTATATGACAATCGGTGACTTGTCGCTTTTCGAAGAAAAATACGACAAAGTTAAATCCGAGCAGACACTTTCGACTATCCCACCACTTGAGTTCGAGAGACGTGAGGGCGGTTTCTGGGAAACTGTTCTTAGCTTCTTGCCGATACTCATTATGGTGTTCTTCCTATTCTTTATGTTCCGCAGAGTTGGCGGAGGCAGCGGTGCAAAGGGTGGCGGCTCTAATATGTTTAATGTAGGCAAGAGCAAAGCTAAACTTTTCGATAAGAACAACGCAGCAAAGGTTACCTTTAAGGATGTAGCAGGTTTACAGGAGGCGAAAGTCGAGGTTATGGAGATTGTCGACTTCCTAAAGAGCCCAAAGAAGTACAAAGACCTTGGCGGTAAGATTCCTAAGGGTGCGCTGCTTGTAGGCCCTCCAGGTACTGGTAAGACACTTCTGGCTAAGGCTGTTGCTGGCGAAGCAGGAGTATCGTTCTTCTCGATGAGCGGTAGCGATTTCGTGGAGATGTTTGTGGGCGTAGGGGCATCACGTGTGCGTGACCTTTTCGCTACGGCAAAGGCTAAATCGCCTTGTATTGTCTTCATTGACGAGATTGACGCTATCGGGCGTGCTAGAGGCAAGAATGGCGGCTTTTCGGGCAATGACGAGCGTGAAAACACCCTTAATCAGCTACTCACTGAGATGGATGGTTTCGGCACAGATTCAGGCGTTATAGTCTTGGCGGCTACTAACCGTGCAGATATCCTTGACAAGGCACTCCTTCGTGCTGGTCGTTTCGATAGACAGATTCACGTAGATTTGCCAGAGAAGGGTGAGAGGGGCGAGATTTTCAATGTTTATTTGAAGAAGCTAAAACTAACCCCAGGTATGGATACTGAGTTCTTGGCTCAGCAGACTCCAGGTTTTTCGGGTGCGGATATCGCTAATACTTGTAATGAGGCGGCACTTATTGCTGCACGAGCTAATAAGAAATTTATCGAAAAGCAGGACTTCCTAGATGCGGTAGACCGTATCGTCGGAGGCCTGGAGCGCAAGAGCAAGGTCTTGAAGCCTGCCGAAAAGCGAGCTATTGCTTTCCACGAGGCAGGGCACGCAACGGTGAGTTGGTTCTTAAAGTATGCTCATCCGCTGCTAAAGGTTACGATTATACCACGTGGTCGTGCGCTTGGTGCGGCTTGGTATATTCCAGATGAGCGTCAGATTACCACTCGTGAGCAGATGATGCACGAAATGGCTTCGCTACTAGGCGGCAGGGTCAGCGAGGAGTTGACTTTTGGGGAGATAAGCTCAGGTGCACTTAACGACTTGGAGAGAGCCACTAAACAGGCTTATGCGATGGTGGCATATTATGGTATGAGCGACAAGGTAGGTAACCGCAGTTACTATGACTCACAGAGTGGCGAGATGTCGTTTGTGAAGCCTTATAGCGAGGGGATGGCAGAGCTGATTGACTCGGAGGTTAAGGTATTTATAGACGAGAGCTATGAGACTGCACGCACTATTTTGAGTGAGCAGGCAGAGGGCTTGGCTGAGGTCGCTGAGCTACTTATTAGCCGTGAGGTTATTTTTGCTGAGGATTTGGAGCGTATCTTCGGGGCGAAGGTTACGGCTGATGCACCAGAGGGTAGCGACACTACGGAGACACCCGACAATACTTGTACTGCGGACACTGTTGACAATGCGGACGTAAAGACACCCTCTGAGGAGACAAAACCAGAAGATATAGAACCAGAAGAAGAAATTTCAGTAGCGGCAGCCCAGAGCGCCAACACTTCTGAGAGTCTATAATTACATATAATTTTTAAGGGATATGACTACATTTATAATAGCTATCGTAGCAGTAGCGCTAATGATGTTAGGGTTATCTATAACTCTTATACGCAAGGGTCACAACATCGAAGGAGACGTAGGCGACAACCGAGATATGAAACGCCTAGGACTAAAATGCACCATCGAAGAGATGAGCGGCGGTCACGACGAGTGCCCTGCTGGCGGCGACCAGTGCTGCTCCCACTGCGATGTCGACTGCGGCATCACGAAATAAGATTTTAATAATTAATGATTAGTGATTAATGATTAATGGGAGGGAGGCTTTGCCTCCCTTTTTTTGTGCTTAGGTTTTAGGGGTTAGGGATTAGAGGTTAGGGGTTAGAGGGTAGGGGG
>JAWXTN010000013.1:0-47413 GCA_044433515.1 Rikenellaceae bacterium | reverse complement strand
TGAAGCGTTTATATCCAAAATTATAGAGTTCCAGTAAAGTAGCCCTCAGCTTCTCTCGAAGTTCGGTAAAAGGGGCGGAGTTATATTTAAGAAGTTTTTTAGTGCGATACCCCGAAAAGAAGGCTGTCTGGGGCTTGTAATCTATCTCGCAGTAATTACGATGGCGGCGAATAATTGTGGTCATTTTTTTAGAGGTATTAACCCTGTAGTTGTTACACCCCAAAAAAAAGGTGCGACCCCAACAAGCCCCTACGTCAAGGTATCGCCAAACACCCTATCAAGACAGCAAGCTAGGGCGCACCATATCCGTATGGATACAATACTCCTGCCTGCTTATCGTCTTGACATTATAAAATTTGGCGATTTCTGACGTCGGGATAAACAATTATGTTATATATTTCACTATTTCAGTTCTATATCATATATTTTCTTTTTGTTACTTTTTACAAAACTACAAAATTATTTTGAATCAAGGGGTGTTCTGCTGGAAAAAGTTTGTGCTAGGGGCTAGGTATTAGATGTTAGGTTGTAGGGATTAGGGGTTAGGGGGTTCGGATTTTGGGGGTTGGTGTCTGCGGAATCTTCGATTCCTTTTTTGGTGTCTTTCTGACACCAACCCCCTCCTACTGCTACACAGCCTCGCAGCCGTTACTCAGTATTACTCAGTGTTACTCAGTTGGCTCTTATCCGTGTGAAAGCCGCCTGCTTTTCGCCCTAACGCCGGGCTGGCGGTCCTTCCCAGGACTTGGGTGCAGTGCCGCTAGCCTAGGGGTGTCTAATGTGGTTCTCCTAAAACCTAAAAAAAGAGGAGCACTCAAATAAGCACCCCTCTTAAACTATAAGAAATCTAAATACTAGTAAGTAAACTTAACAACCTTAGACTTCAACATAGGTGATGACAAAATAACCTCAAACGAACCACTCTCACCAGTAGTCTGAATAAAGCCCAATAACTTGCCATTCAACACCCTCTGGTTGTTGTCACGATAATTGTCACGCACGTCCATCTGACCACTCTCAAGACCCAACAACTTAGCATCACCCCTAACAATACAAGTAACATTGTTGTCAGCCAAATTAACCAAACGCCCCTTGTCATCAACAACAGTAATGTTCAAGTGAAGTACCTGATCAGCCTTGTAAACACCCTCTTCTTCAAAAGATGCCTCAATAGCAGCTGCGTGACCAGTAGTCTCAATAGCAAACGATGTAGCCATCTCACCACCATTATATCCTCTCATCTCAAGTACGCCAGGCTCATATTTAACCTCCCATACCATCTGACCAGTCTCTCTGTCATAATCCTTGCGGTCACCAACCTTCTTGCCATTAAGATACAACTCACCATACTCACAGTTAGTCATACCAACAACACGAATCTTATCGCCCTTCTCAAAATTCCAAGAGGCATAAGTAGAAGGATTACCCCTACGACCTGGTTCTCTCTCACGAATTACAGATGTGCCAAAATAAGCATTAGGAGTATCCAACCACAAAGTCTTACGCAAGAAACCCTGAGGCTTAATATAACCTGCCATATTTACCATACCAGCCTGAGAACCACGTGATGGCCAAGCACCAGCCTCACCCAAGAAGTCATAACCAGTCCAAATAAACTGACCACTGATATACTCATTGTCCTTAACAGCATTCCAAGCAATCATACTGTGGTGTGTTTCACTACCATAATAGATGCGGTTTGGATAATCTGCGTGATCCTGTGCATAACGTTTCTCAGTATAGTTGTAACCAATTACATCAAGTGCATCAGGGAAAGTAGTCTCATTTGACATAACAGCACCCGCCATCGCACCAGTCACAGGACGTGTAGAGTCAATAGAACGAACCGCCTTTGCAAGTACGTGAGCAATCTCACCAATACGGTCAGCATTAGGACGGTTAGGCTGATAACCCCACTCGTGTTTTTGACCAATACCCTCTGCGTCAAGAATTTGGTGTGAATAAGGGTCATTTGGATAGTCAACCTCATTACCGATACTCCACATAATGATAGAAGGGTGATTACGGTCACGACGTACCATATCTTTCACGTCAGTTTCACACCACTCTCTAAAGTATGTAGCACTACCCTGCATAGAAGGTTCACCTTGATTCCAACCAGTCACCCATTTTTTCTTAGGGTATTCCCATTCGTCAAACGCTTCGTCCTTAACCATAAGACCGATTTCGTCACAAATTTCATAAAGGTAAGTAGCGTGAGGGTTGTGCGCCAAACGGATAGCGTTAACACCAATCTCCTTAAGCACAAGAAGTCTGCGTTTCCAAACTTCCTTAGGCACAGCAGCACCAAGAGCACCAGCATCGTGGTGGATACAAATACCCTTAATTTTCATACTCTCACCATTAAGTGTAAAGCCAGTGTTAGGGTCGAAGTCAATAGTACGGATACCAACAGCAACAGTGCTATTGTCAACCACCTTACCATTGTAAGTAACCTCAGTTACCATAGAATAAAGCGTAGGGCTATCAATACCCCAAAGCTCAGGATTCTTAACCTTCAGAGCAGTCTTAACTTCACCAGCAGCAAGAGCAGCAACAGTAGCAGTACCTTTAGCACTAGCTACTTTCACACCCTCAGCACTGTAAAGAGTGTTAACAACTTGCACCTTAGCAGCTGCATTAAGGTTGTTGTCAATCTCAGTTTTCACACTAACAGTAGCAGTAGAGCCAGACACAGCCGATTCGTACGAAACGCCCCACTGAGCGATATGCACAGGGTCAGCAATGATAAGTTCAACGTCACGATAAATACCTGAACCAGTGTACCAGCGAGAGTCAAAAGCGTCGCTATGGTCTACACGTACAGCCACAACGTTTTTGCCACCGAAGTTAATATAGTCAGTCAAATCGTACATAAACGAGATATAACCATTAGGACGTTTACCAATCCATTTACCGTTGATAAACACGTCAGAGTTATTGTACACACCACCGAAGTAGATATATACTTTTTTACCCTCGCTATCAGCTTTTACATCAAGGTCTTTGCGGTACCAAGCGATACCACCTGGAAGATAGCCAGTACAACTAGCATACTCTTGCGAAGCATTGTGTTCCACGCTCCAGTCGTGAGGAAGGTCTAGTTTACGCCACTCAGAGTGGTCGTAACTCTCAGCACCACCATAGGTGATATCACCTAGGTTAAAGTACCAATCTTTGTTGATGTTTTGTTGTTCTCCGAATCCTTGCGCCACAGCAGGAGCACCAAGAAGAGAAGCAGCAAAGACAACGAGCAGGTTTTTTAGTTTCATAATCTTTGTTAATTTATTGATTAGTTTATAAAAAAGGGCAGGCGAAGTTCTCCACTACAAAAAACTCTCACACCCACCCCCTCGGTTTTTTTCTTAAATCCTATGATTTTGGATTCATCCCACATCTAGGGAAGCGTCCAATTTTATTTCAGGTTAATTACGATTGTTGTAACCGAATTAGCTTCGACTCTAAAGAGACCGTCATAGTCAGTTTTAAGTCTAAGGTCACTAGCCGAATTAGTTACATATCTTTCTACTGATTCGATTTCACGGTCTAGGTTTTCGAAAGTAAACGTAGGGTTCACGAGTTTATCAGTAAAGTTTGTAAAGACAGCAACGATTTGGTTACCCTCTGGCGACACGTATGCCGAGCCAAAGAATGTAGTCGTTTCCTCTTCCATAGCAAGTTCAACACGCTGATAGCCTGGGCGGATAAATCGGCTATAATTACCGAGTACCCAAAGGTTTTTGCGGTCATATACATTACCTGGAGTTGTCACCGTACCATAAGCGCTACCACCTGGTTCGATAGTAATAAGCAGGAAGCGGTTTTTATGGCTCCATCTCTCTTGCGCCATTGAAGTCCAGTACGACCACGAGCTACAATTAGCGTTGACCATATCGTGGTGAATAACCTGTGACATATACATTGCAATATCCAAGTAGTCACAATCAGCATAGTCTACAAAGTTAGCATCATCATAGCCATCGCCTAGCATACTCCATTCAGTTTGATAGGTTCTAAGACCTCTAGCGTTAGCTGCTTCCCAGTAGCTAGTACGTCCTGATTTGAGTTCATTCCAGTTGCCATCTTCCCAGTAACCGTGTCCTGCGATAAGTGAAGCCATACTTTGAAGGTCTCCGACGTAGTTATCGCTTGTAGGGTTAAAGTAGTCTTCTATACATAGACCTCTAGAGGCAACCGTTTTACCATACTGATAAGAGTATTGTCCAGCCTCGCCAATCATAATTTGAGTAGAGAGACCACGGCTTGTGATAGAGTTGTCTATTTCACGACAAAGTGCAGCAACTTCGGCATTTTGCCAAGGCGTACCTTCTTGCGCAGCGCTACTCCAGCTATACTGAGGCTCATTAACAGGGCTGATATACGAGAAGTCGAAACCGATAGTTTTCATATGCGAGAGCACCTCTCCAATATACTCAGCGAAGTCGTCATAACAGTCGTCAGCCAAGTTTGTGTTAGTACCACCCGACGAATAACCCAAACCGTTTTTGGTCATTTGCACAGGAGGCGAGTTACTAAACATAACGAAGCTCTCCACGCCCATTTGCTTAGCTTTGTCAAGGAAGTATCTTTGACCTACGTGACGAGTCCAGTCATAAGAGCCGTCATCGTTTAGGAAAGAGTCAGCGTTGTTTTCGATGTTCGAAAAGCCAGAGTTTGATTGCTGCGCAGTACCTGCACCAAGGTTAAATCTCCACATCGAGAGACCAATACCCTTAGGCGAGCCAGTAGTTGAGTTAACCTCTTGCGAGAACAACCATTCAGCGATTTGTTCTTTTTCGGTATCACCCCAATACTCTCCCACATAGTTACCCGACCAGCAGTCCGAAGCTGCAAAACCTTCAATGGTCTGGTATTTAACACCCAAATCTAGTGTCATATTTCTAACTACGCCATCAGGGTCGGGAGTATCTGGATCGTCTGGATCATCAGGATCGTCGTTGTTTTCCTCTTGATTTGGATCGTCTGGATCAGTGTCCGTTTCATCGCAACCTACCGTAAGGGCACAAAGCGAAAATACAGCAAAAAGTATTGCAAGCAGATTTGTCTTTTTCATAATTAATATTGGATTGTTTTTGAATTAGGATTTCAACCATTCCCTTACATTATAATTAGTGCCACCCTTAGAATCTTGTTCAAGCCCTAAGAGTGGCACTTTTAGTTTTTTTAAGAGGGGGACAGGAGTACTGCCCCCTCTAGATATTTGCTAACCCTTTTTTGGACTAGTATCCAGGGTTTTGCTCGATTGAACCATTCGCAAGGGCGATTTCAGCCGATGGGATTGGGAACAATAGGTCACGAGATTCATCGAAGTAGTAACCTTTTTCTTGTGGCTCAAGCGTATTTGTAAGTTCGTATTCGTCAGTACTTTCATTCACATTGTAGTTAACGAAAGAGCCGTTAGGACCAAATAGGTCACTCATAACTGACTTACCAGAGTCATTTTTCCAACGACGGATGTCGAATAGGCGGTGGAATTCAAGAGCAAGTTCCAAGCGACGTTCATTGCGGATATCGTCACGAAGAGTTGTACCAGAAGAAGTCACGCTAGCGAGCTGAGCACGGTTACGAACAAGGTTAAGAGCCCACAGAGCTTCGCTGTCATAGCCAAGTTGGTTTCCTGCTTCAGCATACATCAAAAGAAGGTCAGCATAGCGGAAAAGTGGAGTATTAAAGTTGTTGTAGTTACCGTCGAAACCACTTGATGGACGGCTTTCCTTAGGAATATACATCTTAGCAGTTGTACGAGCACTCTTGTGTTTCGAAGGAGTAATCACGTAAGTGTTATCTTCGCTCCAATTATTATCATTAGGAACATAAGATGCACCGTGTTTGATGATAGTGCGCTCTAGACGAACGTAGTCACCTTCTTCAATGAACGCATTTTCAAGGTCAGAAGTAGGAAGACCCCAAGACCAACCAGAGTCGTCACGAGAACACATTACAACTGGAAGACGAGTACCAAGAGCGTAGTCAGAAGAGCTAGAAGTTTGGTGTTCGAAGATAGACTCAGCATTGTTGTTGTAGTCCATATTAGAAACTTGGTTAAACTCAGGCATTAGAGAATATTCTGAAGAGTTAATAACTTTCTCGAACATATCAAATGCGTCTTTGTACTCTTCTTGATAAAGGTAAGCTTTACCAAGGTATGCTTGCGCAGCACCTTTAGTAGCACGACCTAGGTCAGAAGAAGAATATTCGCTTCTTAGAGGAAGGTCTTCGATAGCAGCCAAAAGGTCATTTTCGATAAATGTGTAGCAGCTATCAACCGATTGACGAGTGATACCAACAACTTCAGAAGGCATCGAAAGTTCTTCAACGATAGGCACACCACCGAAACATTTCACTAGTTCGAAGTAGTGGAACGCACGGATAAATTTAGCTTGCGCAACGATAAGTGCTTTAGCGTCGTCCGATACGTTTTCAGCTTCAGGTACTTTGCTAATAACAAGGTTACAGCGAAGGATACCAGTGTAGCGATATTGCCAGAAGTTTTCGATCATAACGTTACTAACAGCAGGAGAACCCATAAAGTGGCACAAGTTAAACCAAGCACTAGCGTCTTGAGTAGTGTTACCATACCACATATTGTCAGTACAAACCTCCATACCGATGTATAGGCGGTTAACTTGCCACCAGTCACCGTACATAATTGATTGATAACAACCAATAAGGGCACTGTTACATTCATCTTCTGTGTAGAAGTACGTATCTAGAGTTTCTTGACCAAGCACTGGCTGATCTAGAAAGCTTTCACAAGATACTGACGCAGTACTAACACAAGCTAGTATTGCTATATATTTTATAAATTTTTTCATAATTTTTCAATTAATATATTTAAGTGAGTATGGTTTAGAAGTTGAAGTTAAGACCAATTAGGTAAGAAGTAGCATTTGGATAGCCATACCAGTCAATACCTTGAGAAGTAACATCACCGATTGCAGCAGTTTCAGGGTCAAGACCAGAGTAACCAGTAACGGTAAATAGGTTTTGAGCCGATAGAGAGATTCTTAGGCTACAGCACTTAAGAAGGTCTTTAGGTAGAGTGTAACCGATTTGAAGCAACTTACAACGTAGGTATGAACCATCTTCTACAAAGAAGCTAGAAACTGTTGAGTAGTTCGAGTTAAGGTCATTAACCGATAGACGAGGAATGTAGTTACTTGTACCCTCACCACTCCAAGCAGCTTCAACAGCACCAGCAGTGAAGTTTTGACCTTCAGCACCAGAATAGTTACTTAGAGAAGTATTGTAAATCTCGTTTCCTTGAGAACCGTAGAATTCGATAGCAAAGTCAATGTTCTTCCAAGCAACGCTAGCGTTGAACGCATAAGTGAAGTCTGGGTTAGGATTACCGATAAATGTTTTATCGTTATCGTCAAGAACACCGTCATTGTTAAGGTCAACGAAGCGGATGTCACCAGCTTGAGCGTAAGGTTGAAGAACGTTACCATACTCGTCAGTGTGAGCATTAACTTCAGTTTCGTTTTGGAATAGACCGTCAGCTACATAACCCCAGAATTGGCTAATTTCTTCGCCCTCTTGGTTGCTGATGATATATTGGCTGTTCCAAGAACCTGTAAGGATAGGAGCATCACCACCTAGTAGAGTAAGAGCTGTTTGCTTAGTGTGAGAGATGTTACCACCGATGCTGTAAGACCAGTCACCGATTTGGTCTGCCCAGTTAATAGCAAACTCGACACCTTCAGAACTCATACTACCAACGTTTGACCACATACTTGAGTAACCAAGAAGGAATACGTTATCAACTTCAAGAAGCATATCGCTAGATTCTTTGTAGAAGTAGTCAGCAGTAACAGTCAATCTGTTGTTAAGAAGTCCAAGGTCAAAACCTACACCCCAGTCCTCAACAGTTTCCCAGAATAGGTCAGTGCTACCAACAGAAGAAACAGCAGTACCAGTTACACGGTCATTGTTGAACGCATAGTCACTTGTTGAGATAAGTGAAAGGAATGCAGAGTTGTCGATATTTTGGTTACCCACTCTACCCCAACCAGCACGTAGTTTAAGGTTGTCGATAACGTCAACGTTGTCCATAAAGCTTTCAGAAGAAAGTTTCCAAGCAGCCGAAACAGATGGGAAAGTAGCCCATTGGTTCTCAGTAGAGAACTTAGACGAACCATCCATACGATAAGTAGCAGTAAGGAAGTAACGGTCGTCGTAGCTATACATAATACGAGCAAGGTAAGAGATAAGTGAGCTATTTTCGTCACTACCCGAAACTTGTTGGTTTTCAGTACCAGCACTTACATAGCGAAGTTCTTCAAGGTTACTAGGAGTAGCGTCAGACGAACCACTTAGGTAGTAGTAGTTTGACATATCCATTGTGTAACCAAGAGTTGCAGTAAAGTTGTGCTTATCGTTAAAGATTTTGTGATAAGTAGCAGTATTAGTCCAGTTCCACTCAACAGTGTTGTAGAATGAACGAGAAGCTGTGTTCACGTCATTGTGTTCAAGGTTGTCGATATAGAATTCAGGAGCGAAGCTATCAGAGCGTTGGAATGTAGTGTTATAACCAAATTGTGAACGAAGAGTAAGACCTTCGATAGGCACGATGTTGATATAAGGAGTGAAGTACAATCTAGTAGAAGTACCAGTGTTGTCTTGACGAGCAACTGTTGCTACTGGATTCCATACTTGGTTGTTGTAAGAACGAGAGTAGTTGTCATATTCGTTATCAGTCCAATCAGCCACGTCGTCCATTACTGGAGTTGTAGGGTCCATTCTCATAATAGAGCTAAATACGTTAGGAGTTGAATCCCACATTTGGATAGAAGGCATAATGTCTACACCGACTTGAACTATAGAGTTGAAACGATACTCAGTATTAAAACGAGCAGTGATTCTTTCGAACTCACCATAATCGTAGTTAGAAGTCTTACCATAGTAACCAACACTACCGCTATAAATAATCTTATCAGTACCACCACTGAAAGAGATATTGTAGCTTTGAGTAATAGAAGGAGTTACACACTCATCCCACCAGTCAGTATCAACTGTGCTACCGTCAGGTGTATTCCATACAGGAGTTTGACCATCGTTAGTGTAGCGAAGTTGTTGACCTAGAGTATATTCTTCAGCATCAGCGATACCTGGTTTAGAAAGGAATGAGATACCATTAGAAGTAGTTACGTTGAAAGAAACTTTCTCGTTTTTACCTTTTTTAGTAGTAATAAGGATAACACCATTAGCACCACGAGTACCATAGATAGCAGTAGAAGCCGCATCCTTAAGGATTTCCATACTAGCGATATCGCTTTGGTTAAGGAAGTTGATGCTAGTACCTACTGGCACACCGTCAACAACGTAAAGAGGGTCAGCACCGTTTACAGATGTAGCACCACGGATAATAACCTGAGGAGTAGCACCTGGAGAACCAGCAGTAGAGATGCTCACACCGGCAACTTTACCTTGAAGTGAAGACATAACGTTATCACTAGTAATTTTTTCGATGTCAGCAGACTTTACAGTTGCGATTGAACTGGTAAGGTCGCTCTTTTTAGTAACACCGTAACCGATAACGACAACCTCTTCGATTTGACTAAGGTCTTCTTCCATAGTTACGTTAACGATATCTCTGCCGTTGATAGGCATCACAACATCTTTCATAGAGAAAGACTTGAAGACAAGAGTAGCAGTTTTTTCTACTCCTTTAATTTCATAGACACCGTACACGTCAGTAAGAACTGCTTTACTAGTACCATCTACATATACAGTTACACCTGCCATAGGTTCTGAGTCACTAGCCGAAGTGACCGTACCCTTCACAGTGATGTTCTGCGCAAAAGCAACGCTAGACATCATAGCAAGGATTAAAAATAAAATCTTTTTCATATTATTATTAAAGTATTGTTTTTTATAGGGGGCAAAGGTTTCTTAAAACTCCTCACAGGGTTGTCGTAAAACTCACCTAAAAGTTAAGGAGTTTTAAGAATTCTTATGCCTTATAATTTAATTTATATGTACAGTTAGTCTATTGGATAAACTCTCGTACGTTTTAGGTGCGAGTCGTAAAGAATACGATAAGTACCGTGTGCAGGAACTTCGAAACCAGGGTCAGAAGCATCTCCACCACCATCGTCACCAAGAACGTTGATTTCAGGTTCAGTTAGACCGTTAAGTTCAGCATTTTCCCATTTGATGTTACTAACACCTGTTGGGTCATTCCACCAACCGTCATAACGCATAATAGAGTAAGAGAACTTGATGTGACCACCATTAGTTGTGTGGTAAGTGTCGTTATAGTCACCAATTACGATATCAGCATAAACTTCATAAAGGTTGTCAGGGTTTTGAGCAAGTGGAAGTGCACCACCTGATTGGTTCCAAGAGTAACCTTCAAGCCCGTTACCAAATACAGCTAGAGTATAATCGTAAGGATCGTTTGCATCGCTATCGTACCAATAATATTGGTTACCGTAAGGAAGTGTTGCATCTTCTGGAATGTAAGCTGTTGTAGTGTAAGTCCAATCTTGAGTATTAACAACGATTTCATAGTAAGTATTTGCAACTTCTAGAATGATTGGATCAACACCGTCTGCCGAACTAGCAACATTTAGAACAGCACCATCTTCAGTGTCAGCACCAATACAGATAGGAGCAAGATCAGATTTTTGTGGAATGAAGTAGATTTCATTGTTAACCTCAGTGTTGTAGAAACGAGCTGTGTAAAGAAATTCGCTAGTTCTTTCAACTGCCATAGGGATACCCATAATGTCAGAAGTAAGTACAGATGGATCGTCACCCACTGTTAGGTAAATTCTAGAATAGTCTTCTAGATCACGAGAAACGACTATAGTCATTTCATAAGTTACTTCTAGATTAAATAGGTCAGTCGCAACTAGAGTAACCTCGTAAGAAGCAAGTTCATCTGGAAGCTCAATAGTTTCATCATAGTTATAAGAAAGCTCACCATCAAGCTCAATAGTTTGATCAATGTTAAGTGCTTCACTTGCTACAACTACTGATGCAAGCCCCTTGTCGTCAGTTACAGTAAATTTAAGACTGTACGATGGGTTCTCATCCAATAGAAGAACTGTTACAGAAGCGTCTGGCTTAGAACTGAACACTGGAGCAGTGAAGTCACCATCCATTGTTACAGTAACATTTGTAGAAGTTGTACGTCCACCAAGGTCAGCCACAGTCACTACGATAGTGAAAACGTCTGTCTCAGCAAGGTCAGCTTCTGTTGTGAACTGATACGCTAGAGCGTAGTTAGTAACAACCGAGTCAGCATAGATGTCCTCGATGTCAATAACTTTACCTAGGTAAATCTCTGGACACACCAAAGAGATGGTAGCGATACCATCTGCATCTGTAATAGTACCTGTAATGACAAAGGTACGTCCAGCTTCCGATTGAATTGTTGCGTCGATATCTAGCACAGGTGCCTGACCATCAACCTCAACATACGTGTCATTATCCTCACATCCTACAGAGAATAGTAATGATAAAACACACAAGAAAGGAAAAAATTTTTTCATTTGTTATTTGTTTTTAGTTAGTAAAATTGATTATGGTTTAATATTTATTAAATCTCTAATTTGGGTTTGCTCTTAGCCTCTCTCTCCGCCTCTCTCCGCCTCTCTCTGTCCGCCTCTCTCTGCCGCCTCTCTCTGCCGCCTCTCTCTGCCGCTCTCTCTCTGCCGCTCTCTCTCTGCCGCTCTCTCTGCCGCTATATATCTATATTAATATAGTGTAGAAAAAATCCCTATACCTCTTATCTCGTTGCTAAGAGAGGGAATTTCCTAGTTTTTAATATTTTTTAAATACTTTCTTCTTATACGGCTATAACAATATAACAAAGTTATTTTAAAATACCAAGACAAAAAATGTATAAAAAACAGAAAAAGATGTAAAATATCACTAATTTGTATTTTTCACTATTTCTTTGCCAAAATATATTAATACGCCGCCGTTCTTTTAACGAAAAGGAGAAGAGGGAGAGTAGAGATTCAAGAACCATCAATTTCGAGCTCCAATCATAAAGCTGCATTTAAAACTCCACTAAAAAAAAAGGAATGAAAAAATCCGAAAGGCTAACAAAGCCGAACATCCTACACCATCAACACTCCCCCCAATAAACTAACAAATTTCCTCCCTCTCTCATTTCGCTATAACAAAATTAGCTCAAAAGGAACTTTTATAGGGGGTAAAAATCACACAAAAAGGTGCAAAAATTAATCAATTTTGGAGTTTCTATGGGTAAAATTTAGGAAAAAATCCAATTATTAAAATATTTTAATTAATTAGAAAATAAATTTAATTTACTAGTTTTCCTTTTGAAAATTCGCAGGTGTAATACCCTTAATTTTCTTAAAAACTTTACTAAAGTATTTTGGGTCGCTGAAACCCACCATATAGGCAACATCGTTCACTCTGTAACTGTGCGACTTGAGTAATTCCTCTGCTCGTTTAAGGCGCAAATCACGGATAAACTCAGATATAGAAACACCCACCAAACTCTTTAGCTTGCGGTATAGAGTCGCCTGCGCCATATTCATACTTTCGCTCAAATCCTCTACCGAAAAATCTATATTTTCCATACGCTCCTCTACAATAGAGATAACCTTGTCAAGGAAAACCTTGTCCATCGAAGATAAATCAGCCTCACAGACCTCAGACCCCGAAGCATCACTTTCTCCCTCACTCGACACCTCAGACAAAGAAACATCTGAGCTAGGAACAACACTACGACTAGACATATATAACTCCAAGAACTTCTTCTTGCGCTTAAGAAGTACATCGACCTGCGCCAAAAGTAAATCAAACTCTAACGGCTTACTCAAATAAGCATCAGCTCCTGCCCTCAAACCGTCCAACTTGTCTGCAACCTCACGCTTAGCCGATAGCATAACAACTGGCATAGACTCAAAATCCTCACTAGCACGCATACGACGCACAAGCTCGCAACCATCCATCACTGGCATCAAGTTATCCGCCACTACAACCTCCACGTTCTCCTCCTCAGAGAGAATGTCGAGTGCCTCCTGACCATTGGTAGCCGTAAGAACCCTAAAGTAACGTGAGAATAGCCCCGAAAGAAGGTACAATATATCTGTGTCGTCCTCTACAAGAAGAATCACACGCTCAGTTGCCTCTAATAAAATATCTTCTCTATTAGCCGTATCTTCAATAAGCTCTACTACTTCCTCTGCTGCTGGTGCTACTTCCTCTGCTTTTTCTAGTGTTTCTGCCGCTTGTACTGTTTCTGCCGCTTCTTCTGCTACGAGAGCCTCTGCCACCTCTGCAACCTCGAAGGTCTCCTCCTCTAGCGACTCAACAATCTTAGGACGATTGTCAACCACTTCCTCACTATAAGCCTCAGAGAGTGCTGGCAATGCCACTCTAAAGGTCGTAGACTCACCCACAACACTCTCAACGGCAATCTCACCCTCGTGCAACTGCACCAAATCACGAGTCAACGAAAGACCGATACCAGTCCCCGTAGTCTTAAATCTGCGATAATCCCCCTCATAGAAACGCTCAAATATGTGCGTAATCCTATCCTCAGATATACCCTCACCGCTATTAGTAACCTTTATAACAAAGGCACGAAGACCGCTCAACTCACCCCAAGAGAGCGAAATCGAAACATATCCACCCCTGAAATTATACTTCAGAGCATTAGAGATAAGATTATACAACATCTTATCGAGCTTATCGGGGTCAAAATACCCTAGCATAATCTCGTCCTCTGCACTGAAATCCAGACGTATAGCCTTAGCCTCAAAAAGTGGCTTAAAGTTACACTCACACAAATTTCGCACAAAGCTAACAATATCCCCACTGCTTACAAGTAGCTTAAGATTCTTGTTCTCAGCCTTACGGAACTCCATCAACTGTCTTAGGAGGCGTTTAAGGCGTGTAAGATTATTCTCCAATATATCAAGCGTATGAGGACTCACACCCTCAATCCCCTTAAAGCTATCAACCGAATACTGCATCACGCTCAGTGGCGTAAAGAGTTCGTGAGAGATATTCGCAAAGAACTGTAATTTCACCTGGTTCACCTCCACGGTCTTCTGTCTCTCGATTCTCTCAATACGAAGGCTATTTTTCATACGCAGCTCCCTGCGAGCTATTCGCATCACTATATATAGTATCAGCAAACCGAACACTATATATATAAGGAACGCCCACCACCTAAGCGACCAGTGCGAAAGAATCTCTATATCCATATACACTGACTCAGACCACTCACTATTCTGCTGACAAGCTCGAACCTCGAAGCGATAACGCCCCGACGGCATATTGCCATAAGTTATCTGGTGATTCTTATACCCCACATAATTCCACCCATCCTCAACGCCCAACATACGATACGAAAAACGAGTAGTATGTGAAGCATCATAAGATATCGCACTAAAAGAGAAGGCTATAAAATTCTGGTCATAATTTAAACTTATAGACTTATTCTGAAAATCCACATCATCACCATCTATCTCACCCCTATCCACAAGGTGTTTAATAGTACGACCCCTCACAGTCACATCACTTATAACCGCACGAGGAGCTTTCGCCTTAGTGTTACGAGGCATAAAGACATCCATTCCGCTATAACCCCCAAAGAGTAACTCCGAACAAGAGAGCTGAAGTACCGCTCCATCGGAGTACTGGAAATTTAGTAGCCCATCGCTCTGAGTATAGACACTAACCGTAATATCGCTATCAAGGCTCAGACAAGCAAGACCTCTATCTGTTCCCAACCAGAGATTCCCCGCTAGCTTATCCTCAATAATAGAAGTAACAGCAGCATTAGATATCGCAGAGAGCCTATCTAAACTCTCAAAGCTATCACTACTCTCATTATAACGACTCAAACCTCCGCCCTGAGTCCCTACCCATAGCCTTAGCTTAGAGTCCTGAAGAATGGTAAGAACCTGATTTTCGTTAATCCTATTATTTTCGGTACTATATATATAGTGTCTACCACTACTGTCAAAACGAATAACACCCATAGACTTCGTACCAAGCCAAATGTCGCCATTAGAGTCTACCTCAACGACCTGCACAGCCTCACCCTCTAGAACATCCTGCCACAAAGGAGTAAGGCTATCACCCTCAGTGTAGGTATCTGCATTAATCTCATAAATACCAGCCGAAGAAGCAAAGAGAAGCCTTCCCCCCTCCATACTCTTAATTTGCGTCACCGAATATGGAGAATCACCATCTGTATCTCGTAGGCGAATAAGTCTCTGAACTTTCCCCTCCTCCCTCTTAAGGACAAAGACACCGTCATAACGTGTAACCAACCACACATCCCCACCTCTATGGGTCTCATAGACATCGAGCACAGCATTACTGCGCAAAGTCAAGTCTCGCAGCCCCTCTATATCCTTATAGCTCGTAACCTGCCCAGTCTTCTTGTTCCACAAACAAAGCATATCAAGGCGAGAACCCACCCAGATAATCCCCTCTGAATCCTCATATAGCGCAGTTATAATTTTCTTGCCAAACTTCTCTTCGATACGATATGGTGGCGCAAAGTAGTCATTCTTTCTGACAACCTTATTTAAACCAAAGCCCCACGACGACACCCACACAACTCCGCTCCTGTCCTGAAAAATCCTATAATTCTCCCTAGAATAAAACTCTAAGCCCTGAACCGCCACAAAGCCATCCTCTTTCTCCAAATCGGAAAGTACCATAAGATTATCGCCCAGTCCGACCCAAATCTCATCCTTATCCTCCATATACTTTATATCGTAGAGCACGTCATTTAGGAGATAACCCTCCTGGTCTTTCAAAGGGAAATGTTTTACATTATCAATTGTAGTATTATAAGGGTCGTCAAGTCTCAAAATACCGTAGCTATTCCACGTAGCTACCCATATCCGCCCCTCACTGTCCTGCGTAAAGCCCGATACATTTATACGCCCCGTGTGGAAATAGTTAGAATACGGAAATATCTCACCCGTGCGTGTGTCATACCTAAAAAAGTCGCCCTGCCACTCGCCTACCCACAAAAAACCCTCTCTATCCTCAAAAAGCGAAAAGATATAACCATCCGAAAGCCTCACTGGCACATCCCCATCAAGGCGATACAACCCCACCGTCGTAGCCAAATACAACTCCCCACTGCCACGCATAACTGCCATATCCTTAATCTGACCCGAAAACTCACGTGTAGACACACTTAGCTCAATAGACCGAGTATATGAGTTAAACAACATAAGTTCATAAGGAGTAGAGAGCCATAACTTGCCATCCTTTTGGGCGACAACACGAATAATATTATTAGAGACGTTTACCCCCCGAAGCATCTCAGTGGGTTTATAGACCATAAAATCGAAGCCGTCATACCTGCACAGCCCATTATCTGTGGCAAACCACAAATAACCTATCTCATCCTGCGCAATACTATTAATCTTATTACTCGAAAGCCCAGAAACCACATCCAGCACAGCAACATCAATATCACCACGCTTAAGCGCATAACCACTCACAGCAGACATAACAGCCACTGCAACAGCCACCATAAAGGCTCTAACGTAAAATCTCGTCATATAATTTTATAAGGTGTGCACGACCCATTTACACATTTCCCTCCTCCTCTTAACAGCTACACTAAACCTCCCCCCTTACTACAAATATATAAAATTAACTGCAATTATCAATAAAAATAACGATATTATACATCATTTTCTTTATTTTATCCATTTTTAAAGCTTCATAAGAGAGGTAATTTTGTACTACTAAAAAACACATAATTTTAACACCTCTAAATCAATGGAAAAAATTACCGAATATCTTATCCGCAGCACTGTCGAAACCTCTGAGGTACGTGCCTGGGAAGAAACCGTTATGCTCCCTACCTACGCCACTGGCAAAGAAGAAAAAAATCCCGTATTCCTCGAAAAGCGTGTCTATCAGGCTAGTTCAGGGGTTGTTTACCCATACCCTGTTATCGAGAGTATCAGTGACGAAAAGGCAGATAGACCTTACCGTGCCGTATTTATCGAGAACGAGTACATAAAAGTAATGATTCTCCCAGAGCTAGGCGGACGTATTCATATGGCATACGATAAGGTTAAGGCTCGCCACTTTGTCTACTACAACCAAGTGGTAAAGCCTGCACTCGTAGGACTTACAGGTCCCTGGATTTCGGGAGGTATAGAATTTAACTGGCCTCAACATCACCGCCCTACTACATTTATGGCTACGGACTTCACTATCGAAGAGTTCGCAGATGGCAGCAAGACTATCTGGTGTAGCGAAGTTGAACGTATGTTCCGCACCAAAGGTATGGCAGGCTTCACCCTATACCCAGGAAAATCATACATCGAAATCAAAGCAAAGGTATATAACCGCACTCCAATGCCTCAAACCTTCCTCTGGTGGGCTAACCCTGCTGTTGTCGTTCACGACGACTACTACTCTGTATTCCCACCAGACGTGCACGCAGTCTTCGACCACGGCAAACGTGACGTTTCGAGCTTCCCAATCGCTACGGGCACATACTACAAACAAGACTACTCAGCAGGTGTAGATATCTCTAGATATAAGAATATCCCTGTGCCTACATCCTATATGGCTGTAAACTCAAAGTATGACTTTGTAGGAGGCTACGAAGAAAACGTTCAAGCAGGACTACTCCACATAGCCGAACACCACACAAGTACTGGCAAGAAACAATGGACGTGGGGCAATGGCGACTTCGGCAAGGCGTGGGATAGAAACCTCACTGACCAGGACGGTCCATATATCGAACTTATGACAGGTATGTACTGCGATAACCAGCCCGATTTCAGCTGGCTACAACCATACGAAGAAAAGACCTGGAAGCAATACTTTATGCCATACAGCGAAGTGGGTATGGTAAAGAACGCTACCAAAGACACTGTTATGGGCTTTGACATAGTAGAGGATTCACTAAACTTCCGCCTCTACACCTCATCTATTAAAAAGGATATAAGGGTCATCGTAAAGCACAAAAACGAAATACTTATAGACAACACCTTTAATAGCTCACCTGCCGAACCTTATACAACGTCGTGCAAAGTGGGGGACATAAATAAATATGACATCACAATATCAGTTCTAGACTCTTCGAACAAAGAACTACTTTCGTTCAAGGAGGACGAGCCAGAGATTAAGCCAATTCCTGACCCAGCAGCAGCTGCCAAAGAACCTAAGGACATCCACTCTATCGAGCAGCTATTCCTTACTGGACACCACTTGGAACAGTACCGCCACGCCACATATAACCCTATGGACTATTATATGGAAGCCCTAAGTCGTGAACCAGGCGATATCCGCTGTAATAATGCCGTGGGTCTACTACTTATGCGCAGGGGTCAATTCCTAGAAGCTAAAGGATATTTCGAAAGGGCTATCGAAACTCAAACCTCTCGTAATCCTAACCCTTATGACGGTGAAGCATACTACAACCTCGGTACGTGCAAGAGACTGCTTGGCGACATAGAGGGAGCGTATGACAGCTTCTTCAAATCGGCGTGGAACTCAGCTATGCAAGATGCAGCCTACTTCTCAATCGCACAGATAGACATACTAAAGGGCAACTACGAGCACGCTCTTGACAGCATTACTCGTTCGCTTAACCGCAACTACACGAGCCTTAGAGCACGCCAGGTTAAAGCCTCAACACTTCGCCGACTAGGAAGATACAGTGAAGCACTACAATTTATCGAAGAGTCACTCTCTTTTGACAAGTTTAATATGGGATGCCGCTTCGAGAAGTACCTTATCCTTAAGGAGCAGGGCGAAGAAGCTGCCGCAGGAGCTGCAAAAGAAGAACTCATAAGCCTTATGCGTGGCGAAACACACGCTTCGATAGACTACGCTTTAGACTTCGCACAGTGCGGCGAATATAAAGCTGCCGAAGAACTTCTACAAAGCATCATAGCACAGGGCAACAAATACCCTATGACCTATTACGCTATCGGATACTTCAACTCCCTTATGGGCGATACCCAAAAAGCAAAAGAATACTACGCCCTAGCCGAGACAATGCCAGCAGACTGCTGTTTCCCAAATAAACTAGAGGAACTTCTTATACTTCAAAGCGCAGTGGCTACACTTGAGTGCGCTCCACGTGCTGAGCACTATCTCGGCAACATCTGGTATGGCTTCCGCCAATACGAAGAAGCAAAAGAGGCTTGGGAAAATTCAGTAAAAGCTGACGGCACACTCCCTACAACTTGGAGAAACCTTGCCCTTTACTACTACAACAAACTAGGCGACAAACAAAAAGCCAAAGAGGCTATGGAGCGTGCCTTTAGTCTCGACGAGAGCGATTCACGCATACTTATGGAACTAGACCAGCTCTATAAGAAGATGCAAGTGCCACACTCTGTACGCCTTGAACTTCTAGAGAAACACTCGGCGCTTGTGGAAGAGCGTGACGACCTGTGTATCGAACGTATAACTCTTTATAACCAACTCTCAAACTACGAAAAGGCAAAGAGCTTAATCGAGAGCCGTCACTTCCATCCGTGGGAAGGGGGCGAAGGTAAGATTACTGGACAGTATTCTATCTGCCACCTTGGATTAGCTCAAAAGGCTATGGGACGAAAAGACTTCGAAACAGCAATCAAACTTCTGACAGCCGTTCAAAGCTATCCTCATAACCTTGGCGAGGGCAAGCTAACGGGCGCAGAGGAGAACGATGTATTCTTCCACCTAGGCGAGTGCTACCGTGCACTAGGCAACGAGACAGCAGCTACTCAGTATTACCAAAAGGCAACCGTAGGCTCAGAAGAACCTGCCATAGCATACTTTTATAACGACCAACAGCCACACCAGCTCTTCTATCAGGGTATGGCTTGGCGTGCACTAGGCGAGGAGACTAAGGCTATGAGTCGTTTCCAAAAGCTAATAAAACACGGAGAGAAGCACCTATTCGACACTGTGAAGCTCGACTACTTTGCCGTATCACTTCCAGACCTACTGATTTGGGAGGACGATCTTAATGTACGCAGCAAAATTCACTGTACTATGGTTATGGGGCTCGGCAATCTCGGTATCGGAAACAAAGACAAAGCCGAGAAATTCTTCAGCGAAGTTCTCACTATCGACATTAACCACCAGACCGTAGCGATGCTAATGGGAAGTTTATAACTACTCCACTACACCCTACAAAACTAATAGTTAAAAAAACGAACTCGTTTTAAAGAGGAGAATTTCCTCTTTAGAACGAGTTTCAAAAGACACTTTTATTTATTATCATTATGAAAGTCAGTAAAACAATGCTACTGGGCACGTCAGGTGCACTCCTTGCAGGATGCGGTGCCAGCGAAGCAGAAAAAACAAAACAGCCAAACGTCCTATTCATTCTAGTGGACGACTTTGGATGGGCAGATGTGAGCTACAACGGCTCTACATTTTATGAAACACCAAACATCGACCGCCTCGCCTCTGAGGGTATGGTCTTTACAGATGGCTATGCAGCAGCCTCTATAAGCTCGCCTACCCGTGTGAGCCTTATGACGGGCAAATACCCTGCTAGAACTCAAGTCACAGACTGGATTCTAGGCTATCAGTGGGGGCTTAACGAAGAACAGCTCAGCAAATACAAAATGATAGTGCCAGTTATCGAGCCAAATATGAAGCTCGAAGAGGTCACTATGGCAGAGGCTATGAAAGAGGGCGGCTACGACACATACTTCATCGGCAAGTGGCACTGCGCTAATGACTCAACGCACTACCCTGAGTACCAAGGTTTCGACGTGAATATAGGCGGATGGCACAAGGGCGGCCCGAATGGCAACAGACGTAGCGGTGGCGGCGAAGGAGCATATAACACTCCTTACAATAACCCATACCTAACAGATGGACCTGCGGGCGAATACCTCACAGATAGACTTACAGACGAAGCCATAAAGCTAATTGACCGTTCTATCGCAAGTCCAGAGAATGACCCATTCTTCCTATACCTTTCGTACTATTCGGTGCACGTGCCAATAGAACCTAAGCCTGAGCTAACAGAATATTTCAAAGCCAAAGCTGAAAGGATGGGTATCGACAAAATCGACCCTTTCACACAAGATTTGCAGTGGTACAACGATGCCGACTACAAAGCGTGGCACTGGAAGGAGCGCACAATCCAAAGCGATGCTGAGTATGCAGCCCTTATCTACGCAATGGATCAGAACATAGGCAGACTCCTCGACAAACTCGTTGCCGAAGGACTAGACAAAAACACAATCGTATGCTTCACTGCCGACAATGGCGGACTATCGACTGCTGAAGGCTCTCACACTACAAACTACCCTCTAAGAGCAGGTAAGGGTTGGCTATACGAAGGGGGTATTAGAGAGCCTTTCATAATCAAATATCCAGGCGTTATAGAGGCTGGCAGCGAGTGTAACACTCCAGTGGTTTCTACTGACTTCTACCCTACTATTCTAGACCTTGCAGGGCTTCCACTCAAAGAGGAGCAGCACTGCGACGGAGAGAGTCTAAAACCACTCCTCACACAGCAGGGCACACTCGAAAGGGAGTCAATATTCTTCCATTACCCTCACTATGGCGGCAAGGGAGATTCTCCAGCAGGGGTTATCCGCAAAGGCGATATGAAACTTATCGAGTTCTTCGAGACAGGCAAATACGAGTTGTACAATCTCCGTGAAGACATCTCAGAGACAAACGACCTGTCGGACAGCCTACCAGAAGTCCTAGAGGCTATGAAGACAGAGCTACACCAGTGGCAGAAAAACATAGACGCTCAAATGCCAGTAATGAATCCAGGCTACAAAGCCCCTCAAGAATAGGTAAAGGCAGAAAAGTATGGGAGAGAGCACTTTTTAAAAGACCCTCTCCCACACTCATATACTTGACACGAATATAAGGACGACAAGACTATAAGACTATAAGGCTATAAGACCATAAGACTATAAGACTATAAGGCTATAAGACTATAAGGCTATAAGGCTATAAGACCATAAGACTATAAGGCTATAAGGCTATAAGACTATAAGACTATAAGGCTATAAGACTATAAGGCTATAAGACTATAAGGCTATAAGACCATAAGACTATAAGAGCTATAAAACTAAAACCTCCCCTTACAAAGCCCTTAAGGGACAACATCAAATCCCTTCTTACGGTCACGGTACTCAGTAGGAGTATAGCCCATATACTTATGAAAGACCTTCGAAAAGTAGTACTGATCATAGAAGCCTAGCTTACCTGCAATCTCCTTAATCTTTAGAGGTGTAAAGTCAAGATACTGACACGCCTGCTGAACCTTAAGGCTATTAAAATAGTTCAGCGGAGTAAGCCCCGTCTTCTTCGTAAAGAGAGTACTAAAGTGCGAGGGGGAGTACGCCACATAGCCAGCTATCATTTCAAGGGTAAGTTTCTCAGCGATATTTTCCTTCATATAGCGAATTGAACTTTGAACCACATCCGCCATAAGAGGGTTATCAATCTCACGGTACTGAGCCATATAACGCAAAGAACCCAGGAGATACCAGAGGCTAATAGAGCAGAATTGAAGATTCTCGATACTATAACCCATCTCTAGATTACGAAAAATTTCGTCAAAGAGCCGACTGCGTTCCTTACTAGTAGAGTTATAGGTGTCGTTTACTTCGATAGGGCTATTATATATTTCGCTAAGAAGCATTGCGTTCTCGCCAGTAAAGTGTAGCCAGTTTATAGTCCAGGGATTATCCTTCGTAGCACCATAAATATGCGGAGTGCCTGCCTTAATGATTATAAACTGTCCTGTTTGTACTTTGAGTCGTTCGCCCTCGATTTCGACCCAGCCGCTACCTTCGAGACAGTGGATAAGAATATTTTGAGACGAGCCTTCAGGGCGGCTACGATAGTGGTCACTTGCAGCAGGATAGAATCCGATATCTGTGACATAGATAAACTTACATATAGGGTCATTTTTCATAACCTCACGGAAGTTATGCGCTATAACAATGGCACGCTGCCCCTTAAAACCGTCGCTCTTTTTAATCATAGTCGTAATATTTTACATCATAAACCTTATATTATCCATTTGCACAGATGCAAAGAGTTTGTAATTTTGCATACAGATAGAAGAAACCTACACAACGAAGTTACTAAAAAATTTCTAAACAACATAAATAAACGATGAGAAAAACTTTTTTACTCTTAATTATTGCCTGCACTCTTTACTCGTGCAACAATAAGCCTTCGAGCGAAATATCACTTGCGTCACAGTGGGATATTCGTCTCGACAGCACAGATATAGGGCTTGAAAACAATTGGCAGAATATGCCTTTTGACGAGAAGATTGCCCTTCCAGGCACAACCGACAAAGCACAAATGGGTATCAAAGACACCCTTACCCCTGCACTCCAAACGCCTCAACTCCTAAAACTCACACGTAATTATTCTTACGTCGGCAAAGCGTGGTACACTCGTGAGGTTGAGATACCAGAGGGCTGGAACGGTAAAGACATAGAACTACTTCTAGAGCGCATAATCTGGCACACAGAGGTATGGATTGACGGCAATAAGGTAAAGGGCGAGGGCGAGAGCCTTACAACTCCTCATCGCTTTGATTTAACAGAGTACCTAAAGGCTGGCGAGAAACACCGCCTAACAATTTGTGTAGACAACAACAGAAGATACGACATTTCGGTAGGCGAGAGAAACCTTGGTCACTCCTATACAAACGAAACTCAAATCATTTGGAACGGCATACTTGGCGATATTAAACTTTCGGCAAGTGACAAGGTATCTATCCTTAACAGCCGAATTATCCCAAACATCGAGAAGAAGACTATCGAAGTCTGGACAATAACACAAAACAACACAGAGAAAGAGGCTGCCACTACACTTACCCTTTGCGTAGAGAGCAAAGACTCAAAGACAAACTTTGAGGCTACCTCTCGTACCATAACCATACCACAGGGCATTGACACTATCAGAACAACCTACACCCTTGGCGACAAGGCTGTACTATGGGATGAGTTCACTCCACAAATATATACCCTTCTATCGACTCTCTCAAGCGAAGAATATAGCGACACACACTCAGTAGATTTCGGTATGCGTGAGCTTACAAATAGCGGCAGCAGAATGGCTATTAACGGTCGTCCTCTATTCCTACGTGGCACACTAGAGTGTTCTATCTTCCCTCTTACAGGCACACCTCCTACTACACACGAGGGCTGGGCTAAGGTCTTTTCGAGTGCTAAGGAGTGGGGGCTAAACCACCTGAGATTCCACTCGTGGTGTCCTCCACAAGACGCTTTTGAAGTAGCGGACTCTATGGGCTTCTACCTTCAAATCGAGCTTCCTGTATGGTCTGTATCTATCAAAGAGGAGGACGCAACCACTCGCTTCATCAGAGAAGAGGGTCGCAGAATCATAACAGAATACGGCAACCATCCCTCTCTATGCTTCGTAGCCCTTGGCAACGAGCTACAATCTAACTTCGATTTGCTCGCTGATATGCTCTTGGAACTAAAGACTAACGACTCACGCCATCTATACACCACAACAGCCTTCACCTTTGAGACTGGACACGGCGATTGGCCAGAGCCACTCGACGACTTCTTTATAACACAATGGACAAAGAAAGGCTGGGTCAGAGGTCAAGGCGTATTTAACAGCTACTCTCCTAGCTTCGACAAGGATTTTAGCGCACAGGTCGAGGGTATGGAAGTACCTCTTATCACTCACGAAGTGGGTCAGTACTCTGTCTACCCTAATATGGCAGAAATAGACAAATATACAGGCGTTCTAAAGCCTCTAAACTTCATCTCAGTGAGAGAAGACCTTAAAGCAAAGGGGCTTCTAGAGAAAGCTGCCCTCTATACCGAAGCATCGGGACGACTAGCAGCTATCCTTTACAAAGAGGAAATCGAACGTGCTATGAAGACTTCAGGCATCAGCGGTTATCAGCTCCTAGACCTGCACGACTTCCCTGGTCAGGGCACAGCCCTTGTGGGTCTACTCGACGCATTTTGGGATAGCAAAGGTGTAGAGACAGCCGAGCATTTCCGTCAGTTTGCCTCGCCCGTAGTGCCACTTGTACGCTTCGAAAAGGCTACATATCTAAACAGCGAAACCTTCACTGCCACAGTAGAGGTAAGTAATTATAGCGCAGAGGAGCTAAAGAACCAAGCGATTACCTGGTCGCTTAACGACGGCACTAAAGTCATAGCCGAGGGCAAACTCTCTGCCGATAAAATTACGTGGGGGCACAACGCAGCTCTTGGCGCAATCGAGATTCCTCTATCAGAGATAACCGCTGCAACGAAAGCTAACCTAAAGGTCACCCTAGAGGGAACAGAGTATAAAAACGACTGGAATATCTGGGTATATCCATCGGAGATAGAGCCTAACTTCGGAGATGTATGCTACACTCGTTCACTGAGTGAAGCTAAGAAACTCCTAGCAGAGGGCAAGAAGGTTCTACTAAACCCAGACTGGAGAGCTATGGAGGGTATCGAAGGTAAATTCCTGCCTGTCTTCTGGAGTCCAGTACACTTCCCTAAGCAAGCCGCTACTATGGGTCTACTGACAGACCCTAGCCACCCTGCTCTTAAGAACTTCCCTACGGATATGCACTCCAACTGGCAGTGGTGGGATTTGACCATAAATTCCACAACTATGATTGTAGACAACCTTAAGGGCATAACTCCAATTGTGGAACAGGTCGACAACTTCGCAAATAACCGCCGCCTAGCCTCTATGTTCGAAGCCAGAGTAGGCGAAGGTTCTCTAGTGGTCGCTACGTTTGACCTTGCAAATGACCTAGACAAACGTCCCGTAGCCAAACAAATGCTATATTCTGTACTCGAATATATGAACAGCAGCGACTTTGCGCCAAAGACTCAGAGCGATATCTCTGAGCTAGAAAATATAATCGAAGTCAAGAACCTTTCGGGCGAGAAAGAATCTGCTACAAGCATCTATTAAACCCCTAGAAAAGAACAAGACAATGAAACGAGCATTAATTCTCATAGTCCTATTGGTTCTGTGCAATACACTTTCTATTGCACAGCCCAATAGGGAAACATATCTCGAAGATATAAAGAGTGAGCTACAAAAGAAATGGCCACATAACCGCTCCGTGAACTTTATCTTCCACGGGCATAGCGTACCTACGGGCTACACCACTGGCGGAGTTGTACGTACATTCGACGGCTATCCTATGCAGTCTAGCGAACTTATAGTAGAGAAATACCCCACTGGCGTTCTTATACCTATTATCACGAGCATAGGGGGAGAGAATGCAGAGCAGGGGGCTGCACGCTTCGAAGAAGAAGTGCTGTGTCACCGTGGCGATATAATCTTTATAGACTATGGGCTAAACGACCGCCCTATCGGGCTAGAAAGGGCAAAGAAGGCGTGGGAGAGTATGATTAAGGCAGCGCAGGGCAAAGGGCTCAGAGTTGTCCTTATGACCCCTACGCCCGACACCACAGAAGATATACTCGACCCTTCGACTCCGCTATGCCAACACGCAGAGCAGATTAAAGCCCTTGCCAGAGAGTACGACTGCCTTATAGTAGACGCATACTCAGCCTTCAAAGAGATTGCCGAAAGTGGCGAGGAACTTAAAGGCTATATGGCGCAAAACAACCATCCAAATAAGCGAGGACACAGAGTCGTTGCGCAACTGATTTACGAATTATTCTAAATTCCAAAATATTATGAACTCTTACAACAAATCATTTGTCTACTTCATAAGCATAGTATCGGCTATGGGGGGACTACTATTCGGTTACGACTGGGTAGTTATCGGTGGAGCGAAGCCTTTCTATGAGGCATTTTTCTCTATTGGCGACAGCGCAACACTTCAAGCCATCGCTATGAGCGAGGCACTCATCGGTTGTCTTATCGGGGCTACAATGGCAGGTTTTATGGCTGACAAATACGGCAGGAAGAATTTGCTTATAATCTCAGCCATTGTATTCTTTGTTTCGTCGTGGGGGACTGGTGCAGCAGACACTTTTTGGGTCTTTGTCGTAGCACGCCTTATGGGCGGTATCGCCATAGGACTTGCAGCCGATATCTCGCCTATGTATATAGCAGAGATTGCCCCTCCTCAAATCCGTGGTAAACTCGTTACTCTAAACCAATTGACAATTGTTATCGGTATTCTAGGGGCACAGATTGTCAATATGCTTATAGCCGAGCCTGTGGCTGACGGAGCTACCGAGGCTGAGATTCTCGCTTCGTGGAACGGTCAGATGGGATGGAGATGGATGTTCTGGGCAGTATGTGTGCCTTCGGGATTGTTCTTTGCCCTTTCTTTACTTATACCTGAGTCGCCACGCTGGCTCGCTCAAAAGAAACATTACGACAAAGCTAAAAAGACCCTCGCAAAAATCGGTGGCGAGAGCTATGCTACAAGTGAAATCGAGAGCTACAAAAATTCGGGAGAGAAGCACGCCCACGGCATTGGTGCACTCAAAACACTCTTTAGCAAGAGGATGAATAGGGTTCTTGTTATCGGTATAGTAGTGGCGATGTTCCAGCAGTGGTGTGGTATAAATGTTATCTTTAACTATGCGCAAGAAATCTTTGCTTCGGCAGGCTATGGTGTATCGGCTACACTTTTCAATATTGTAATTACAGGTATCGCAAACCTTGTCTTTACATTTGTGGCAATCTTCACGGTCGAGAAATTGGGGCGTAAGGCTCTAATGATGATTGGAGCAGGTGGTCTAGTGGGTATCTATATGGTACTAGGAACTTGTTACTTCTTCGAGATTACGGGTGCAGCTATGATAGTTCTAGTAGTTTTAGCTATTGGACTCTATGCTATGTCGCTAGGCCCTATCACTTGGGTACTCCTCTCTGAGATATTCCCTAATGCAGTGCGAGGTATGGCAATGGCAGTTTCGACGGCTGCTCTATGGATTGCCTCATTCCTATTGACCTTTACCTTCCCATTCCTAAACGAAGGGTTAGGAACTGGCGGCACCTTTATGCTTTACGCTGTAATATGCGCTGCGGGCTTCCTATTTGCGTGGAAGAGAATCCCTGAGACAAAGGGCAAGACTCTAGAACAGCTAGAAAAAGAGCTAGTAAAAGAGAAATAGTAGAGCTAAATATGTAAGCCCTCCAGATTTTTTTAATAAAAATTTGGAGGGTTATTTTATATAATAAAAATTTTGCTTAACTTTGTTAAAATCTCTTTAACTACCTAGTAGCAGCAAAATCACAGAAACTTTTATAATAAAAAAACCAAACACAAAACTATGAAAAAACTTTTCTCTTCCCTCCTATGCACCCTAGTGCTTGGAACAGCTTGCCAGACAGCTAAAGTCGAGGCAGACGTAACACTAAAGGTATCAGCTGACAAAGAATACCAAACAATGCACAGCTTCGGGGCATCGGACTGTTGGCGTGGACAATATGTTGGCGGATGGCCTGACGCTAAGCGCAACCAAATGGCAGACTGGCTATTCTCTCAAGAAATGGACGAGAAGGGCAACCCTAAGGGTATCGGCCTTTCTATCTGGAGATTTAACATCGGCTCTGGCTCACACGAAGCAGGCGTAAAGGGCGGTGTAGAGACAGATTGGCGTAGAGCTGAATGTTTCCTTAGCGAAGACGGCACTTGGGATTCAAGCAAACAAGCGAACCAAAGATGGCTACTCGAAGCAGCTAAAGAGCGTGGCGTAGAATTTACTCTAGCATTCTCGAACTCTGCTCCATATTTTATGGCAACCAACGGTATGGCACACTCTAGCCTAGACGACCCAACGGCAAATATCAAAGACAACCAGTACAAAAACTTCGCTGACTTTATGGTTAGAGCTTGCGACGAACTAGGCGTAGATTACCTAAGCCCTATCAACGAACCTCAGTGGGACTGGAAAGGCAATAGCCAAGAGGGTATGGCAGCACGCAACGAAGACTGTACTCGCCTTATGATAGAGCTAGACAAGTCTATCAAAGAGCAAGGCTCAGACCTTACAGTTGTATTCGGAGAATCGGGCGATATCCGCTACCTATACCGTGAGGGCACCGAGAAACCTCTTAGAGACAACCAAATCAAAGAGATGTTCAGAGAAGACGGCATCCACTCTATCGCTTCACTTAGCTCAGTTGCACCTATCGTAACTGGTCACTCATACTGGAGCACTTGGCCTCTTGACACTCTTGTAACTACAAGAACAGAGCTTAAAGAAGCTATCAAAAGAGACCTCCCAGAGGGTTACACTTTCTGGCAATCGGAGTACTGCCCAATGGAGAAGAACGACGACAATCCTAACGGTGGCGGCGGCAGAGACCTAGGTATCGAATCAGCACTTTACATCGCACGCATTATCCACGCTGACCTTACAGTAGCAGACGCTACCTCTTGGCAATCGTGGACTGCATTCACGCAGTGCGACTACAAAGACGGTCTAATCTTTATAAACGACACCATCACTCCTAACGGCATTAAGACTTGGGACGAGGCTATGTACGAAACTTGTAAAACCGACGGTGAGTTTAGCGACTCAAAATATATGTGGGCTATGGGTAACTACAGCCTCTTTGTACGCCCAGGTATGGTACGTGTAGACCTCACAAACTCTATTGGCGACACTATCGAAGAGTGTAAGAGCATAATGGCATCTGCATATAAAGATCCTAAGACTGGCGAAGTTGTAGTTGTAGCTATAAACTTCAGCTCAGAAAATAGCGTAATAGACCTAGATATAAAGGGCTCTAAAAAGGCAAAGGTTTACGAAACAAGCGAAACTCACAACCTAAGCTACCTTGGCGAAGAGAAGCTTAACAGTTACACTCTACCAGCTCGCTCAATCACAACATTTGTTTGTTCGAAATAATTCTAAACTATATTCTAAAGGGGGCACAATTTAATATTTGCTCCCTTTTTTCATTATGCTAAAGAGATGAAAACACAAAATTCACTAGTTCTACTTTTAGGAGTATCACTAGCGGCTAGCTGCACAAAAGCAGAGGAGAAGCCCAATATTCTGTGGCTCACCTACGAGGACACCTCGCCACAATTCATTGGCTGCTACGGCAATCCAGACGCTAAGACACCGAACATCGACAAACTAGCAGCCGAGGGGGTACGTTACGACTGTGCATTTTCGACAGCGGCGGTATCGTCGCCTAGCCGTTTTGCACTCTTCACAGGTATGCACGGGGCTAAATATAGCTCTGGTCACCACCGCAGCAGCTACCCGATGCCTGAGCACATTAAAGGCTTCGCCACCTATCTACGCCAGGCAGGCTACTACACGACAAACAACTCGAAGACCGACTACAATATAGCAGGTGCAAACCGTTATATAAAAGAGGCGTGGGACGAGTCTTCAGAGACAGCCGACTGGCGCACTAGAGCAGAAGGACAGCCCTTCTTTGCAATCTATAATAGCTTCCCTAGCCATCAGTCACGAGTTATGACAAACCCTTGGGATGTCTATACTTCACAGGTGCTAGACCACCTCACAGACGAAGAGAAGACCGAGGGCGGCACGCTCGAAATGCCTACGTTCTATAACGACAGCCCAGAGATGCAGCGTCAGCACAGCCGTGTCTATAACGCCATAACACTTACCGACAAGGAGTTTGGCGAGTGGATAGCGAAGCTCGAAGAGGACGGACTAAGAGAGAGTACGATAATTTTCTGCTTTGCCGACCACGGCGAAGGTATCACACGAGGAAAGGCTTCGCACTATGGACTTAGCTACCGTGTTCCTTTTGTGGCATATTTCCCAGAGAAGTTCGCACATCTTTCGCCACACGGCACAGCAGGAGTTGTGACAGACGAGCTTATAAGCTTTGAGGATATGGCTACAACTATGCTTTCGATTTGCGGAGTGGAAATTCCCGAATACCTAGAGGGGAGAATCTTCCTCGGCGAGGAGAGAGAGCCAGAGAAGAAGTATCACTATCCTTCGACCGACAGAGCCGACCAGAGCACCGATATGTGCCGTAGCGTAACAGACGGAGAGTATATATACACACGTGTTTTCTATCCGTTTATGCCATCTGCTCAGTGGAACAAATATTTCGACGTATCGGAGCTTAACAAAGAGATGCGCAGCGACCTAAAGGGAGGCAATCTAAACGAGCTTCAGAGCCGTATCTTCGAGCCACGCTTTAGCGAATATCTCTTTAATATCAAAGAGGACAAGTGGGAGGAGACGAATCTTATAAATTCTCCTGAGCAGCAGGAGCGTATCACTGAGATGCGAAGTGCACTGACCACTCGCCTGCTCGATATTCGTGACGCTCACTTCATACCAGAGTATTACCTACTTACTGACGACAAACCGATACCTTATGAGGTACGCCTAGACAACGCCTTCTATCCCGTAGAGGAGGTCGTAGCCCTTACGATGCTACCAGTAGGAGAAGCCTCAACAACAGAGGCACAGTTACAAGCCCTAAGACACTCTAGCCCAGTTATGAGATATTGGGCAGCAGTAGGGCTATACTCATCCGCTAGCCTCTCAGAAATGGCTATCACACCACTACTAGAGTCACTGCGAACCCTAGAACCGTCGCCTGCCAAGGCATTTGTGGCAGCCACGCTCGTGAAGTTCTACAACAGCAGCGAAGCAAAGGAAGCCCTCAAAGAGCTTCTAAAGGGCGGTAACGGAGAACTTGCACGCACCGCAATGCAGTCCATTATGTATCTAGAGAAGTCACAAAAGGGCGAGTTCTGCCCCACTATCGAAGAGGTAGCCGCCCTACAAAAGGGCGAGAGCGCACTAGCAGGCTACTGCGACGTATATCTCTACTACGAGGGCAAGCGAGACACTCTAAGCTATTCAACCTGGTGGTAACCCACCACCAGCTACGCATATAATATTGGGGACTTCTAAAAATTCCCTTCAATAATTAGATAATTCATTTCACGCCTTCTTTGAAATTTCAAAAAGCGTCATATAGCCCCACTATAAGCCATTTTTTGAAATTCCAAATAAGACATAAACTGAAATTAAAATTAAATAAAGGGAATTATTAGAAGTCCCCTAAAATATATAAAGGCAAAATTAAAAAACCAACATCGCTTTCTAAGACCAATAGCGTTAACAACAAATAGAACAAGTAGCCACAGCAAAGGGGGAGCCTCGAACAGTACGAAGTTCCCCCTTTAATATTTGACAACAAATAGGCTAGTCGCAGCAGTAGTGAGACTCGACAGCCCTACGACAATTGTATGACATCGACATACTTGCTCCATACGCCCCTACCGAGCGGATGGCTAGCATATCTCCACGCTTTAGCTCTCCTAGCTGCACATCCTCACCGAAGGAGTCGGACGACTCGCATATAGGACCTACAACATCGTAGCTACAAGTAGCCGCCTGCTGCTCAGGCGTAGTAGTAGTGAGTGGCTCTATGAGGTGGAACGCTTGGTATAGTGCTGGGCGGATAAGTTCGGTCATACCTGCATCGACAATTGCGAAGCGTTTGTCTACCCCCTCCTTGACATATAGCACACGAGTTATCAGCGAACCGCACTGGCATACGATAGCTCTCCCTAGCTCGAAGTGCACTTCTGTTCTCTCAGCGACTTCTAGATTCTCCTTAAATACGTCGAAATAGCCCTTAAAATCGGCTGTCGGCTCACCGTCGGGGTTCTCATAGTTTACGCCTAGTCCTCCCCCTACGTTTATGATTTCTAGCTCTATTCCTTTCGCCTTTAGGTTTTGTGTAATAGTGTTAATACGCTTGCAGAGGAGTTCGAAGGGTTCGTTTATTGTTATCTGCGAGCCAATATGGAAATGGAGACCTACTAGTTTTACGCCACTGAGTTCCTGCATAGCGTCGATAACTCCTTCGAGGTGTTCTAGACTTATGCCGAATTTATTTTCTTTTAGTCCTGTAGTGATGTAGTGGTGGGTGTGAGCGTCGATTTCGGGGTTTATTCTCAGAGCTACGCTTGCTGTCTTATTTAGCTTAGTGGCAATTTCTGAGATAATCTTTAGTTCGGCAAGTGATTCCACGTTAAACGAGCCTATGCCCACTTCTAGCGCAAGGGTTATTTCCCAGTCGGCTTTGCCTACCCCTGCGTAGACGATTTTCGAGGCAGGGAAACCTGCTTCTAGGGCAGCTTTGATTTCGCCACCGCTTACGCAGTCGACCCCTAACCCTGCTTTTTGAATAGCGTGTAGGACTTGCTTGTCAGCATTTGCTTTGATAGCGTAATGGACGTGATAGTTATGATTTTTTGTTTCACTATCTATGACACTGAGCGTTTGTTTTAGGAGCTTTAGGTCGTAGTAGTAGAATGGTGTCTCTAGAGATTCGAATCTTTTGAGAGGGAATTTTTCTTTCATATTTATTTTTCTAGACAAAAAGGGGGGGGCTGTCTGTTAGTATTTAATTAAATAGGTTTTTGCTAAGTGCCTTTAGGGCGGCTTGTTTATCGGTTGCGCTTACAAGGAATGAAATATTGTGATTACTTCCTCCGTACGATATCATACGTACTGGCACGTCGTGGAGTGCTGAGACAACTTTTGATTCGAAGCCTACGTTATACCAGTCCAAATCGCCCACTACGCAGATTATAACCATACCTGTATCGACTGTCACGGTACTAAAGACTGTTAGGTCGTTTAGAATTTCGCTTAGGTATTTTGTATCTTCGATTGTTAGCGAGACTCCTATTTCAGAGGTAGTAATCATATCGATCGAGGTTTGGTATTTCTCGAAGATTTCGAATACACGGCTTAGGAAACCGTATGCCATAAGCATACGTCCTGATTTGATTTTAATGGCTGTTATGCCGTCTTTAGCTGCTACGGCTTTGATAAGCCCACGGTTCATTTTGTTACAGATTAGAGTACCTGGAGCATCTGGCTCCATAGTATTCAGCAGTCTTACGGGGATGTTGTTTAGTTGTGCTGGGAGTATGCAGGTTGGGTGTAGGATTTTCGCACCGAAGTATGCTAGTTCGGCAGCTTCGTCGAAGTGCAGTTCTCTTACTGGTGTTGTGTTGTCTACTACACGTGGGTCGTTATTGTGCATACCATCTATGTCAGTCCATATTTGTATTTCGTCGGCTTGTATGGCTGCACCTATTAGAGAGGCTGAGTAGTCGCTGCCTCCACGTTCTAGGTTATCTACTTCGGCTGCTTCGTTACGGCATATAAAGCCTTGCGTTATGTAGATATCGGCTTTTGGGGTAGAGTCTAGTATTTTTTCTAGGTTTTCTTTTATGAAAGTTGTGTCTGGCTCACCGTTGTCGGTTGTTTTCATAAATTCTAGGGCAGGGATTTGTTGTACGTTTACGCCTAATTCTTGTAGGTGTAGGGTCATAAGTGCAGTGGAGATAAGTTCTCCCTGGCTTAGGATTAGTTTAGTTATTTTGCCGTCGAATTTTTCTTTGGTGAGGTGAGCTAGGCTCTGGAAGATTTCTTTAATTTGTATTGTGGCAGTTTGTTTGAATTCTTCAGAGGTAAAGAGTTCGTCTATGATTGTATAGTATTTATGTTTTAGGGCAGAGATTGTTACGTTTGCTCCTTCGGCGTTATTTTTTTGGAGGTATTTGGCTATTTCCACTAGTGTGTTTGTTGTACCTGACATAGCTGATAGGACTACGATTTTTGTGTCGTTGTCGTTAATAAGTTTTGCTACGTTTTTGATTCTTTGGGCTGAGCCGACTGATGTTCCACCGAATTTTAGTACTTTCATAATATTTTTAAAGTGTTATGCTTTGATATATGGGGATATATAATGGTTTGCAAAATTACGGAAAATTTTTCAAAAAGCCACCCTAATTCCCCAAATTGTTAGAGATTTACCCCCAGCCTAGGCTAGCAGCCCTGCCAAACACCTAACCCCTAGCCCCTAGCCCACCTCTACCATACCCTAGACTAGCAGCCCTGCAACCATGTCCTGGGACGGACTTGGTTGCAGGGCTGCTAGTCTAGGTTTACTCTAATTTAGTTCTTGTGGGGCTACTACCAGGCAAACAGTGGGTACGCACTCATCTTAGCCTGTACCTCACCCTTAACAGCCTCTATAACCGCTGTATCCTCTGGTGCGCTCAACACTCTGTCTATCATATCCACAACCCAAGCCATATCCCCATTCTTCAAACCTCGTGAAGTAACAGCAGGAGTGCCAACCCGAATACCAGATGTCAAAAATGGAGAACGACTGTCAAAAGGAACCATATTCTTATTGAGTGTTATATCAGCCGCAACAAGAGCATTCTCAGCCTTCTTACCGCTAAGCTCTGGGAACTTAGAACGCAAATCTATAAGCATCAAATGATTGTCCGTGCCACCAGAAATAATCTTATAACCCCTCTCATTAAAAGCAACCGCCATAGCCGCAGCATTACTCAAAACAAGCTCCTGATACTCCCTATAAGCAGGTGTCATAGCCTCACCAAACGCCACAGCCTTAGCAGCGATAACGTGTTCCAAAGGTCCTCCTTGAGCTCCAGGGAATACCGAAGAATTAATCATAGCCGAGAATTTCTTAATAACACCCTTAGGAGTAGTCACACCCCAAGGATTATCAAAGTCCTTACCCACCAAAATAACACCACCACGTGGACCTCTAAGCGTCTTATGAGTAGTAGAAGAGACAACGTGAGCGTGTGGCACAGGATTATTCAACAATCCAGCAGCAATAAGACCAGCCGTATGAGCCATATCTATCCAAAGTATAGCACCCACCTTGTCAGCAATCTCACGCATACGCTTATAATCCCACTCACGTGAATAAGCACTAGCTCCCCCAACAATCATTTTAGGCTTGCACTCCAACGCCAAAGCTTCCATCTTGTCATAATCTATAACCCCCGTCTCTTCGTCAACCTGATATCCCACAGGCTTATAAAGACTACCAGAGAAATTCACAGGCGAACCGTGTGTAAGGTGACCGCCGTGAGCCAAATCCAAACCCATAAAGGTATCACCAGGCTTCATACAAGTAAGGAACACCGCAAGGTTAGCACTAGCACCACTGTGCGGCTGAACATTTGCAAACTCAGCACCATAAATCGTACAAAGACGCTCAATTGCCAAACTCTCTACCTTGTCGACAACCTGACATCCACCATAATAACGTGCACCAGGATACCCCTCGGCATACTTGTTTGTAAGTACCGAGCCCTGAGCCTCCATAACATCACCACTCACATAATTCTCAGATGCAATAAGTTCAAGACCCGTAGTCTGACGATTCTTCTCCAAAGCTATAAGCTCTGCTATTTGTATGTCTTTCATTTTTTAAGTTTTTTTGTTTACTTTTTTAAAAGTTGTAGGTCTAGTAAAGATATAACCAAAAGTTCGAATAAACAAATAATAGAGATAAATTTTAGTTTTTTGTCAAAAAATTCTTAACTTTGTTTATCAAAGGGGACTTTTAAGACTCCCCTAGAACAACCAAGAGTTTATATTACTCAACATTTAAAATAAAAGCAAATGAAGTTACTTGAAAACAAAGTTGCACTTATCACAGGTGCAGCAAGAGGTATTGGCAAGGCCATTGCCCTAGAGTATGCTAAAGCAGGCGCAAATGTAGCATTTACAGATATGGCTCCAGCCGAAGCAATCGAAGCAACAGAAAAGGAACTCGCTGAGTTCGGCACTAAAGTTAAGGGATATTCATCGAATGCAGCGGACTTCGCAGCAGCAGGTGAAGTTGTCTCTCTAGTGGCTAAAGAATTCGGTCGTATAGATATTTTGGTCAACAACGCAGGCATCACTCGTGACGGACTACTTATGCGTATGAGCGAGGAGCAGTGGGATCTAGTTATTGGCGTTAACCTTAAGAGTGCCTTTAACCTTACAAAAGCGGTTACTCCTATTATGATGAAACAACGCAGCGGCTCTATCATTAATATGAGTTCGGTTGTGGGTGTATCGGGCAACGCTGGTCAGGCTAACTACTCAGCTTCGAAGGCTGGTATGATAGGTTTCACTAAGTCAGTGGCGCAGGAGCTAGGCTCTCGTGGTGTTCGTTGTAACGCTATCGCACCAGGCTTTATCATCACCGAGATGACAGGTCAACTTCCAGAGGAGGTACGCAACGAGTGGGCATCTAAGATTCCTCTACGTCGTGGCGGCACACCAGAAGATGTAGCAAACGTATGTATCTTCCTAGGTTCTGAACTTTCGTCATACGTAAGCGGTCAAGTGATTCACTGCTGCGGCGGTATGAACACCTGATATTAAGGCTACAAAATAGCAAACAAAACAAGCGGGGAGCTTAGCCAAAATTTGGTTAAGTTCCCCGCTTCCATTTATACACTCAACTACAACCCTCTGAGCAAAATCCCCAAAACGTTCCCTCCAAAGAACGTTTTTTACTAAAAAGTGTTCTTTATAAAGAACATTTTATTACCTTTGTAAAAAATTACAATTATGCAAGCACTCTTAAAGACTCACGTTCGGCTAATTTCAGCCACTGAAACAACCTACTACCGATACCTATACAAAGATATCGACTGGTCAAATAGACTAATAGGCATTACTGGCGCAAGAGGCACTGGTAAGACCACTATGATACTACAACACATCAAGTCAACATTCGAAGACCTAAACAACACGCTATACGTCAGCCTAGACAATATATACTTCGCCAAGAATTCACTACTAAACCTTGCCGAAGAATTTCACACCTATGGCGGAACTCACCTATTCATAGATGAAGTTCACAAATATCCAAACTGGTCAACCGAAATTAAAAATATCTACGACAGCTTCCCAAGCCTACACATAGTTTTTACTGGCTCCTCTATACTCGAAATTTACAAGTCAAATGCCGACCTATCACGCCGACTAGTAAGCTACCACCTCGCAGGGTTGTCTTTCAGAGAATACCTGAATTTTGAATTGCAGTGCGATTTACAAAGTTACACCCTAAGAGAAATTATAGAAAATCACCTTAATATAGCCGCAGAAATAACCTCTAAAATCAAAGTGCTACCGCAATTTGAGAATTATTTGCAGTGGGGATTCTACCCTTTCTACAAAGAGAACCTTGCATCATATCACTCTCGACTGCAAAATGTAGTAAATACCATTCTAGAGAATGACCTGCCGTCAGTCGAGAAAGTTGAATACAACACAATTACCAAAATCAAAAAGCTCCTGGTAATCCTCTCATCACTCGTGCCCTACACACCAAACATCCAATCCCTAAGCACAGAGATAAAATCAAATAGAGCTTTGACAATTAAGTACCTCGGCTATCTACAACGTGCAGGCTTGATTATACTACTGGACAGCAAAGCAAAAGGTATGTCTCGTATGACAAAACCCGAAAAAATCTTCCTAAACAATACAAACATACTCTACGCCCTTTGTGACTCAGCCGTAAATAATGGCACACTTCGTGAGACCTTCTTTGTTAACCAGTGTAAAGCTATCCACTCTGTTGTGACAAGTAAAAAGGGTGACTTCTCGATAGACGACAAATATACCTTTGAGATTGGAGGCAAAGGCAAAAGCTACAACCAGATTAAAGATATAGAGAATAGCTATATAGCAATGGCGGATACAGAGTTAGGATTTGGAAATAAGATTCCTCTCTGGCTATTTGGCCTCCTGTATTAGCCCTTATTCTCTATTAACCTTTATCACTCATAACAAGAGAGGCTGTCTTTAATCACTTTATTTGTGATTTCAGACAGCCTCTTTTGCTTATTTTCTTTGTTCTCCCTTTGGGAGGTTTTAGGTTGTAGGGATTAGGGTTTAGGGGTTAGGGATTCTGCTCTAGCGAGACTCTTTTGAAATTTTTGTCTGCTCTAGCTAAAGGATTTTGGGGCGGTGGGGGAAATTCTCTTAGTAGAGAATTGGGGATGTTATCCCCCCACCGCAAACCGCTCTCATCCAGTGCGAGCCGCCTGCGAGCCGCCTGCCATCGTTCTTTTTGTGAACAAAAAGAACCAAAAAAACTTTTTGCATTGAGTCTGTTCTCGCTTCTGTTTGTTCTACTGTGGTTCGGGCTTCTGCTTGTTCTAATGTGGTTCTTGCCTCTGTTTGTTCTCCCCTGCTGGGCTAGAACCCCATTAAACATTAATCACTAATCGTTAATCATTAAAAATAGTCTGATCTATCGAGATATCACCGCTAAAACCGTTGCTCAAACGCAAGTTATTAGCGCCCGTAGCTATCGGAACCTTAACACTAGCCTCACGCCAATGTGCCGCAACACTGCCAGTATATGACACTGGTACATCACAAATATACTGCTCATTGTTATACAACTTCAACGAACCAGTCATACCTTCCTGACCAATGCTATAACGGACAAGCAACTCACGAGTCATAGGAGAACCATCATTCTCCTGATACCAGCTAAGAGTGCCTCCGCTCTTTAATATAACATAAGACTCTCCAAAAAATCCATCGCCATTCCACTTCTCAACACTCCCACCAGTGATAACGCCAAGCTCCGCCTGATCACCCGACAAATCACAAACACTCTCACCTGCAACACCCCAATAGATGCCTTCATCCTCTGCGAAGCGTTCCTCCATCTCTATCAATACTTCACTACCCCTGCACGCTATCGCTCTAACTGTCGTGCCCAGAGTCACACTAAACGGAGCACTATAAAGCGTACTGCCAACCGTAGGCGCACTGCCGTCAGTGGTGTAATAAACCTTCACTGCCGCCTCACTACACTCGCCACGAAGCGATACCCACTCAGCCGTAATAGAAACCTTATCGCCAAGCATTAACTTCTTATCGCCATTAATCGAAGCCACAAGCACAGACACAGGACTAAGCTCCTCAGAGGTAGACTGCACAAACACACGGTTAAGCCCAAAGAACGCACATCGAGAAGACACCCCAAAGTTCTTTTCGCTATCTATCGGGCTGCCGCTCTCAATAGATAGAATACGTGCATCGTCACCCTCGACATAAGCATACTGACGATTCTCTCCATAAGGGTAAAACTCGCCCTTAGAATCCACCTGCGTAAGAGTAATGATAGAGACATCCATAAAATCTGCCTTCATCTCGTCATTCTCCACCTGGATAGCCAATTCAGCAGGTGCGCCCGCCGTAGCGACACTCTCCCTAGCTATCTCAACGCCATTTCTATAAGCTACCGCTTCCAACTCACCGCTACGATAAGGCACCATCCAAGAGCACTGTATCTCATTCCACTTACTGCCCTTAGACTGCTTGCCAAGCGACTCTCCATTGAAGAACAACTCCACCTCGTCGCCATTAGTATAGACCCACACAGGAATCTCTGTACCCTCCGCCATAGTAGGATGAGTCCAATGAGGTAGGATATGAACCATATCCACATTGCTCCACTCGCTCTGATACAAATAATACAAATCCTTAGGGAAACCTGCCACATCAAGTGCGCCCGATTGGAAAATTCTAAAAGGCCATCCGCCGTGTACATACCCTGCCTCGCCAAAATAGTCGAAACCTGTCCAACGGAAATAACCAGTAAACCAATCGTGATTCTTAGCATACTCCAAAATATGACGTGCCGTAACACGCACCGTAGCATTATCATAAGACGAGTTAAACACCTGCTTAGGGCTCATACGTTTCTGTGGCGATGTCCAGTCATAAGCAAATATTTCCTCAGGGGTCAAATCCTCGATATACTGTATAGATTTATTCTTACCTGTATAGCCATCCCTATACCAAGTCTTTGTGCGATAGAAGCCTCTCACCTGCCAAGTATGTGGGTTCTCAGTGCCCACAAATGCTATCTCGTTTGGCTCATAGTTATTCAAGAACTCGAAGCTCTCACTATGCCCATTGATACCGAGCACATCCATCACCTCAGATGCTGAGTGACCCGAAGTCACAAGGCGTGTAGGGTCTTCTTCGTGGCATACACGCACAAGTGAAGAACCTACATCGCCACCTGTCTCGTTACCCACGCTATATATGATAATAGAAGGGTGATTTCTATCTCTACGTATCCAAGCTCTAACATCTCTCTCCCACCACTCGTCGAACGACTGCATACCGTAGTCAAAGTCCGCTTTCTTCTTCCAGCCGTCAAATATCTCATCCATAACCATAAGACCCATCTCGTCGCAGATATCATAGAATAGTGGCAACTGTGGATTATGTGCCACACGCACTGCATTACATCCCATATCCTTTATAAGTTGTAATTTCCAACGAATAAGCGACTCTGTCCATATCGCACCAGTAGGACCTCCCTCCAAGTGTTCACAAACACCGTCTATCTTCACCTGCTTGCCGTTTAGGAAGAAACCCTTATAGCCATCCCACTTAACAGTTCTAAAGCCGAATCTATCGCTTACGCTAGAGACCTCTTTGCCTTTACGATTCTTTATCACACCCTCAAGAGTATAGAGATTAGGCGTGTGTGTATCCCAGAATTCAAAATTCTTAACCTTTAACGTAGCGGTAAGAGCGTTGCTGCCCTCAGAAAGTGTAGTTTTTGAACGACTTTTTGCTACTCTCTTACCCTCCATATTCTTTATCGTCCACTCAATAGTGTACTGCTCACTTTCTCCGCTATGCTTCACAACAGTCGATAAGTTAACCTCTCCTGTGAGTTTTTCCTCAACTGTGGCAGTGGTTATAAAGGTTGCATCCTTTTCGAAGTAGCTCTCCCCCTCGCTCCTTAGCCACACACTGCCATAGATACCACAGCCGTGATACCAGCGTGCGCTAGGCTCTAGTGAGTTATCCACTCTTACAGCTACTATGTTTTCGCCTGCGTGAAGATAAGGGGTAATATCGTAGCTAAACGAGATATAGCCATAAGGACGTTTACCCAAATACTCACCATTAACCCACACCTCGCTATTCATATAGACAGCCTCGAAGTCGATAAACTGTGTAGAGTTTTCAAGCTCCTCTGCGCTTAGCTTTATAGTTTTGCGATACCAGCCGATACCTCCATAGGCATAGCCGCCCTTCTCCTTCTGGTCAGCATACTGATCATAACCAAGCTCGAATGCCCAGTCGTGAGGCAAGTTTATCTCTTGCCAAGAGCTGTCATCGAAATTTACTTTAGAGGCAGCCGAATTGTCTCCTAGAGAGAACAGCCACTCGGTGTTGATTCTCTTTTCAGCTCCCAGTGCGGTTGTAAGCGTGAAAAGCGATAGTGTTAAAATCAATAATTTTTTCATAAGGTTTTTTATAAGTTTAAAAGATGTTTTATGGCTCTTCTACAGCCGACCCATAACAAAGGTAAGAATTATTATCGGAAATTTCAATTATTAGAGATAGGAATTTGGTTGTTTATCTTAAAAAAAATTATTAACTTTGTTTTAAAGGAGAATTATAGTGTAGAACTTTTCTCTTTTGACTCTTAAACTTCTTTAACACTAAAAAATAACAACAACTATGTTTCAAGCCCTTAAACACATTATTGCCCCGTGCGCAATCGCTATGGTCGTATCTTGCAGTAGTTCAGAGGCAGATAAGATTACTGCCGACAACTCTCTTTTCTACACATCCCCTGCCCTTCAATGGGAGGAGACCCTGCCGCTAGGCAATGGTAGGCTCGGTATGATGCCAGACGGTGGCATCGAGAAGGAGCTTGTGGTTCTAAACGAAATCAGTATGTGGAGCGGTTCTGTTGCCGATTACTCGAATCCCGATGCTGGGAAATCGTTGCCTGCTATTCGTGAGCTTCTCTTCCAAGGGAAGAATAAGGAGGCGCAGGAACTTATGTACGAGAAATTCGTCCCTCGCAAGAGCGAAGACGGAGCGACTTATGGCACGTTCCAGATGCTTGCAGATTTGAACCTCGACTATACATACCCTACAAATGCAGAGGTGCAGAACTACGTAAGGTCTTTAAACCTACACAACAGTCTGGCAAAGACTAGCTTCTCGCTAGGAGATATTGACTATAATCGCACGTACTATGCTTCTCGCACAAAGGACGTTCTTATAATACACCTCGAAGCCTCAAAGGGCAGTTCTGTGAATTTTAAGGTTGGGGTATCTCGTCCGCAAGATTTCGCATCTGAGAGCCTTGAAAACGGTTCTATAAAGTTCTTTGGCGAGCTACAAAGCGGACAGAAGAATGTAGAAGGAGTTCGTTATGCTTCGTATGTAGATGTAGTGGCTAAGGGTAACGAGGCTAAAAGAGTAAATGAAGACTCTACAATTGAGGTTTCTGAGGCTGACGAGGCTTGGATTATAGTATCGGCTGCGACTTCGTTCTTCGAGGGCGAAGAGTATGACAAATGCGCCCAAGAGCTTCTTACAGCTATACAGGGAGCTAATTTCGCTGAGGTACAGAAAGAATCTATCGAAAGTTATCAGGCACTATACAACCGTGCGAAACTCTCACTAAAGAACAACAATAAAACCGCACTAGAGCCAACAGATACCCGTGTCGAAAATTTCGTAACTCAGGACGACCCATCGCTAGCAGCTCTATACTACAACTATGGTCGTTATCTGCTTATCAGTTCTACACGTGAAGGCTCACTTCCTCCGAACCTTCAGGGGCTATGGGCTAACAAGCCTACAACGCCTTGGAACGGAGATTATCACACGAATATAAATGTACAGATGAACCACTGGCCAGTAGAACAGGGCAACCTTTCGGAGCTACACCTTCCACTTGTAGAGCTTACAGAAAAGCTCATTGAGAGCGGCGAGCATTCGGCTAAGGTATTCTATGGCGACGAGGCAAAGGGCTGGGTTCTTCATATGAAGACAAATGTATGGCAATATACAGCTCCTGGCTCACATCCTTCGTGGGGCGCAACAAACACAGGCGGAGCGTGGCTTTGCGCACACTTATGGGAGCACTACCTCTATGGATGCGATAGAGAATATCTCGAAAGAATATATCCAGTTATGAAGGGGGCGGCCGAATTCTTCCTCTCTACTATGGTAGAAGAACCACAACACGGATGGCTTGTTACAGCCCCTACATCTTCTCCTGAGAATAGCTTCCTTGTGGGCGACGACCCTACTGCTGTGAGTGTATGTATGGCTCCTACAATGGATATACAACTCGTAAGCGAGCTATACTATAATGTAATAGCGGCAGCCGAGATTCTAGATATTGACAAAGATTATATAAGAGAGCTAGAGAGTGCACTAAAGAAATTCCCTCCTTATCAGATTAGCGAAGAGGGCTACCTAATGGAGTGGTTAGAGGACTACAAAGAACAGGACATAAATCACCGCCACGTGTCACACCTATATGGACTACACCCTGGCAATCAAATCTCGCTTGCCTCTACACCAGAGCTAGCAGAAGCTTGTCGCAAGACTTTGGATAGACGTGGCGATGGCGGCACTGGCTGGAGCAGAGCGTGGAAGATTAACTTCTGGGCACGCCTAGGCGACGGCAACCGTGCCTACACCCTCTTTAAGAGCTTAATGCAGCCTGCCTATGATTCTGAGCATCCTCAGAAGCACGGCAGCGGAACATTCCCGAATTTATTCTGTTCGCATCAGCCATTCCAGATTGACGGCAACTGGGGCGGCACTTCTGGCATTAGCGAGATGGTACTGCAGAGTCAGGACGGTTTTGTAAACTTCCTACCTGCCCTACCAGACACTTGGACTGAGGGTAGCTTCAAAGGTTTTAGAGTACGAGGCGGAGCGACCGTAGATTTAGAGTGGAGGGGTTCAGTAGCTCAAAAGGGTGCTATCACAGCCGATAGAGCCTCTACCTTTAAAGTTAAACGACCTCACGGCACAGCGAAGATTGTGGCTAAGTCTAAGGGAGGCACAACGGAGTATAGCGACGAATTTATTGAGCTAACCTTTGCAGAGGGCGAGAAGATAGAACTAACTTTTTTGTAGCCACAATCCATAATTTACGATGAAAAATATTGCTTATATAACACTGTTGGGTTCGGTAGCTTCGCTCACAACACTTAGCTCTTGTTCGGCAGGGGATAAGAAAGAGACTGCAAAAAAGCCTAATGTTATCTTTATCTATGCCGACGATATGGGGCGTGGGATGCTTAGCCATTATGGTCAGAGCTACCTTTCTACTCCTAATATCGACCAGCTTTTCGAGGAGGGAACGTATTTCAGTAATGCACACGGTTGTCAGTACTCAGCTCCTGCACGTGCTAGCCTGCTGACTGGTTATTATGACGTACGTCCAGACAAGTGGAAGATATCGGGTGGCGGAAAATTCATTGCCGAGGATATCGAAGCGGTGATAGACTCTGTCGAGGCGGAGATAAATAGAGAAGATGTATTGTATAGCCAGGAGGATTTACTTCTCCCACAGGTCTTTAAAAAGGCAGGTTATACTACTGGTCAAGTCGGCAAGTTGGAGTGGGGCTTTACAGCCACTCGCCAACAGATGAAGGCTCACGGCTGGGATTATTACTATGGCTATCTCGACCACGTGCGATGTCACGGATTTTATCCTCCTTTCTTGTTCGAGAATGGCGAGATAGTTTATATCGAGGGGAACACCTTTTTGAATTGTGCTAAGGCTTATGAGCACGAGAACCCTGAGAACTATGCCAAACGATGGAATATGGAGGGTAAGGCTCAGTACTCGCAAGATTTGTTTATCGAGAAGATACTTAGCTTTATCGAGGATAACGCCGATGGGCCGTTCTTCTTGTACCACCCGACACAGCTGCCACACGGCCCGATAGCTATCCCAGAGGTACATCCAGAGCTAAAGGACGTAGAGGGGCTTACGGAGTTAGAGAAGGAGTACGGTTCTATGGTTAAGATGTTGGACGACAATGTTGGGCAGATTGTTGCAAAGCTCAAAGAGCTTGGGATATATGACAACACGATTATTGTCTTCTCGTCGGACAATGGGCACGAGACTTATTATATGAGCGAGACACGCTGTTTGAAGTTCCCAGAGAGGGATATGGAGCTACGCAAGTTTGACTCTTGGGATTATGCTTATACATCTGAGCGCACGGGCGATAAGTTTAACGGCAATAACTCACAGATGGGTAAGAAATGGAGTAATTTCGAGGGGGGCATACGTGTGCCGCTTGTCTTTAGCTGGAAGGGGCATATTAGAGAGGGCTATGAGTCGGCAGAGCTTAGCTCGAATTGCGACCTACTCTCTACCTTTGCCGATATGCTAGATGTGGAACTAGCTGTCGAGAAGGATGGAGTTTCTCTGCTGCCTATTCTTATGGATAAGAGCGATACGCTTGCTAGTGAGCGGTATGTTTATGCGGTTTCGCCTATTGGGGCAACGGCTTTACGTAGCGACGGCTGGAAGTTGCGCCAGAATAAGGATTTAGGGGAGTATAGGCTTTTCTATTTGCCAGAGGATTATAGAGAGGAGAATCCTTTGAATGACAAACATCCAGAGGTATTAGAAGAAATGAAAAAAGCACTTATAGAGAATGAGAACTAGAATATTTTTACTTTGCGTTATACTGCTTGGCTCTTTTGGGATAGGAGGGGTTCAGGCTCAGGAAGTGGCTTATAAGAGCCTTACATATAAGAGTGTCGGGGCTACTGATTTGGAGATGCGAATTTATAGCCCCGATAGGGAGAAGTTTGAGGGGGCACGTCCTGCGATAGTCTTCTTCTTTGGAGGGGGCTGGGTTAGCGGCACTATTACTCAGTTTGAGCGTCAGGCTGAGGCACTTTGTGAGCTAGGTATGGTCGCAGTATTGGCGGATTATAGAGTAGCTAACCGTCAGGGCACTACTCCTTATGAGTGTGTCAAGGATGCTAAGTCGGCTGTTCGCTATGTTCGGGCTAATGCTGTGGCTTTGAGTGTTGACCCAGACAGGATAGCTACTTCGGGCGGTTCGGCAGGGGGTCATATCGCTACTGCTACGGCACTTATCGAGAGTTATAACGAGGAGAGCGACGACCTTTCGGTTAGTTGTGTTCCTAATGCTCTTGTGCTCTTTAATCCAGTTGTGGACAATGGACCTGCTGGTTATGGCTATGAACGTATAGGGGATAACTATAAGGATTTTTCGCCACTCCACAACATAGACTCTAAGACCCCTCCAACTCTTTTTATGGTGGGTTCACAGGATGATTTGATACCTGTTGAGATGGCACGATATTTTGCAAAATCTATTGAGCGAGTAGGCGGCAGGTGTGACCTTACAATTTACGAGGGTCAGAAGCACGGTTTCTTCAATGGTGAGGCATACAAGCTGGTCACTCTTGAACGGGCTATCGAGTTTTTAAAATCCCTAGAATACATTCTTAGTGATTAATGATTAATGGCATTTAGCTTAATTGTAAGTTGTAAATTGTGAATTGTAAATTGGGTTATAGCCTAGGGAGAGCACAAGCAGGAATAAGAGCCTAGGGTTTTCTAATGTGGTTCTACTGCCTCCTAATCCCTACAATCTAACACCTAATACCTAATACCTAATACCTAATACCTAATACCTAATACCTAATACCTAATACCTAACACCTAAAAAAAGGGAGGCAAAGCCTCCCTCCCATTAATCATTAATCACTAATCATTCAATACTCCGTTAAATTTTAATTTAACCATCTGATTTTCAATAAAATAAATGTGATTTTTCTTGCTTATGTCCCTGATTTTTACTATCTTTAAG
>JAWXTN010000012.1:0-49026 GCA_044433515.1 Rikenellaceae bacterium | reverse complement strand
GTTCGGGGTTCGGGGTTCGGGGTTCGGGGTTCGGGGTTCGAGACGCGGGGATGGGGCACGATAAATTAGAGGATAGGACTTTTGTAGTCCTTCCTCTCGTATTAAAAAATATTAGCCTAGCTCTTTGAAACCATAATTTCGAGCATCAGCTTGTCTGTATAATTCATTCCCTCACATCCTATTTTCGAAAGATTCTTAAGGGTCTTTTCTAAATCGTCGTCTATAATTCCGTCGCTGCTCGTAGCCCCTAAATTGTTAAGAGCCAAAACAGCCGATTGCACTGCTGCACTCACTCCCGAAGCAACCTTCAAAGCACACCCTACCTTCGCTCCGTCACAAACCATACCTGTGATATTGCCTACCATATTCTTGATGGCATAAGCTACATTTATATAGCCTCCGCCCTTAAGCAGTACAATGCCACAAGCCGAACCAGTAGCCGCTACAACACAGCCGCACAGTGCCGATAACCGCCCTAAATTTTGCTTGATATGTATGGCAACGAGATGACTGAGGGTCAGGGCACGCACTAGCTCCTCTCTGTTAGAACCATACTTCTCTGCCGCTGCTACAACTGGCAGTGTAGCGGTTATTCCCTGATTGCCACTACCCGAATTGCTCATAACAGTCATAGTAGAACCTGCCATACGAGCATCCGACGCCGCTGCCGTAAGAGACATAGCATAAGACAATAGCCCATTGCCAAAGATATCTGAACCCATCTTTTCGTATATAGTTCGCCCCACTTGGAGTCCATACTTTCCGTTAAGCCCCTCAACGGCGATAGCCCGATTAAGTTTGACGCTCTCTAGAATAAAATCTACTTTCTCTATATCGACAGTAGTGGCAAAGTTGAAAATATCCCGAACAGAGGGCATAAACTCCTCGCACAATTCATACTCCTCATTAACAGTGCGCTTGTCTAGCTCTACTGTGCCGTCTACCTCTACCAGAGCGATGTTGTCGTGTTTATCTTCTATAAGCACTGTTGCGGTATGACTTTGTGATATTGCCGTGGCTTTGATGTATAGCTTTTTATCGGTCTCTGCCAGGGTGACTTCGATTGCCTTTCTTTCTAATAGTTTTCGAGCACGCTCCACAACCTCGTCGTTGACATACCGTATAACCTCAAGCCCTAGCTCGCTACGCCCACACTCGACAGCCACAGCACTAGCCACGTGAAGCCCCACCATAGTAGTGCCAGGTATCCCTACGCCCATACCGTTTTTGAGAATATTACTGCTGATAGAGACCTTGATATAAACAGGAGTGTCGCCATATTCTCGCACCCTCTCTGAAGCACAAGCCACAGCAAGTGCCACAGCCATAGGTTCAGTACACCCTAGGGCAGGCTTTACTTCTCTTCGAAGTAGAGATATGAAATCTTCGTCGTTTCTTTCTTGCATATCTTTGTAGCTTTTTGTTTTTATTTATTCAAAATTGTTTTCTCTACACTGTTCTCTCCAAAACTATAGTACATATACGACAGCGAAGGCATAGGTTTAGTGATGATAATATTTGCCTTGCAGCCGAGCCTAATTGCTCCGCTGCCTCCCCATAGTCCCATAGCTGCCGCTGAATTGATTGTAGAGGCAGTGAGGGCTTCCATAGGGGTGATCTTCGCCCCAGTACAAGCTAGTGTTCCCACGAGCTGCATATTGCCGCTCGGAGCACTGCCAGGGTTATAGTCGCTCGCTAAGGCTACTGCTAGACCTCGGTCTATCATCTCCCGAAGTGGGGTATAAGGAATACCTAAGAAAAGCGAAGCCGCTGGTAGAGCTGTCGGCATTGTGCGGTGTTTATATTCTTCTAGAGCTCCAAAGGCACTCTCGTTCATCTCTTCGAGATGGTCTACCGAAAGACACCCCATCCGTGAGCCTAACTCTACGCCTCCGCTAGGGGCTAACTCATTGGCGTGAATCTTTCCCCAGATACCATATTTTGATGCAGCCTTAAGCATAGCTTCGGTCTCCTCAACAGTGAAGAACCCCTTGTCACAGAATGAATCTATATAATCGGCTAGACCCTCGGCTGCTACGGCGGGGATTATATCGTCTATAATGTGTTGTACATATTCGCTCTGTCTGCCCGTGTACTCTCTGCCCACAGCGTGTGCTGCCAGTAGGGTGGATTTTATGGTCAAAGGCGATGACTCCTTTAGGCGAGCGATAACCCTAAGCATTTTAATTTCGCTCTCAAGGCTTAGCCCATAGCCGCTCTTAATCTCTACCGCACCAGTGCCATAGGACTGAATTGTCTCTAGCCTCTGCATAGAGCTATTGTAAAGCTCGTTTTCGGTAGCGGAGCGTAGAGAGTCCGAACTATTTAGGATGCCTCCCCCTCGCCTTGCTATCTCCTCGTAGCTTAGCCCACTGAGTCTATCTTCCCATTCTGTGTCTCGTGGGGCAGAGTAAACTAGGTGTGTGTGTGAGTCGCAAAAGGCTGGCAGGACATAACGCCCACTGCAATCCATATCGCTATGGTTGTAGTGAAAATAGTCCATAGAGCCATACTCTACCACAACGCCATCTTCGATACGCAAATAGCAGTTCTCTAAGTGTGGAGGCTCTGACATATCTTTGCCATAGACCCTTTCGATGTGGTTCTCCCACAGACCGTATAGCCCCTTGATATTGGTTAGAATCATATTGAAGTGCGTATGAATTTAATACTGTTTTCGATGTGAGTGTACATAACTGTGTCATCGTCGATAAACGGCACAACTTTGCGGTACTCCTCCCATAGGTTCTCGATTTTAGGCGAACTCTTTAGCGGACGGCGGAACTCAAGGGCTTGCATTGCATTGAATAGTTCAATGGCTAGAATCCTTTCTGTGTTTACCATAACTCGACGTAGCTTCGTTGCAGCGTTTGCCCCCATCGAAACGTGGTCTTCTTGTCCCTGCGAGCTCTCGATACTGTCGACCGATGCAGGGGTACAGAGTTGTTTGCTTTGGCTTACAATCGAAGCAACGGTATATTGTGGAATCATAAAACCGCTATTGAGTCCTGGGTTCGCAACCAAGAACTGAGGGAGATCTCTCTTGCCGCCAATGAGCTGGTAGGTTCTCTGTCCCGATATGCTGCCAAGTTCTGCAACGGCAATTGCTAGAAAATCCATAATAATGGCTAGGGGCTGACCGTGGAAGTTTCCTGCGCTAATAATCTTGTCCTCGTCTACAAATACGTTTGGATTGTCCGTTACGGAATTTAACTCTCTTTCGACAACCGCTTCGATGTGACCAATAGTGTCTCTGCTTGCGCCGTGCACTTGTGGCACACACCTGAATGAATAAGGGTCTTGAACGTGCGCTTTGCTTCTGCTGATAATTTCGCTGCCTTCTAGGATTTCACGTATGAATTTCGCACTCTCGATTTGTCCTGGGTGAGGGCGTATCTCGTGAACCTCTGGGCTGAACGGTTCGATTCTGCCGTCGAAGGCATCAATCGAAACGGCAGCTATGGTGTCGGCTGTGCGGGTAAGTCTATTGCTTACGATTATTGCGTAGACAGCGTGAGCATTCATAAACTGTGTGCCGTTAAGTAGTGCTAGACCTTCTTTAGACTTAAGGGTTATCGGTTCCCATTCGAAGAGTTCGTTTATCTCTTGTGAGCTTTTCTTTTCGCCTTTATAGCGCACCTCTCCAAGTCCGAAGAGTGGGAGAGACATATGCGCTAGTGGGGCAAGGTCGCCACTTGCGCCTAGTGAGCCTAGCTCGTATATTACGGGATATACTCCGCTATTGAACATATCTATTAGCCTTTGTACGGTTATGAGCTGTACGCCACTGTATCCGTAGCTAAGTGATTGAATTTTTAGCAGTAGAATAAGTCTTACGATTAATTCGTTTACCTCGTCGCCAGTACCGCAGGCGTGTGATACTACGAGGTTGTGCTGTAGCTTTGATAGCTGTTCGGGCTCAATTGTTATGTTGCAGAGCGAGCCGAAGCCAGTGGTAATGCCATAGATAGGTTCGCTGTGATTCTCCATCTTTGAATCTAGGAAATCTCTACAGCGAGTAATGCGCTCTATTGCATCTTCGCTGAGGGCTAGTGTGTGGTTGTTATCTATGATTTCTTCGACCCTCTCTAGGGTCAAGTGCTCTGCTGATATGTAGTGTGTCATTTGTAATTTTAAAAGTGGTTTTTTTAAGTGTGGTTTTTTATTTATGTTTCTTTACTCTGGGTATTCCTTTTTGGGTATTCCTTTTGGGGCATTCCTTTTAGGATATTCCCATTAAAAGAACTTCCCTAAAAGTTCGTCATTAGCTATTGAGGCAATTGTGACTGATAGTCCTTTAGTACGTGCCATTTCTCGTTTGATAGAATCCATAGCACCGCTATTGCGCCCCCAGGCACGACGTGCGATACCGTTATTTACATCCCATAGAAGCATCTGCTCTATGCTCTGGCGGCTCTCGTCGCTGCCGTCTATAACCATACCGAAACCGCCATTGATAACCTCGCCCCAGCCTACGCCGCCACCGTTATGAAGTGACACCCACGTAGCTCCACGGAATGAATCTCCCACGAAGTTCTGTACCGCCATATCGGCAGTGAATGCCGAACCGTCATAAATATTCGAAGTCTCACGATAGGGCGAGTCTGTGCCGCTTACGTCGTGATGGTCACGTCCCAGAACGATAGGTGCAGTAATCTCTCCCCTCTCTATCGCTTCGTTAAAGGCAAGGGCAATCTTTGTCCTGCCCTCACAGTCGGCATAGAGAATTCTTGCCTGCGAGCCGACAACCAGTTGATTTTCTTCTGCTCCTTCAATCCAAATGATGTTATCTTTGAGCTGTCCTTTGATATCCTCTGGTGCGCTCTCGTAAATCTCTCTGAGAACCTTAGCTGCAATAGCATCGCTGAGCTTCAAGTCCTCGCTATTTCCAGAAGTACAAACCCAACGGAATGGACCAAACCCATAGTCGAAGAACTGAGGGCCCATAATGTCTTGAACGTACGAAGGGTATTTGAATGAATCACATCCTGCCTTCGAACACTCCAAAAGGAAGGCATTTCCATAGTCAAAGAAGTACATACCCCTTTGGCTCAATGTCTCGACTGCTGCAAAGTGGCGACGCAGTGACTTAGATATCTCCTCAGCAAAGCGTTCAGGCTCGCTGCGCATCATTTCGTTACTCTGTTCCAAAGAGAAGCCTACTGGATAATATCCCCCTGCATAAGGGTTGTGCAGCGAAGTCTGGTCGCTACCGATTTCTACCTCTATATCTCTTGCGGCAAGAGCCTCCCAGAGGTCTACAATATTGCCGATATAGGCAAGCGAAATGGACTCTTTAGCTTCTTTGGCTTTGAGTGCTCGTGAGATAACCTCGTCTATATTTGTGTGCAGCTCATCTACCCATCCCTGAGAGTGTCTTACTTCGGCAGCCTTTGGGTTAATTTCCGCTACGATACTCACAACCCCTGCTATACGAGCAGCCTTAGGTTGTGCACCGCTCATTCCCCCTAGTCCGCTAGTGACAAAGAGTTGCCCCTTTGCATCACCCCTGCGACGTGATGCGGCTAGTAGGGTTATCGTTGTGCCGTGTACAATTCCCTGAGGTCCGATGTACATATACGAGCCAGCGGTCATCTGCCCATACTGCGACACACCTAGCGCATTGAAACGCTCCCAGTCGTCTGGTTTCGAGTGGTTGGGTGTTACCATACCGTTTGTAACGACAACCCTCGGAGCACGACTGTGCGAAGGAAAGAGCCCGAGAGGGTGTCCCGAATACATTACAAGGGTCTGCTCATCGGTCATAGTCGCAAGGTAACGCATAGTCAGGCGATATTGTGCCCAGTTCTGGAAAACTGCGCCATTACCTCCGTATGTAATCAGCTCGTCGGGGTGTTGTGCTACTGCATCGCTAAGGTTGTTTTGAATCATTAGCATAATGGCAGCCGCAGCCTTGCACTTTGATGGATACTCGTCAATTGGGCGAGCATATATCTCGTGAGTCGGACGATAGCGGTACATATAAATACGACCATACTTTAATAGCTCTTCGGCAAACTCTGCCGCCAACTGACTGTGTAGCTCTTCGGGGAAATATCTTAGTGCATTTTTCAGAGCAAGGCGTTTTTCTTCGCTGCTGAGAATGTCTTTACGGCAAGGGGCGTGATTCTTTGCTGCGCTAAGAGCTCGTGGCTCTGGTAGTATAGAGGGAATGCCCTCTAGAATTTCTTCTGCAAATGTCATAACTATATTTTTGATGTTACGATTTCGATTATTTCTTTCTCTCTTTTAACTGCTTCTTCCGCTATGGCTTCGCCCTGAGCTATGATTTGTTCAGCCGCTTCTCTGTTTTTAAGTCCTGCTGCGTTAATCTTCACGTTTAGCAGTGCGCCGAGTACTGCGCTGCGAGCCGAAAGAGCTCCAACGCCTGCGTCGGTTACAGAGTTAGGGTTGCCTTCTTTTGCCATAGCCTCCACGATGTCAAAGACCCTTAGCGAAGCCTGCATTGTGCGAAGTGGCACTTCTGTTGCGTAGAGTGTAGCGGCTTGTAGAGCTGCGCTGCGAGCTGCCTTCTCCTCGTCAGTCGATTTAGGCATAGAGAAACAGTCCATAATTTTGTTAAATGCCGCTGTGTCTTCGTCCACAAGAGCTAAAAGTTCTGCAAGTATTTCTTGCCCATCCTCAGCGTAGCGAGAGAAGAATTCCCAACGGTCGTCCCAGCCACGCTTATGGCTTGAAAGGTTTGCCACCATAACGCCTAGTGCAGCTCCTAGTGCTCCTAGATAAGCCGATACAGAGCCACCGCCAGGGGCAGGACTCTCCGATGCCGTTGTAAGGGCGAAGTCACGACAGGTTAAATCCACTAGTTTTTTAGCGTCTCTGTCCTCGATAAGGTATTCTATAACTCTTTCCTCTGGTTTGAATTCAGCGATTTCGCTTAGTCCCATACTGATGATTGCCGTACGTATAAGCTCTGCTTCGCCTACGCCACGGCTACGTCCTTGTTTTGTTAGGAAATTTTTTCCTGCCTCTACAAGTACACGGCGAGGCACGAGTCCTACTATCTCAGTGCCAGTAACCCTTATGCCACGTGCAGCGGCAGCCCTCACGACCTCGTCAAAGGCTATGTGTAGCGGAGTAGTGTTAATGTCAGTTATGTTCATAGAGACTTGGGCTACGTTGTATTCGTCGATAAACCACCCGATAGCCTTACAGCCCTTTAGAGTGCCGGGAATTTGCACGCCCTCAACTGTACGTCCCTTTTCTCTTACGTCAAAGGCTATGGCATTGGCACGTCGAGTAGATGTGGTATTGAGATTAAAGTTTACAGCCACTAGAAAGTCTCTAGCCCCAACAATTGTAGCACCGCATTTGGCAGCTCTAGGGGTGTATTCTGCTTTACCAAAATCTGGTGCCCACTTAGGGTCTTGTAGTTTAGCTTCTAGCCCTTCGTATTCGCCACTGCGCACATCCGCAAGATTTTGCCTTTCGGGGCACGAGGCAGCAGCCTCATAGTTATACGTAGGAATCTCCAGTTCTTCGGCAATTCTTTGTGCTAGGGTACGGGCATACTGTGCGCACTGCGCTAGGCTAACTCCTGCAACAGGAACGAGTGGCAGCACGTCAGTTGCCCCAATGCGAGGGTGTGCACCGCTGTGATGGCGCATATCAATAAGTTCGCCTGCAACCTTCACCGCCCTAAAGGCAGCTTCACAAACACACTCAGGCTCTCCCACAAAGGTAAAGACCGTGCGATTAGTAGCGACACCTGGGTCAACATTCAAAAGGCTAACGCCCTCAACCGAGCGCACCGCTCCTGCAATCGCCTCTAAAGTCGCTTCATTGCGACCTTCAGAGAAATTAGGAACACATTCAATAATTCTCATAGTATTGTAGTTCTTTATATTAAAAATTTTTACATATAGACTCGTGCCATAAAGTATAAAGGTATAAAAGTTTTTTTGAATTTACTACAAAAATCTTCAGAAATTAATATGAAGTTCGAGAGGGTTTGTTTATCCTAAAAATATTTAAGATAACGCCCTAAAACACAAAGAGCCGCCTTTCAAAAGAAAAGCAGCTCTTCGGTATAGATTGTAGTCTAAATTTTTCAGACTATTTTTGTGCGATGTCTGTTGTGTCACGCATAATCATAGTTTTGTCAACACGAAGTGTCGTGTTGCCGTCTACTTCAATAAGTACGGTTGTTTCGTCGATTTCTTTAATGCGTCCATAAATGCCGCCTGCTGTAATAACTTTTGTGCCTTTTTCTAGACTTTTGCGGAAGTTGTTAAGAGCCTTTTGGCGTTTTTGTTGTGGGCGAATCATTAGGAAGTACATTACAACAAAGATAAGTACCATCATAATGATGAAAGAATAATCCATACCCTGAGCCTGTCCAGCAGCTGGTGCTTGCAATAAGATGTTGTTCATTTTTTTTGTTTAGTTTTTTATTTTTTTGTTTAATTTTCCGTTTTCGTTTTTTAGTCTTTAGCGACTTTCCTCCCCCCCCCCCCTTTTTTTTCGCTCCTTTGTGGCTCTTAAGGATTTACGTCTGCTGTGAAGTAGACCCTTGTTGTGCTATTGTCAGATAGTATAACTGTGAAGTATTTTATCTGTGCGCCATATAACCCCGATGAGTTAAAGGTGAAGTCTATATTGCGGCTCTCGCCCACTGCAATAGGCTCTTTGGAGTACTCTGTCTCAGTGCAGCCACAAGCCTTGTCTATCGAAACAATAACGAGGGGCGTTTCGCCTTTATTGTTAAGAGCAAAATTCCCACGAATTATTTCTCCCGCATTCAATAGCCCAAAGTCAATCGTGTCTGGTGTATAACTCTCTGCCTTTGGCAAATCTATGCTGAGCAGTGCCGCACTTTGCGATTTAGTGTCCTTGTTCTGCGAAACAGAACCGCACGCCATAACGCCTAAAAGCGAGAGTGTCAAAAGTAGCCTTTTCATTGATTCGGTCTTTTGTCCTCTTTTTTATTTTGAAGGGGTTTCGCCCATTAGTCCACGTCCTGTTTTACGAATTTTATTCTCGCCCTTAAGCTTTTCGATAGCTTTATGTAGAACTCCGTTTATGAAGTTATAACTTGTAGAGGTCGAATAGTACTTCGAAATCTCGATAAACTCGTTAAGCGTAACCTTTGTAGGGATTGTAGGGCAAGAGACAAGCTCGCTTATTGCAACCACTAGAACCATAGAGTCCATATGGGCTATACGCTCTAACTCCCAGTTGTCGCTCAGTGAGTCGATAAGCTCTAGGTATTCCTCTCTGTGAGCAATTGCGTGAAGAAGCAAATCCTCGCCAAATTTCTGATCCTCTGGAGAGTTAAACTCGTTATAAAGAGTGTTTTCTTTGCTTTCGTTTATGAAATTTACTGCCTGGCAAAGTCCATATCCAAAGTCGTCTGCCCAAAGGATTGAGATATCTTCTATAGCATTTTCTAGTACCTCGTTGTCGTCAAAGAGTTGTGTTAGAACTCGTATTATAAACTCTCTGTCTTTGCCTGCGCCATCTACATAGCTAGCATAGAAAGGGGCGTTTATTATCTGGTTGTACATCTCACGGATAACTTCCTCGTGATTTCCCCAGCTAAGTCCGCCTTGTGCTAGCCTAGCTTGTAGACCTTCGTTGTGCTTGAGTGATTCGATAATAGGATTATCGACAAAGCGTGTCTTTGGATTAAGTTCTTCGGGAGTAGGACGCAACTTCTCAGATGCGATTTTTTGACGTTCTCTAGCGTAGTAAACTACTTCGCCCAGAAGTTCGAGTAGAAACAGGTGCAAGTCATAGCACATCTCCACGCTCTTCTTATATTCGTTAAGTGTAAAATTAGCTCCTCTTGTCTCGCTAGTTGTGTGGGCGTAGAGTGAACGTAAAACCTTTGTGCGCAGTAAGCTACGATTTAGCATATCTTTTCCTATTTAATTATGTACTTCTGTTATTAGGGGTTGTTATTGCCCCTTGTTCTCATTTTTTTTCTGGGCGCAAAGGTAGTGACTTTTTTCCCTTTTACCAAATGTAGAGGCGTTTAATTCTCGGCGATATGGAGGTCAGAACCTCGTAGCTTATTGTGCCTATTCTTTGGGCTATCTCTGTTTCGGTGAGTGCTCCCTCGCCCATAACCTTTACGCAAAGGTCGTTATGAGTTGATTGCGCCACTTCGGTAATGTCTATTATGGTTGTATCCATACACACGTTGCCTATAATGTCGCAAAGACTGCCCCCTACTGATACTTGTCCTACTCTACACCCTAGAGCACGTGAGAGTCCATCTGCATAGCCTATTGGGATAATGGCAATGGTCATATCGCTAGTGGCAACCTCCCGACGGTTGTAGCCTATTGTCTCGCCTGCTTTGATGCGCTTGATTTGAGCGATTTTACACTTAAGCGTAGATGTTCCTTCGTATAGCCCTATGCCGACCCTTATGAGGTCTTTGTGACTTTCTGTAAAGCGTTCTGACCCTGCGCTATTGGCAACAGAGAGTAGGGGGGTATAGCCTATCTCTGAGCTTATCTCTTGGGCAAGCTTGTCGAAAAGGTTAATTTGCGAGAGAGTGAAGTTATCTTCATTTGGGTCATCAGCTGCCGCTAGGTGTGTGAATATTGTGGAGGTGTGTATCCATTTGCTCTCTTGTGTAAGGATATGACACAGCTCCTCTATTTCGTCTGCCATAAAGCCGAGGCGGTGCATACCAGTGTCGAGCTTGAGGTGTACCTTTACGCCGCTTAGACCAGCCTTCTTGACCTCGTCTATAAAACTTCTGAGCGACGAGATAGAATATATCTCTGGCTCTAGGTTATTTTGAACCATCAAAGAGAAGCTGCCAGGGTCAGGGTTCATAACCCATATCGGAGCGGTGATACCTCCACGACGTAGGGCTATTCCCTCGTCGGCATAGGCAACAGCTAGGCTGTGTGTGCCTGCTTCGATGAGTGTTTTGCTGATTTGAAGCGAACCAAGCCCGTAGCTCGAAGCCTTGACCATAGCTATAATCTTGGACTTTGGGGCTAGGGCTTCGTAGTGTTTGAAGTTCTCTACAATTTTAGAAAGGTTTACCTCAAGGGTTGTAGTGTGTGTGCGCTCCTCTAGGCGTGAGCTTATACGCTCTAGGGCGTAACTCCGTGCGCCCTTTATTAGAACGGCTGCCCCTGCAAACCTCTGAGCACTAAGCTCGCTGAGGTACTCTTCCGTAGAGGTGTAGAACTGTGAGGGTATTTCTTTGAAAAGTTCCCTGTGGGCTGTTATTTGCTCTCCTATGGCAGTGAGTGAAGATATAGAGTATTTCCCGATTTCTTCTCTTAGTTCACTGTATAATTCGTGTGGCTCTTTTGAACTCTGCTCTATATCTGTTAAGATAAGGTGTAGGGGGCGAGTGGATGCCTCTCTCTTTGCAAAATCGAGTGCTGCACTTAGTGACTCCATATCGTTGGAATATGAGTCATTTATTATAAGGGAATCAAGTACGCCTCTCTGCACTTCGAGTCGGAGCGATAGAGGAAGTAGTTCCTTTTCCTTTAGTGGCTCTATATCGAGGAGTGAGTAGATTTGCTGTACTGTCCACTTATTATGTTCTTCGGGGTTCTTTGAAGTGATTTTATCGGCACGTATAACCCTGTCAGAGGGGATGTTCTTAAAGAGCTTTAGCTTCTCTAAAAGTTTCTCCTCCTTTGAAGCGAAATTCTCGGAATGGGCATCGCCTATATTTGTGATAACACCGAAGTCTGGGGCTATCATATCTTCGAGTCTTTGCATCTCGCCTCTCTGCGATATACCTGCCTCGATAAGGGCTATATCTTCGTCGCCAGAGAGCATAAGCAGCGAAAGGGCTACTCCTATCTGTGAATTATAGGAACGGGGCGAGCGGAATAACTTTTTGCTGCTGCTATCCCATAGCTGCGAGAACCACTCTTTAACGGTGGTTTTACCATTACTGCCAGTGATTGCCACAACTTTGCCCTTGAACTCTTTGCGGTGTGCCTTTGCTAGGGCTTGTAGAGCCTCTAGGGTGTCCTCTACTACTATAAAGCTCCCGAGCTCTTCGTTACTATGAGGTAACCTGTCTGTAATAAAGGCTCTAGAACCTGCTTTGTAGGCTGCATCTATATAGTCAAAGCCGTTTCTGCCTGCTCCCTTTAAAGTAAAAAAGAGAGTAGAGGAGTCAATGCCTAAAAGGCGAGAGTCTGTGATGACCCTCGCTATGCTTCGGCTCTCGCCAAATAGTTGCCCGCCAGTTATCCTAGCGATTTGTTCTAGAGTGTAGTTCATTTTCTTTGTCTATATATTCCGCAACTTCTGAAAGCTGATCATAAAAATCTTCTCCAAAACGTCTTATAATCGCCTCCTTGACCGCTTGAAAAACTCGTGTGCCATTCTTTGCTCCAAGCATTTCGGCTGCTCTACACACGTTCCATCTGTGGTATTGTAGACCTGTTGTACCATTGCTGAGATGTGTAAGTCTAATGGGGTAGAGGTGACACGATATCGGTTTGTTAACTAGGCATTCTCCATTTCGGAATGCCTTTTCGATGGCGCACCACGTCGAGCCGTCCTCGTCTATAACGTAGGCGCACTCAGCGTCGTCGATAAGTGGAGTAGTAAGGTCGCCTTCGAAGTCCATAATCCCGAAGCCTTGTGCCTCTATGGCTTCAATGCCTTTGGGTGTCATATATTTTTTGTAGCTGTCGAAGTGTTCTTCGTACTCCTCCATTTCGGTGAGTTCGAGTGGAGCACCAGCGTTGCCCTCTACGCAGCAAATACCTTTGCAGGCAGCAATGTCGCACGAGAAGCGTGAGGTTATTACGTCTGTGGCAATTATTTTATCGTCTATCTCTATCATAGTTTTTCTTAAACAGTTGTTTTGCGCTTAATTTAAAGGGGTAGTTCGCTGTGTGGTATAAAAATATAGTCCCCGATTCTTAGTTGTAGGTATTGTGATACCTGTGATACTCTGCGGTCAATTTCGCTGCACTTATCTTCGCTGAGTTCGCTTTTGGCGTGCCACTCTGGTGATACTTCGAACGAGCGGTCGTAGCAGCGTGCGATTGTGTGGTGTAGCTCCAGGAGTCTGTGGTCTGTGCTTGTGCACCATTCTTCCCACGCCCGTGAAGCAAATTTTTCAGCCAAACATTTCACAAGTCTAGTTATCTTAACGGTTACCCCTTCGACAGTTGTCTCGCCCTGCTCTGTGGCGAAGTTAGGCGTGAAATAGGGATCGTTATTGCGTAGCAGTGTAGTGTCAGGCATTACATATAGTTCGTTGTTTTCGCTAACAATTATCTTCATTTTTTTTCTTATCTTTTAGAATGCTAGAACAAAGATACGAATAAATTTTCTTATCTTTGCTCAAAACATTTCATTAACTATTCTTAAACTCTGTAACTCGATTAAATGAAAGTAGCTATAATATACGATTTCGATGGCACTCTCTCGCCAGGTAATATGCAGGAGTACGATTTCCTGCCAGCTGTGGGTAAGAATAACCGTAAATTCTGGGCAAACTCAAATAGGATTGCCGAGAGGACGGACTCAGACCCGATTCTAGTCTATCTTAGCGAAATGATTGCGGCGGCTCGTGCTGGGGGTATTTCGCTTCGCAGAGAGGCGTTTGTGCGTTCGGGCGAGAAGGTTGAGCTCTTTGAGGGCGTGGAAGATTGGTTTGCACGCATTAATGCCTATGGAGAGTCTAAGGGTATGGAGATTGAGCATTTTATTAATTCTTCGGGCATTAAGGAGATGATAGAGGGCACTTCGATAGCAGGGGAATTTAAGCGTATTTTTGCCTGCTCGTTCCTCTATGATGTCGACGGTGTGGCATATTGGCCAGGTGTAGCGGTGAACTATACAAATAAGACGCAGTTTATCTTTAAGATAAATAAAGGAATTATGGATGTTTCGGACACGAAACTTATAAATGAATATATGGAGGAGTCGTCTCGTCCTATTCCCTTTACTCATATGATATATATAGGCGATGGAACTACTGATATTCCGTGTATGAGGCTTGTGAAGGAGAAGATGGGGCATTCGATTGCGGTCTATGACCCTCGCAAGGGAGCTAAGAGCGTTGGGCGTTTGATGGAGGACGATAGGGTGAATTTTGTTAGTGAGGCGGATTATAGTGAGGGCAGCAAACTTGATAATATAGTCTCTGCTATTATAGATAAGCTCTCGGCAGAGAAGGCACTTGAAGAGTTGCGATAGGGTTATACATATACACATATTTTCTCTGGGAAGACCCAGGGGGGGATTTAATAGAATAAGAGGGACGCTACTATATAATGGCAGTGTCCCTCTCTTTTGCTTTTCTAGCCGAGTATCTGAGCGGCGTGTTCTTTAGTCTTTATCTCTTTTGGATTAAAGATTCGTTCGACTAGCCCAGTTGTGCCGTCTATAATAAACGTAGTGCGCATTGTACCCATATAGCTGCGACCGTACATCTTTTTCTCTTTCCAAACGTCGAATGCCTCGACAAGGGTTTTGTCTGTATCGGCTATAAGGTCGAATGGCAGAGCGTTCTTTTCGATAAATTTTTGGTGTGAGCTTTGGCTATCTATGCTTACGCCCACTACTTCGTAGCCTGCTTTGCGTAGCTCCTCGTAGCCGTCTCTAAGGCTACACGCCTGTGCGGTACATCCCGATGTGCTGTCTTTTGGGTAGAAGTATAGTGCTAGCTTCTTGCCCTTATAATCTGAAAGTTTTATCTCTTTGCCGTTTTGGTCTATTCCGAGAATTTCGGGTGCTTTAAATCCTATTTGCATAATTTTTTAGTTTTATGTTTAGTTTTATGTTTTGTTTTAATTGTCTGTATTTTGTTCAAATATAAGTATCTTTTAATATCTTTGCAAGAGAATTTTAGTGTAACCCTTTTAAAACATATTTCAATATGGATATTGCCTTATCAGTTATCGCCCTTGTAATGCTAGTGCTAGCCGTTATAGGGTGTGTTATACCTGCCATTCCAGGACCTATACTCGCTTATGGGAGTTTGTGGATTTTCTATGCTACTGATTACTCGACTCTCTCGATGAGCTATATGCTTGTGCTAGGGGTTATAACTCTTGTGGTGTTTTTTGCGGATTATTTTTTGCCGCCTCTTATTGCCCAGAAGTTTGGGGGTACGAAGTTTTCGGCTTGGGGTTCGATAATCGGTATGATAATCGGTATGTTTGTTCCTCCTATCGGCATCCTTGTGGGTATGCTTCTAGGGGCTTTTATCGGAGAACTGTGTTTCGCTAAACGCTCGGGTAGCGATTCTTTAATCGCTACAATCGGAACGTTTCTGGGCTTTGTCGTAGGCACAGGGCTGAAGCTAATGCTGTGCTTCTATCTTATATACGTTGTGATAGCTGAGCTGTATGGCGTAGCTAGCGAGGCGATATCTAGTAGCTTTGCGGCTTTATAGATTCTTTGCTGCTCTGTGGTCTATGCAGAGGTTTCGGCAGTGGGCTCTAGTAGTGGAAAGAGCTTCCTCCCAGAAATTCTCTAAAGAGCGAAGTAGAAGGTAAGTCCTTCTCTGGTATCTCGTCGAAGAGTTCCAAAAAGTTTAGTAGGCGTAGAGCATTGTAGTGCTCAGGACTCCCTGCTGGAACGCTGCGCAGCAGTGGCTCGGCATTGTGTCTTAGGATTGAGAACTCGAATACAAGAGCTGTATTGAACATATAGTCGGCATTTTCCTGGTATGGGAATATGTGACGTTCTTCGCCTCTGCGCACGCTGCCCCAGCCCTCAATTGTTGTTTGGGCAGAACGTCCTCTAAACTTATTGTCACGTACCATACGTCGCAGCAAACGATTGTCAGACGTATGTATAATATTGTACTTGTCAATTGAGAGAGTCGTCAGTGCAGATACATAAACCAAATACTTTTCACTACGAGGTATCTCAAGGCTTAGCGATGGATTGAGTGCGTGAATGCCCTCTATCAAAAGAACATTATTCGAAGAAATCTGAACGAAATTTCCAGAATTTTGGCTCTTGCCGCTCTTGAAGTCGAAAAGTGGAAGTTCTACCTCTTCGCCACAAAGAAGCTTCTTTAAATCGGCATTAAAACGTGGAACATTGACTGCCTCTAGTGCTTCGAAGTCATAGTTTCCCTCCTCGTCAAGGGGAGTCTCCTCACGGTTGACAAAATAGTCGTCCAAAGATATACTTTTGGGAACTAATCCCAAAACTGAAAGATGCACAGATAAGCGTTTAGCAAAGGTCGTCTTGCCGCTGCTGCTAGGTCCTGAGATAAAGACAACTTTCAGCCCCTCGTTGTAGTGCTTGGAATAGATGTTCTCTGCCAGAAAACCGAAATTCTTTTCTTGTAGAGCTTCGGCTAGTCGTATGATTGATGAGCCTTCACCCTCACGTATCTTTTTGTTGAGCGCCCCAATGGTGTCGATGCCCATAATATTTAGCCAGTCGGAGTTCATATCGAAAACTCTGTGCAGTTTTACGGGTAGAGGCGTTTTCTTCTGTCTTTTAGAACTCTTGTCGTTTTGAGGCTGCATAACTGGAAGCTCCAATACAAAACCCTCGCCAAAACAACAAAGACCGAAGTCCTCTAGCCGCTCCGTCTTAGAAATGAGAGGAGAATAAAAGTCCGCATAGATTGTGTCATTGCCTTCAAGTGATTCTAGCTCGTAGATATCCATCCAATAGCGTGAGCGTGACTCTCGTAGCTCAACCTTCTCGCTCTCGCCCTGTGAGGCAAAAAGTGCCATAGCTTCGCTAAATTCTTTGCGAGTACATCTTATGCTGCTCTTAGCATTAATATATTGGCGCATACGCTTCTCGACGGCTTTTAGTTCGTCTGGAGTAATGCTTCTCTCGTCTATCTCGATGTAGTAGCTCGATTGAATTGTGTGCATCACATCTATTCTAACGCCAATGCCGAGAACGTCACGCACTGCCCTCTGTAAAAGGAAAATCAGAGAGCTAGCATAGATACGGCTGCCCTCTACTGTGTTGCTAGGTATAAAGTGAAGAGTACAGCTTCTTATAATTTCAAAGTCCAGACTCTTTGGGAGACCGTCTACGTGTACGGCTACAAAATCAATAGGTGAGCCATAGATGTCATCTGCGACTTGTGCGGCTGAAATACCTTTTTCTATATATGCCTTTTGAGAGTTGTTCTCTATTCTAATTTCAATTGTGCTCATAGTGTTTCTTTTTTGTCGGTTTTATTGTACTTTGTATAAAGTCTGAAATAGGGTGTGTGTTCTGTTGTTGTGTATAGGGGGGCGTGTAGAGGCTGTTCTTAAAACTCAAAGAGATATTCTCGTCTCTGTTGTCTTAGAGCAGTGGGGCAAATAGCCTAGCGGCTGCTTCCTTTACATTGTCTTTTTTCTTGCGGTTATTCCAGCCCTCTAGGGTTATATGTGTAGAGTCTGAGAGGTCTTCTGTGAAGTCACTCTCCATTTCGCTGGTAAGTGTCTTGTCGTAAATCATTGCGGTGATTTCGAAATTGTCTTCGAAGCTGCGCATATCCATATTAGCCGAACCTACCGAACAGAATGTGCCGTCGATTATCATAATCTTCGAGTGGTTAAAGCCCTTGTTATATAGATATATCTTTATGCCTGCCTCCATCATTTCGGTGAAGTACGAACGTGATGCCCAGTGTACAATCTTAGTGTCCGATTTTTCGGGCAAAATTATTCGTACGTCAACACCGCTGAGCGCAGCTACTTTTAGTGCTGAGAGAAGCGTTTCGCTAGGCAGGAAGTATGGCGTAGATATGTAAACATAGTTCTTTGCACGTGAAATGGCAGCAAAGAAACATTGCATAATAGCAGCATAATCACTGTCGGGTCCCGATACGGCAATCTGACAAGGCGTAGCGGTGTGCTGTTTTGTAATTATAGGGAAGTAGGCTCTAGAGAGGGTAACTTCTTTTTTGGTGGCAAGATACCAGTCATTAAGGAATGTCGCTTGAAGTATGCGTACAGCTTCGCCTTCAATGCGTATGTGTGTGTCTCTCCATATTCCAAAACTCAGTCCATTTAGGTACTTGTCTGCAATGTTAAGCCCGCCCATAAAACCGACCTTGCCGTCCACTACTGTAATTTTACGGTGATTTCTGTAGTTCACACTACTTGTGATAAAGGGAAAAATAGCAGGTAAAAAACTCTTAACCTCTACACCTGCACTCTTAAGCTTCTTCTGGTAGCGGCGAGGTAGAGACCAGCTCCCTACGTCGTCGAACAGAAGTCTTACCTTTACGCCCTCTTGTGCTTTGGCGCAGAGAATATCTGAGAGTTCGTTCCCTAGCGTATCGTCTGCGACTTTGTAATACTCCAAATGAATATGGTGCTTAGCACTGCGTAGAGCTGCAAAGAGCGAAGGGAAAGTCTTCTCTCCATTTTTGAGAATAGAGATGTGGTTATTTACAGTAATAGGGGCTTTGCTGTTTTTTAGCAGGAGTTTTACTATATTTATATGGTCAGTGACTTGATGAAAGTTTATAGTGTCGAGGTTGTCGAATTGCCATTCGGAGAGCAGTTCCTTGCGCCTGAGGAGTTCACCCTCTTTGTGGCGAAACATCTTGCGTTTGCGATAGTTCTGCCCAAAAACCATAAATGAGAGAAGCCCTGCAACTGGCACAACCACTATTACAACTATCCACATAAAAGCACGTGTAGGGTCTCTACGCTCAAAAAGTACGGTGTACACAGAGGCAGCCACCATTAAAAAATAGAGGCTCGTCAATATTAGAAGTATATAATTCCATACTGTCATAATTCATACAAAGTTAGTAAAAAATCAGCAAACTTCATACAAAAAATTACGGAGTTTTTCGAACCCCACTTTAGGGTGGCTCATAAAGTCTGTCCTAGGGCTAATCTTCGGATATAGAGAGGCACAAAGTCTTCGGTTTTTAAATTCTTTGAGCCTAAAAAAAGTAGAGGTAAAAAATATTCAAAAAAATTGCTTGAATCAGTTTTTCTTTATTATATTTGTATAATGTAACTCCAGTGTGGGTTGTTAAATATTATTTAAAATAACAATCTGCCAGGTGAGAAAACGGAGGATTTTTTTAAAAAACACCCCTAAAACTAAATTTACGATAAATAAATTAATTAATCTATGAATCAAGAGATCAAAGAGGTTGTAATTCGCTTTTCGGGAGACTCAGGCGATGGTATGCAACTTAGCGGAATGCTCTTTAATGACACCTCAGCACTTGAGGGTAACTCTACTTCAACTTTCCCAGACTTCCCATCTGAAATTCGGGCTCCGCAAGGCACTATTGCAGGCGTTTCGGGCTTTCAGGTTCACTTAGGTAGTGTGCCAGTCCTTACGCCAGGCGACTACTGCAATGTCCTTGTAGCGATGAATCCTGCTGCGCTTAGGGCTAATGCAAAGTGGCTTACTAAAGATGCTACTGTAATTTGCGATGCCGATAGCTTCGCCCTTAAAGACCTTAAAAAGGCAGGCTTTAAGAGTGAAAACCCCTTCGAGGAGCTAGGGCTTACAGACTATAATATAGTGCTGTGTCCTGTGACCTCTATGACAAAGGATGCTCTTAAGGATAGCGGACTTGACAATAAAAGTATAGTGAAGTGTAAAAATATGTTTGCACTAGGTATCTGCTACTATATGTTTGATAGACCTACACACCATACCTTTACATATTTTGATAAGAAATTCGTTAAGAAACCAGCCATTGCAGCTGCTAATAAAGTCGTCCTTACGGCAGGTATGAACTATGCTGCAAATACGCATCAGTTTGCCAATACCTATTCGATAGGCAAGGCAAGACTCGAAAAGGGAACTTATCGTTCGATAACAGGCAATCAGGCTACGGCGTGGGGGCTAATCGCTGCGAGCGAGAAATCTGGTCGTCCGCTATTCTGTGGCTCTTATCCTATTACCCCTGCGACTGCTATTTTGGAAGAGCTAGCAAAGCGCAAGGATTTAGGTGTGAAGACCCTTCAGGCGGAAGACGAGATTGCAGGTATCTGTACCTCGATAGGTGCAGCCTTCGCTGGGAACTTTGCCGTTACGACAACTTCGGGCCCTGGGCTTTCTTTGAAGAGTGAGGCGTTGGGGCTTGCTGTTATGACGGAGCTGCCACTTGTGGTTGTTAACGTACAGAGGGGAGGTCCTTCGACTGGTCTTCCTACCAAAACTGAGCAGGCAGACCTTGACCAAGCCCTATGGGGTAGAAATGGCGAGTGTCCGCTTGTTGTGATGGCGGCTCGTACTCCTTCGGGATGTTTCTCGTCGGCATTTACAGCTGGTAAGATTGCTCTTGAACATATGACTCCAGTGATTCTGCTCACTGACGGATATATAGCAAATGGCTCTGAACCTTGGAAGATTCCTTCTATGAAAGATTTTCCAAAAATTGTCCCTCCGATGGTGACCGAAAAACCAGAGGGCGGATATAGTCCATATAATCGTTGTGAAGAAAAGTTAGCAAGGGGATGGGCTCTGCCTGGAACTGTTGGGCTTGAGCACCGAATCGGTGGACTAGAAAAGGATTATACAACAGGGGCTGTGTCGCACGACCCATTGAATCACGAAAAAATGGTGGCAGTTCGTGCAGCTAAGGTAGAGAAGGTTGCCGAGTTTATGGATGAAGTCGAGTTGTATGGCGATGCTACTGGTGATTTGCTCGTAGTGGGCTGGGGCGGTACTTTTGGTCACTTGCGCACAGCAGTAGATGTAATGCGTGAAGAGGGCAAGAAGGTGTCACACTGCCACTTTGATTTGATTAGTCCGCTGCCAAGAGGCACTCGTGAGGCTCTCGCAGGATTTAAAAAGATTATTGTTTGTGAGCTAAATATGGGTCAATTTGCAGGCTATCTAAGGATGAACTGCCCAGAGTTTGACTATGCTCAATATAACAAGGTTCAGGGGCTTCCTTTCACCATAGAAGAACTTACAGATAAATTTAATACACTACTATAAGGGGGACTTCTAAAAATCCCAGATTTAAAAAAGTTATGAAATATTGTCAACAAGATTTTAGAAGCGATCAAGAGGTAAAGTGGTGTCCAGGATGTGGCGACCACGCCATACTCGCTGCGGTATCTAAGGCACTGCCAGAGGTTGCCGAAGATTTGAACTATGCGCATCAGCGTTTTACATTTATAAGCGGTATCGGCTGTTCGAGCCGTTTCCCTTACTATATGCAGACCTATGGATTCCACGGCATCCACGGGCGTGCAGCTGCTATCTCGACAGGTGTAAAGGTGGCTAACCCTACGCTATCGGTTTGGATGGCTACGGGCGATGGTGACTCGCTTGCAATTGGCGGTAACCACTTTATTCACGCCATTCGTCGAAATATTGATATAAATATAATGCTCTTTAATAACCAGATTTATGGACTTACAAAGGGGCAATATTCACCTACCTCTCCACTGGGAAGTATTACAAAGACTTCCCCATTTGGTACGGTAGAGCACCCATTTACTCCTGGTGAGATTGTCCTTGGGGCGAGGGGTACTTTCTTTGCTCGTTCGGTGGATGTGAATATAAATCTTACTAAAGAGTGTCTTGTGGCTTCGGCTAAACACGACGGAACTTCGGTTACCGAAATTTTGCAGAACTGTGTAATTTTTAATGATAAGGCGTTTGAAGTCTTCCAAAAGTCGGAGCTGAGGGACGAGAGCACAATTGTGCTACATCACGGTGAGAAGATGGTCTTCGGTGCGAATAAAGACAAGGGGCTTATACTTTCGGGTAGAGGACTTAAGGTTGTGAAGATTGGCGACGATGGATATTCTATCCACGATATACTGACTCACAATGCGCAAGACCCTGACCCTGGTGTGCATATGATGCTTGTGAATATGAAAGCTCCAGATATGCCTATCGCTCTTGGTGTTATCCGTGATGTGAAGGACCATACTTATGACGACTGTGTTCGTGACCAACTCATTGAGGTGGCTTCGCACGCTAAGATTTTCAATATGGAAGGGCTGCTTCATAGCGGCGATACGTGGGAGGTAGAGTAATGTTTTTGAGGGGGAGGGTTGAAAACTCTCCCACTTTTTTTTGAACTCTCGTTCTAAAAGATTACTTTTGTGAAAAATTTACCAAAAGTGTAACAGTATGTTCAAAAGATTATTTAAAATAGCCATAGTGCTGGGTATATGCTATGTGGCGTATATTACGAACCCTTCGGAGGAGGAGCATATAGATAATGCCTATAAAATTCTCAATGAAAGCGGTATCGAAGATTTCGGAGTCAATAGCGATTATTTGGCCGTGGGAGAGGGTCTGCTCGGCAGAGAGGGGCTTAATAATCTTTTGGGCAAGTTTATAGTGAGGAAGAACTATTATTTGTTCTCTCTCACGGAAATAGACCTCAAGGGTGAGAAAAGTATCGTAGCGGTTGGGCTCTTTGGTCATATCTTTGATTTGAGTATGGCAGAAGGAGCGATTGATTATGTCAAAGGGCTACTACCAGAGCAAAACTAACGCCTAACCCCTAACGCCTAACACCTAACGCCTAACACCTAACGCCTAACCCCTAATACCTAATACCTAACCCCTGGTACCTAAAAAGAATCTATGAAAAAAATATGTGCTATAACACAAGTTCGTAACGACAATTTCTTTCTTGAGAAGTGGGTTAAATACTACGGCGGCGAGTTAGGGAATGAGAATCTCTATGTCCTAATGGATGGCGAGGATCAGGAGGTTCCCGACTTCTGCGAGGGTGTGAATGTTGTGGTACATCCTAAACTTCTAGCCCCTAGTGTGGCGAAGTTTGATCAGGTTCGTTTTAGAAAGATTAATGAGTTTGCGGCAGGTTTGTTCGAAAAGTATGATATCGTTATCGGAACGGATAGCGATGAGTTTTTGATTCTTGACCCGAAGGTCGGTGGCTCGTTGAGGGAGTATCTCAGTGGGCTAGATTGTGGCGTGTGCGTGTCGGGATTGGGCGTTGATATAGGAGAACATAGAGAGAGGGAAGAGGAGATAGACAGGACAAAGCCACTGCTGGGTCAGCGCAGGTTTGGATTCTTGTCGACAAGGTACACCAAAACCAGTGTGCTGTGTGAGCCTCAGAGGTGGGGAGCAGGATTTCATAGGGTGAAGGGGCATAACTTTCATATCGACAGTAATTTGTTCCTATTCCATTTTGGAGGCATAGACTATAAGACACTAGAGCAGCGTAACTGGACTTCGGGCTGGTCGAAACGACACTTCGAGAAGCGTACTCGTACAATTAAAATCGTTACAGAGTCAGAGGCTAAACAGTGGGAGACTACTACAAAATGGGCTAGAGAATTTCAGCAAAAACACAGACCCTTTTATGCCCCTAATAAGCCGTCGATGCGTAGGCGCAAAATTGTTATAGAAGTGCCCGAACGTTTCTTCGGTATTGTCTAGGCGAGCGGTATGGTAGGGGTAGGCCGTTGACGTGCATTACCTTATTCCTTGGATGCTTTAAAAATTTCTTAATTTCAGATGACTCAAAACAATAAAGATATAGATGTCGTAATCACGTGGGTGGACGGTCAGGATTTGGCGCATAGGGCTAAACGGGCTGAATATACAACCGATAAAAAGGAAACGCAGCGTGAGGATATAGGCGGTGCTACTCGCTTCGATTCTGTGGGGGAGATTTATTTTTCTGTCTCTTCGCTGTTACGCTTTGCTCCTTTTGTGCGTAAAATCTTTATTGTGACAGATAATCAGAATCCTCAGTTGGAGAGCCTTGTGGCTGAGTACTTCCCTTCTAGCCGTACCCAAATCGAGATTGTAGACCATAGGGTTATTTTCGAAGGGTATGAGGAGTATTTGCCTGTATTTAACAGCCTTTCGATCGAGACAATGCTGTGGCGAATACCTGGTCTTTCAGAGAGGTATGTCTATTTGAATGACGATAATTTTTTGCTCTCTGAGCATAGCCTAGAGCAGTGGTTCGAGGGCGATAAGCTAGTGAGCTTTGGCGAAAAGTTTAGCTCTTGTACTGCACGCTTTTTGAGATGGATAAAGCCTAAAAAAAATGGTCATAAGACCTTTGGCTATAAGGATGCTATGGTTAATGCCGCCGATTTGGTAGGGGCAAAGTCTTTTAGACTCTTTCCACACGCTCCGACTTCGCAGCTTAAAAGTTTGCTCGCTGAGTTCTTTGAGGAACATCCCGAAGCTATGATTCACAATATTGCTCATCGTTTTAGAGACCCTTCGCAGTATAACCCTCAGACACTGTGTCAATTGTTGGCAGAGGAGAAAGGGCTATGCAAGTATAAGTCTGTGAAAAAACATATCCTATTTGTGAACCACTGCGAAAGAGAGGGATATATCGCACGAAAATTGCGTGAGGCAGAGAACTCTAATGATTTAATGATGGGGTGTGCCAACTCCCTTGATAGGGCTTCACAGAAAGAATTAAGGCTTTTTAAAGAGTGGCTAAGTGAGGTAGTAGGAGTTGAGGCTTTAAAGGATTAGAATACTATGAAATTTGATTTGAAATATAGATTGTTATACGCTTTTCTGAAACTGCACGCTCTGTTGCCGTTTTGGATGCTCTATTTTATGAGTGATGTGTTATATCTTTTGGTTTATAAGGCAATAGGGTATCGCAAGAGGGTTGTGAGGGTTAATCTCGAACTGGTCTTTGGAGATAAGAGCGAGAAGGAGCGTAGGGCTATTGAACGTAAATTCTATCGCCATTTCTGTGACCTTATTGTCGAAACAATAAAACTGCTGCATATATCGGATAAGACAATGCGTAAACGCTTCACTGTCGAAGGGGCTGAACTAGTGGATAAACTCAGCGTGGGAGGTACGCCCGTTGTTATCTTTCTGGGGCATTTCTGTAATTGGGAGTGGACTCAAGGTATGTCGCTTCACTTTAGTACAGATAATAAGGTTGTGGGGCAAGTGTATAAACCCTTGAGAAATACCCTTATGAATAGAATTACCCTTAAGATTCGCTCTCGGTTCTCGCTTGAATGTATTCCCGATAAACGAGTTGTAAGACGACTTATTGAAACTAGAAAAGAGGGTAAAAATTTTATTATAGGATTTATCAGCGATCAGCGTTCGACGGGTAAAACGCAGAACCACTGGACAAAGTTTCTAGGACTTGACACGCCCTATATTGTGGGCGGTGAGCGTGTGGGTGAGATGTCTGGGGCAAATTATCTCTACCTCGATATCTCAAAGGTGAAGCGAGGACGTTATAGCGGTGAGTTCCGTCGACTCGAAATTGACAAAAACGACAACCAGGAGAATCCATACACGAGAGAGTTTCTAAAGAATATGGAAGCTACGATACGTCGCCAGCCAGCCTATTGGCTCTGGACTCATAAACGCTGGGTGCGCTCTAGTGATGGGGGCGATACGAACTACTACGCAAAGAAGTAGTGAGTCTAGATTTTGAAAAATAATAGAGGAGAATCCGTAAAAAGGGTTCTCCTCAGTCGTTTTTTTATGCTCTTTAGATTGTGCGAAGTATTTCAGAAAGTTCTCTGCGCTCTTTTGGGCGTAGGGATGGCTGATTGAAATCATCTGGGCTGCGACGACCTAATGCTACTGCTACAACTGTTTTGTGGTTTGTGAGCCCTAAATATTTATCATACTCCAATGGTTCGATACCCTCCATTGGTGTCGAGTCAATGCCCATTGTAGCGCAAGCACTGAGAAGTATGCCTAAAGATAGGTAGCACTGGTTGCGCATCCAGTGATATACAGCCTCTTTACCTCCCGATTTGACATTAAGTGTGAAGTATCGTAGGGCGTGTTCATTGCTTGTTGCACGTAATCTTTCTTCGAATTTATCGGCATCACTCTCTGCGCTGATAACCACGAGGGCTGCGCAGTTCTCGATTTTCTCGGCATTGAACTGCGAAATCTTAGCTAAATCTTGGAGTGCCTCACGGCTCTCTACAAAGGTGAAGTGCCAAGGCTGACTGTTGATAGACGAGGGACTTAGGCGCATAATCTCCTTGAGTTCGTCAAGAGTTTCACGAGGTATCTTTCCCTCTGAGCTATACACCTTTGTGGTGTAGCGTGAACGCATTTGTGATATGAAATTCATAGTATTTAGGTATTGTTTTTTTAAAATTTCTACAAAAATAAACAAATTTTATGCAAGAACAATATAAAAATATGTATATTTGCCTTACGAAATGTAATATCAATAATTATGCAACAACAAGCTACTATAATCTCGAAGAACGGTTCTCAGCTCTTGTGTAGAGTTGAGTGTGGAGATGCCTGCCAAGGTTGTGCAGCTAGGAAAGTCTGCTCTAATAGCGAGGATAAAGAGGGTAAAACTCTGACACTTATAAGTTATAACGATAGGCATAAAGTGGGCGATACAATTACCGTGGAGGTGTCTGTGGCTATGGGGCTTCGGGCAGTTTTGTTGGCATATATTATTCCTGTTTTTGTGATTATAGTGTCGCTCTTGGTTCTCCAGCAGTTGGGTTTTAGTGAACTTGTCTCTGGACTTAGCGCAATCGGGGCGATGGTTATTTATTTTATTTGCGTTAAGGTCTTTTCGATAGGGCGTAGCGTGAGTGTTTCTATAGTAGAAGATAATTTAAAACAATATTAATGATATGAACGAAGGATTAGAAGTATTTATCTATACAGTAGTAGCGTTGGTGGCTCTGGGAGGGTTGGCAGCAGTTATTCTGTACTTTGTGTCGCAGAAATTTAAAGTTTATGAAGACCCACGAATTGACACCACTGAGGCTCTACTCCCTGGTGCTAACTGTGGGGGATGTGGTTTCCCTGGTTGTAGGGGATTGGCTAGTGCGCTTGTCGAAAATGACGATATTTCGTCATTGTTTTGCCCAGTAGGCGGTGCTGCGACTATGAAGGCTGTGGCTGAGCATTTGGGTAAGGCTGCGCCTGAACGTGAACCGCAAGTGGCGGTTTTGAAATGCTCGGGTAGCTGTGCTAAGAGACCTAAGACTTCTCAGTATGATGGCGCCTCTACGTGTGCTATCCTTTCGTCGCTTTATGGCGGTGAGACGGACTGTACGTTTGGTTGTCTGGGTAAGGGTGACTGTGTGAGCGTTTGTAGTTTCGGGGCTATCTCTATTAATCCAGAGACAGGGCTTCCAGTGATTGACGATGAAAAATGTACAGCTTGTGGAGCGTGTGCTAAGGCTTGCCCTAAGATGCTTATCGAACTTAGAAAGAAGGGCGCAAAAGGTCGTAAGATTTATGTGGGATGTTCTAGTAAGGATAAGGGAGCTGTGGCTCGTAAGGCTTGTGCAGCTGCTTGTATCGGCTGTGGTAAGTGTGTTAAGACTTGTCCGTTTGGAGCTATTACTCTCGAAAATAATGTGGCGTATATAGATGCTAGCGTTTGTAAAATGTGTAGGAAATGTGTGGCTGAGTGTCCTACTGGGGCAATTATAGAGTACGGTTTCCCTCCTAAGAAACCAGCTGCTCCAAAGCCTGCTGCTCCTAAGGCAGAGACTCCTAAGGCAGAGACCCCTAAGGCAGAGACTCCTAAGGCAGAGACTCCTAAGGCAGAGACCCCTAAGGCAGAGACTCCTAAGGCAGAGACCCCTAAGGCAGAGACCCCAAAGGCAGAAGCTCCTAAGGTAGAGACTCCTAAAGTTGAAACTCCTAAGGCAGAAACACAAGTTAGTCAAGAGAAATAATCAAAAGAGAATAGAAATGAGCAAAACTTTTCCAATAGGTGGTGTACATCCACACGACCATAAAATTACAGCACAAAAGGCTATCGAGGTTGCTCCTATACCCTCGAAGGTTATGATTTTTACTTCACAGCATATCGGTGCTCCTGCCGAAGTTATCGTTGCAAAGGGCGATACTGTGAAGGTTGGGCAGATGATTGCGAAAGCTGCTGGCTTTGTTAGTGCTCCTGTGCATAGCTCAGTGAGCGGTAAGGTGATGGCAGTAGATGCGGTGAAAGATGGCGGAGGACTTCGTAAAATGGCGGTTACTATCGCTGTTAGTGGCGATGAGTGGGACGAGAGTATTGATAGAAGCGAAGGGCTTGTGGGCGAGTGTACGCTTGACCCAAAAGATATTATAGAAAAAATTAAAAACGCAGGTATCGTAGGGCTTGGCGGTGCTACCTTCCCTTGCGGTGTGAAACTTTCACCTCCTCCTGGCAAGAAGGCAGAAGTGCTTATAATTAACGGTGTGGAGTGTGAACCATATCTAACGGCTGATCATAGGCTGATGCTCGAAAAGGCAGATGAGTTTTTGGTGGGATGTAAAATCGTGATGCGTGCCCTTGGCGTTAGCAAGTGTTATATCGGTATCGAAAAGAACAAACCAGATGCTATCGAGTTCCTTTCGGGAAAGGTGAGCGACGGTATCGAGGTTGTACCGCTTAAGGTGCAGTATCCACAAGGGGGTGAGAAACAACTTATCGCAGCGGTGACTGGTCGTGAAGTTCCTAGTGGAGCACTGCCTATCGAAGTGGGAGCAGTTGTGCAAAATGTCGGAACAATCTTTGCGATATATGAGGCTGTGCAGAAGAATAAACCTCTCTTTGAACGTGTAACAACGGTAACAGGTGTCGAAGTTCCAGAGCCTAAAAACTTAATGGTAAGAGTCGGTACGCCTATTTCTGAGCTTATGGCACTATGTGGAGTGAGTGCCGATATCGAAGGTAAGGTTATAAACGGTGGGCCTATGATGGGACGTGCTATGTGTAACGTGGATGCCCCTACTACTAAAGGTACGTCGGGTGTGCTTGTTATGCCACTAGGGGAGTCGAGTAGAGTAGAGCCTAGTGCGTGTATATCGTGTGCTAAGTGTGTGGATGCTTGTCCTATGGGGCTTGAGCCATACCTTATAAGCAAGGTTGCGAAGCTAGGACTCACCGATAAATATGTTGAGACTAAGGCACACGACTGTATAGAATGTGGATGTTGTTCGTTTAGCTGTCCTGCTGGTATTCCTCTGTTGGATTATATACGTTTGGCAAAGGGCGGTGCGCTAGGGCAAATTAGAGCGGCAGCAGCTGCGGCAGCAAAAAAATAATTGAAAACTAAAGAAATAGGGAGGGAGACTCTTTCTGGATTTTCCCTCTCTCCAGAATAAAAAAGAAATTATAAAGATATGAAAATTGTTTCAGCTTCACCACACCTCCACTCTGGAAATTCGACCCAGAAGATTATGAGAGATGTGATTATCGCAATGGTGCCTGCCTTTGCCTTTTCGGTCTATTCGTTTGGCTTATCGGCACTCTTTGTTACACTCTTGGCGATATTTTGTTGTGTTGTCTTTGAATGGGCGATAACGAAATTCTTGCTTGGCAGGAAGAATACTATTTGTGACCTGTCGGCTGTAGTTACGGGTATGCTACTCGGTTTTAACCTTCCTAGTGAGCTTTCGCCTTGGCTTGTAGTTGTGGGCTCGCTTGTGGCTATCGGCGTTGGTAAGATGAGCTTTGGGGGTATCGGGCGCAATCCTTTTAACCCTGCGCTTGTGGGTCGTGTCTTTTTGCTTATTTCGTTCCCTGCGCCTATGACGGCGTTTAGCTGCGATGCTTATTCGGGAGCTACTCCTCTTGGACTTTTGAAGGAGCAGGGCGTTAGTGCGCTGCCTGAGCTTAGTGATATGCTCTTTGGTCTTCACGGCGGTTCGCTTGGTGAGGTCGGTGGGTTGTTGCTGTTGCTTGGCGGTATTTATTTGATTATTCGTAAGGTTATCACTTGGCATATTCCAGTCTTTGTGCTTGGCTCTATGTTTGTCTTTGCAGAGGCTATGTACCTTATAGACCCTACTGCGGCAGCTGATGGTCTGTTTCATTTGTTTGCAGGTGGTGCGATGCTAGGTGCATTCTTTATGGCTACTGACTATTCTTCGTCGCCTATGTCGAGAAAAGGGGTTATTATTTATAGTGTTGGTATCGGTCTGTTGACTATGATGATTCGTACGTGGGGGTCGTATCCAGAGGGTATGAGCTTTGCGATACTTATTATGAATGCAGTTGTGCCACTTCTTAATGTGTACTGTAAGCCTCGTCGCTTTGGTAAGAAATAGTTGAAGGGGGAGTTCTAAATTTGAAATGATAAAAGTAAAAGATGAAAAGTAGTCTTAAAAATATGGTGCTTGTCCTTATGGTTATTACCCTTGTGGCGAGTGCAGCAGTTGGAGGCATATATATGCTTACCAAAGAGCCAATTGAGCAAGCGAAAATTGCTAAAACTAATGCAGCTATTGCAGAGGTGATGCCTGAGTTTGATAATGACCCTTCGGGCGAGAAGATTAAAGTGGCGTGTGATGCCGACACTGTTATGGTCTATCCTGCGAAGATGGGTGGGGAGGCTGTTGGCTATGCCGTTGAGTGTTTTGCTAACGGTTTTGGTGGTAAGATGAGCCTACTGGTGGGTTTCTTGCCAGATGGTACAATCCAGAAAATTTCGGTACTAGGGCATAGTGAGACTCCTGGTCTTGGAGATAAAATTGAGCCTGCGAAGTCTAACTTCTCGGTGCAGTTTGAGGGGGTTAATCCCGAAACGATGAATTTGGCGGTTAAAAAAGATGGCGGAGAGGTAGATGCGATTACAGCTTCGACTATTTCGTCAAGAGCCTATATTGAGGCAGTTAAACAAGCATATAACACCTATAGGGGAGTTTTAAGAACTCCTTAAAATAATTTTCATTTACTTCACTACTGCTTTGAAATTTCCAAAATCGTCATATAGCCCAGCTATAAGCCATTTTCGAAAACTCCAAAGAAGCAGCAAATTAAACAAAAATTCAAATCAAGGAGTTTTTAAAACTCCCCTTTAAAAGTATTAAATAATTATGAATCAGTGGAAAAACTTTACAAAGGGAATTATTAAGGAGAACCCTATCTTTGTTCTTCTTTTGGGTATGTGTCCTACACTTGGGACAACGACCTCGGCTATTAATGGACTAGGTATGGGGGTCTCAACGATGTTTGTCCTTATACTTAGCAATATCGTTATTGCAATGATTAAGAATTTCATTCCTTCGAAGGTGCGTATTCCTGCCTTTATTGTAGTGATAGCTTCGTTTGTTACGATTTTGCAGTTGGCTATGGAGGCCTATGTGCCTGCGCTGTATCAGACACTTGGGGTCTTTATACCTCTTATTGTGGTTAACTGTATTATTCTGGGTAGGGCTGAGGCTTTTGCTAGTAAGAACAATGTGGTGAGCTCTATGATTGATGGGGCTGGTATCGGTATTGGTTTTACCCTTGCCCTTACTCTGTTGGGTTCGGTGCGTGAGATGTTGGGCAGTGGAGCTATATTTGGCTATAAGTTTATTCCTGCGGATATGGACGGTATGCTGATATTTGTTCTTGCTCCAGGGGCGTTTATTGCTCTTGGGTATCTCCTAGCACTTTTCAATAAGTTTACGGCACGTTTAAAGGGTAATAACTAATAGAGTTCTAAAAAATAGAAATATAAAATTATGGAATATTTTGCAATTATAATATCGGCGATATTTGTTAATAACATTATCCTTGCTCAGTTTTTGGGTATTTGTCCATTCCTTGGGGTGTCGTCAAAGGTGTCGACCTCTATGGGTATGGGGGCGGCTGTAACTTTTGTTATGACGCTGTCATCTTTGGTTGTGTATCTTTTGCAGCAGTATGTGCTCGCTCCGTTTGGCATTGAGTATATGCAGACGATTGTCTTTATACTTGTTATCGCATCGCTTGTGCAGATGGTGGAGATTATTTTGAAGAAGGTGTCTCCTGCTTTGTATTCTGCGCTTGGGGTATTTTTGCCGCTTATCACTACTAACTGTGCGGTTTTGGGGGTAGCGATTATTTTGGTGCAGAAGAAGATGGCGCTTGGTGAGAGTGTTCTTTTTGCTTTCTCCTCGGCGATAGGTTTTACACTCGCCATTGTGCTTTTTGCGGGTATTCGTGAGAAGTTAGAGATGAATGATTCACCTGCCCTTATGCGTGGGATACCTATTGCGCTTATTACGGCAGGTATTTTGGCTATGGCGTTTATGGGCTTTTCGGGTTTGGTTTAGAACCTACGAGAGCCTTAAAGAGAGAGCCCTGCATCCAAGTTCTGAGAAGGACTTCGATACAGGGCTCTTTAGCTTTGTGTGTGTGTGGGGGGGGGCTACTTCTTTAGCGAAAACAAATGTTCGAAATTTACAGAGAGGCTTATGAGCTGTTCGCTACCTAGTCCGTGTCCGTCACACTGTAAATTAATGCCGCCTCTGACCCATAGAACATCATTGAAGAAGGTCTGGTCATATCCTATCCACGTGCAGTTGTATATATCGCTGTCAGTGCCGTAGAATGCGTTGCCAGAGTATAACAGTGACCCATAACCCGCTTTAGAGTAGAACGGCTGAAGACTAGACCCTAGATATGTTGTGTTGCGTATCTCTACACCCCAACGCTTAACACTCAAAGTTATCTCGCCACCGCCAGGGAATTCCCACCCCTCATCTAAGATTCTGTCGCACTGAGGAGCGATATATCCCCCGATACGTACGTCAAAAATAAACTCATCACCAAAAGTTTGACCCACATAAGGATTGAAAATTATATTGTCAACAATCCCCACAGCCATTGCAGAATTAGCAAAGTGAAGCATAGAAAAACCATAGCCCAAATAAGTTTTAGAAAAATGCCACTCTCCACCCGATATTACACGGAACATCTCCCTCTCTGTCTCCGAATACTGGCTCTCCCAATTCACAGCCAATTCCACAAAGCTATCCTCGTTTTTAGGAGAATTATATCGACCCATAAAACCCATAATGCGATTTGAATAGAATCTATATGTCTCACTGAAAATAGCTAGAGAATATTGTTGTCTAAGTTTGCTGTTGTCGAAAATCCCTGCCAGTGCCTCTACTTCGCTGCCACTATACTGATAGTACATAATAGGCTGGATATCGGTAAGGAACTTATCGTCGTTACCCCCCATATCCTGCCATAGCTCTGCGCCAAGAACCACTCGGTGGCTGCCCTCAAACTCAATGCCCACTGCTGGCGTTAAACGTGCCGTAAACAGCGTATGCGAAGCTCCGCCAAGGTCGCAGCTAGTGTACTCCGTATTGTCGAAATGAGTGTCAAAGTCAACTCCAAGAATCAATTCCTGAGCCTGCCCAGTTCTGATGCAAAATCCTAAAATTATCGCTACTGTAACTATCGTGCGGTGTAGGGGTCTTAAGTGAAGTAGTCTTTTCATAGTTTTATAGGGAATGTACAAAGCCACTCCCTTTTTTTAGCGTGGTTTTTATATAAGGGGACTTCTGAAAAAAAAAGGATGTTAATGTTTTTTGTTCTAAGACCTTATCTTTGAAATATTATAAAGGAAATTTTAGAAGTCCCCTATATTCTTATAGGAGTGTGATTTGATTAAAGGTATATGAAATATCTCCGATGGTGAGAGTGTTGTTTGAGACAGCATTACTATTTGCCGAGCCGATATTTAGCGAAATATTACTTTCGTTGGTGCCCGTTCCGTAGTAATCGGTGCAGAACATTTCTTTGGCAAATACTTCTAATATAGTGCCACTAGTCGTTGCAATGTTTAGGTTCTGTAGTTTGCTGCACATCGCAAAAGATGATTGCCCAATTGAAGTAGCCACAGGTAATGTTACATCGGTGAGGGAGGTGCAATAGCAGAATGACCAGCTCTCAATGCTGGTGGCAGCTGGCAGTGTAATTTCAGTAAGTGAGGTGCAATTGTCAAATGAACTTTTGCCAAAAGTTGTGGCGGCAGGCAGTGAGACATTAACTAAACTAGTGCAGTTGTAAAACTGAGAAGCCGAGATTGTGGTGACTAGCGGTAGTGAAACATCTTGGAGTGACGTGCAACTATGAAACACTAGGCTGCCAATTGATGTAGCCTCTGGTAACGAAATTTCTGTTATCCCAGAACCATAAAAAGCGTAGTCGCTAACTGTTGTCGTCGAAGGGAGCGAAACTTCGCTAAGGTTTGTTAGCCCATTGAATGCTGAGATTCCAATTGTTTCAACCTTTGGCATTGATACTTTTTTCATTGAGGAGCAGCCATAGAAGGTGTAACCACCAATTGTGGTAGCCTCTTCAAATGTAAGCTCGCTAAGTGAGCTACAAGCGTAGAATGACCACTCGTCTGTTGTGAGTAGTGACGGTAGTGAAATGGTCTTTAGTGAATAGCATAGGTAAAATCCTGCGTCTGCAACCGATGTTGCCTTTGCAAATGAAGCTGTTGAGAGAGCATAACAATATGCAAATGCTGCATATTCAATTGCTTGAACCTTAGGTAGTGATATGTCGGATAGTAAACTGCAACCATAGAAGGCGTAGCTGCCTAAAGAAGTGACTTCAGGTAGTGATACATCGGTGAGTGTAGAGCAGTAAAGGAATGCGCTACTGCCGATTGTCGTGGCAATTGGTAGTGAGATTTTAGAGAGCGAGCTGCATCCATATAGTGCTCTAGAGCCAAGACTCTGGGCAACTGGCATTGAAACCTCGCTCAGTGAAGTACAATTGTAAAATGCGCCATAACCAACCGAACTTACAGATGCGAGTGAAACAGAAGTCAAGGCACTGCAACCGCTAAAAGCACCGTAGTAGCCTGGTGTTTGTGTCGAAGAAGAGTTGAAGGGCTGAACTGTTGTAGGTGTCTTTGTGATTACTTCTATGCGTCCATCTGCTGTGGTGTGGTGTGTTGTGGCGATATCTTCGCAGCCAATCTTTGGTGCTGTTTCAGAGGTCTCCTCTGCAACGTAATATCCATCTTCGATTGTAAGTACGTTAGGTGCCGAGATAGAGAAACTTGCAGCACAGTTCATAAATGCCGTGTTAGGGATAGAAGTTAGATTAGGAAATTCAAGCGATATGCCATCTGTGAGTGCTTCACGCAATGGTGAGAAATCATCGCCAGAGGCAGTTTCGTCAATAATTACCCAGGTTGTGCCCTCAGGTGTAATGCCATTTGCAAAGTCTGAGAGTGAATACTCAGAACTTTCGGAATCGTTATTGCCAATGTCTATATCCTCACCGTCAGTCCAAGGACTTATAATGCCTTCGAATATGATATCGTCGTCTGAGATAGTCAGGTAGCAGGTATATTTGTAGCCTGACTCTAGGGTAACTTCTTGGGTAGTGTTCCAGCTTAATGTTTTGCCGTCAACAACTAGCTCTATGAAACTTGCGCCCTTCTCGATTGTTTGTGGGGCGACTATCGAGGTATATGAGGCAGAGCCTGTTGCTAGAGGAGAGATGCCCACAATAGTGTTGTCGTCCGCTTTAGATTCGGTAAATTCGCCTGTTTCTAGGTCACAATCTACAATAGTGCGAGCATATTGGGTAACAGCTGAAATGCTTTGTGTAGAGCTAATGTTTAACTCTATTGAAGAAAATGAGTGATTGAAATTTAGAGTAGGGCAAGATTCAGTAGTTAAAGCGGTTCTTGCGTTAAGCCAGTCACAATATCTAAAATAACTTTCTGTGCTTTGTTCTGTTGGTATTGACATTGAAAACTGGAGTGGCATTTCCTCGACGTAGGGATAATTTGCGATAAATAGAAGAGGGTCGTCTCCATAGGTTATTGGGGTCGAAGATGTGAATATGTCGTTGTTATATTCATATTTGACGTTCTCTGCAATATATTCAACTGAGTTGCTAGCATAAACGCCAATAGCGTCTGTGTTCTCAAAAGCCGAGTCTGTTATACGTGTGGCGATTGAGGAGATTGAAGAGGTGAAGGCTACGGAGTTGTCGGGTAGCGTAGGTAAACTTTCGTTTTGTGTGCACGAAGTAATGACGCACTGAGTGCATAGCATAAGTAAGAAAAATTTTCTCATTGGGTCTAGGGTGTTAAATTGTTAATTTTATGAGCTGGTAAAAGTACCACACGTTTTCTTTTAAGTCTTCTGTTGGATTGTTGAAAATTGGCTAAAAGTGGCTCGTAGTGCTTTTCATCGCCCTGTATTTAACTGCAAATATAGTCTTTTTTTGTGGATTTGTTGTTTGCGATTAAAAATAATTAAGGGGATTATTAGAAATCCCCTTAAGAGGGTAATTTGTTAAAAGAGAGTTTTTTTAGTGAAAAAAAGTTTGTTTTTTGAAAGTTTTTGTTTTAACTTTGTGGGGAGATAAAGGTTTTATTGTTAGAGGGTTGTCGGGTGTAGTAGCGAATTTTGTAATAAATACTACTGAAATTTATGAATTCGCACCTCTCTAGTTGAATCTTTATATCGACTTTTGGATATGTTTAGGGGACTATAAAAATCCCTTTATATAAGCTTTTGTGCTATTGTCAAGAACTAAATTTGCAAATTAATAGATCCTTGAAAAATGAAAAAACTATTTACTCTTACCTTAACGTTGCTTATTGTCGCTATTGTCGGTTCGTCTTGTCGTAGAGAAGTTGAGCCTGGAACACGCTATGAGCCAACTGAAATCACATTTACTAGCTCTATTAACACTCGTGTCACTGATACGCAATTCGATAATGGAGATAAAATCTATGTTATGGGCATCTCGGATGAAGATTCGTATGCTCTTGTGCAGTATGCTTATTCTGGTGGTATCTTCTCTAGTGATACGCCTTTTGCATACGAAGAGGAGGGCGATAAACTAGAATTTAGAGCAGTTTATCCTCTTGTGGAATTTGATTATGACGGTTCGCTGTCGTTCTCTGTATTGACTGCTCAAAATGAGGGCGATAACTATGAGCAAAGTGACCTTTTGAGTAGCCTTGTGGCTGCCACTAACGAAGCTACACCTAAGCTTACATTCGACCACTTGCTTAGTGAGGTTGTTATCAATGTCGTAAGTAGCGATGTGGACTTGACTGGTGCAGTGGCTACACTAGAGGCTAAAATTGGTGTTGACGCTAATATTCTCACTGACGAATTTGTTGCTACTGGAGATGTTGCTACTACAACTATGGCAGAGGAGGGTGATGACTCTTTTGCTGCGATTGTTGTTCCTCAGACTATTGCTCAGGGCGTGATGTTTATTAATATAAACGCTGCTGGCAGTGATTACGAAGTTGCCTTTGAAACAGATAAAGTCTTTGAATCGGGTGTTCGTTATGAATTTGATGTGGAGATTGAAGATGGCGAGGTTACATTTATCGGTATGATTGAAGACTGGGAAGATGAATACCTTTATTTTGGTGATGAGATTCTAAGTATTTCGATTGTCGAAAATGAATATCAGTCGCTACTTGTGGATGTAGATGTGGCTGATTCTTTTACTGGGACTTATGCCTTGTTCTATATGCCAGAGAACTTGTATGAAGAGTATAATGGCGATTGGGATGCTTATGCGTTTGACTTTATTGCACAGGATATAGTAGTTTATGGAACCGATTATACGGTGGCGGATGGTATTTGGGTATTTGAGGGCGATATAGATAATTTTAACTTCTGGACAGCTTGGACTCTCCCTGAAGGAAGTACTTACTATCTTGTGGCAGCTGGTGCTGATGCTGATGGTAATTTGACTACTAATGTTGTTCTCTCAGAGCCGTTTGTTGTTCAAGGAGCTGGTAGTGAAGTGCCTGAGAGTGTTATCTTCCCTGATGTTGAGTTTGGCGGTTTTGAAATTTACAACATCACGATGTCTACTGTTACCTTTAGCGTGTATCCTGAGGATTATAATATGCCTTATGTTGTCCTTGCGATAACTAAAGAGTATTACAATTCGGTTAGTGATGAGGAGCTGTTTATTGACGATATGGAATATCTAGAGGAGTATTATTCTACTTATTATGCATGTACTTTGAGTACAGGTTTGTCTGCATCTGCTTATTATGGAGAGCTTGAGGAGCGTACATTCAATGGTTTTGAGCCTGGTGGGGAGTATGTGCTTTACGCTTATGGCGTTGATGCTAGCACTATTACGCCGCTTTCTAAAATGGCTGTGTGCGAATTTACAACTCCTGAGACAGACTCACAAGGTGTTAGCTCGCAGGCGGTTTCTAGTAGTTCGAATATAGTTCCACGAATCTTTGTTCCTTGTGAAGGCTCTATCGAGGCGTTGAGTGCAGGTAGAGTTGTTACTAAGAAAATTAAATAGATATTTTGGGGAGGGGAGTTTGACGGGTTAAGGGTTTTCGCTTCTAAAAAAAGTAAGTTTTGTTAAGCTCCTTGCGCCCCTCTATATAGATAGGTAAAGGTTAATATAAATGGGTGAAAAAGGGGCATCGCTTTTGGGCGGTGCTTCTTCTTTTTTAGGTTTTAGGTTTTAGGTATTAGGTTTTAGGGGTGCCATAGTAGAGTAGTCCTAGGCTAGCGGTCCTTCCCAGGACTTGGGTGCAGGGCTGCTAGCTTAGGGTGGGGTGGCTCTAAAATATCCAAAGGCTAATGTATATCTGGTCAAAAAATAAGCACCGCTTTTGGGCGGTGCTTATTTTGATTATTGAGAGCTACCCCTTTGTTTCGGGGAACTCTTCTTCTGTTGTATCGACTTCGCTCGACTGAGATTTACTCAGCAAAGAAACGATTGTATAGTCCTTCGAATACCTGTCCGTGGCGTGCCTCGTCCTTACACATCTCGTGTACTGTGTCGTGGATTGCGTCTAGACCAAGCTCCTTAGCACGTGTAGCGATACGCTTCTTGTCTGCACAAGCTCCTTGCTCTGCATCCATTCTAGCCTTAAGGTTAGCCTTTGTATCAGATACAACCTCGCCCAAAAGCTCAGCAAACTTTGATGCGTGCTCTGCTTCCTCAATAGCGATTCTCTTGTAAGCCTCTGCTACCTCTGGATAGCCCTCACGGTCTGCCTGACGGCTCATAGCTAGGTACATACCTACTTCTGTACACTCGCCCATAAAGTGCGCTTGAAGTCCCTCTAGAACCTCTGCATCTACACCCTTAGCTACGCCTAGGCGGTGCTCGTCAGCCCACTCCATCTTACCTTCTGTCTCTACAACCTCTTGAAACTTCTCCTTAGGTTGTTTACATAGAGGACACACGTCTGGTGCCTCAGCTCCTGTATGTATATGCCCGCATACAGTGCAAATCCATTTTTTTTCCATTTTTTTTGATGAGTTTTAAGTTAAACTTTTTTTCTTATTTATATCGTTCCTTCTAGTCTTTTTATTGCTTTCTCTTAACTGTATAATTCCTTTACGATTTATACGGTTCGACCACCGCCAAAGTTAGTGAGCTTTGTAGAAAAGTCGGAATTTCCGATTTATCTAAATTCTCGTCTCCTTTTCGAAAATATGTATGATATGCCTAGTTCTGCATAATCATAAAATTTTCTGTAAGATTTAGACTGTTATTTACCCTCCTTTATCGACTTCGTGATTCGCATTGCGCAGAAGTCAGGTCCACACATTGAGCAGTGGTCCTCTCCCTCTTTAATTGCGCCGTGGTGCATCTGCTCGGCTCGCTCTGGGTCAAAGCATAGTGAGAACTGCTCCCTCCAGCGCATTGCAAAACGTGCCTTGCTCATCTGTAAATCTCGCTCTATTGCCATCTTATTGCCCTTGGCTATGTCGGCTGCGTGGGCTGCAATCTTAAAGGTCACTACACCTTCTCGTACATCGTCCTTATTAGGCAGTGCAAGGTGCTCCTTGCAGGTTACATAGCAAAGCATTGCTGTACCCATCCAAGCTATCATAGCTCCGCCTATGGCTGCCGTTATGTGGTCATAGCCTGCGCCTATGTCCGTTACAAGAGGTCCTAAGGTATAGAACGGTGCACCGTGGCAAGCTGCCTTCTGTCTGCGCATATTCTCCTCGATAAGGTGCATAGGTACGTGACCTGGCCCCTCGATTATAACCTGTACGCCCTTTGCCCAAGCCTTAAGGGTAAGCTCTCCTAATACCTCCAATTCGCCAAACTGTGCCTCGTCATTAGCATCTGCAATAGAACCTGGGCGAAGTCCATCGCCTAGCGACAAAGTAACGTCATACTCCGCACAAATGTCGCATATCTCATCGAAATGAGTATATAAAAAGTTCTCAGCACTATGGTGATTCATCCACTTCGCCATAATCGAACCCCCACGTGAAACAATGCCTGTAACACGATTGATAGCCGTTGGAACAAGTTTGTGCAATAATCCTGCGTGGATTGTAAAGTAGTCAACCCCCTGCTCCGCCTGATAAATCAAAGTTTCACGGAACAACTCCCAGCTGAGATTCTCTGCCTTACCCCCTGCCTTCTCAAAAGTCTGGTACATCGGAACAGTGCCGATAGGCACTCTAGAAGCTCGTACAATCGCCTCACGTGTCTCATTGATATCGTCGCCTGTGGAAAGGTCCATAACGGTGTCTGCGCCCCATTTTACAGCCCACTCCATCTTCTCTACCTCCTCGGCTATGCTAGAGCCTAGAGCTGAATTGCCGATATTTGCGTTAATCTTTACAAGATACTCCTCGCCTATAATCATAGGTGTGGCTTCGGGGTGCTTGCGGTTTGCAGGAATAACTGCTCTACCTGCCGCTACCGACTCTAATACCATCTGCTCGCTTACTTGTTCTCTCTGTGCAACCGCTTTCATCTGAGGTGTTATTATCCCCTCTCTGGCTGCTTGTAATTGTGTCTTAAACATTGCTTGTTATTTATTTCTATGTAATAGATATTCGCAGTAATCCGTCAGAATACTGCATCTGTGTGGGTCTAAACCCTCAAGGCTTCGCTCCGCTGAGGTGTATAGCTCTTTTATCTTCTCTTTTGCTAGCTCTTCGATAGATAGCTTCTCGTAAATTTTTCGAACGGTGGAGTAGTCTCGACTCTCTATTAAAACCCTCCTATCCTCCGCACCAGCCCTCTTTAATGCCTTAATGCGTAGGTAGGTCTGCTTGCCCTCGGCTATGTCTCCACCTATCTTCTTGCCAAATGTGGAAGTGTCGCCAAAGGTGTCAAGTAAATCGTCCTGTATCTGGAAGGCTAGTCCGATATTCTCGCCATAGCGGTACATATTGTCGCACTCCTCTGGGGTAGCACCCGCTATAATCGCACCCATCTTTGTAGATGCCGCTATGAGTGCTGCCGTCTTAAGGCGTATCATCTCCATATAGCTAGACTCCGAAACAAACTCTATCTCCTCAAACTCCATATCAAGCTGCTGACCCTCGCATACCTCGATGGCTGCTCTGCTAAAGACCTCCATTAACTTGCCCAGTGGCTCTGAGCCAATGAGAACTTGGTATGAAAGAGCCATCATAGCATCGCCCGAAAGGATTGCACTGTTCTCCCCCCATTTAATATGTACTGTGGGTCTCCCCCTGCGTGTTGGGGCCGAGTCCATTATATCGTCGTGCAGTAGCGTGAAATTATGGAAAATCTCAAGTGCCATAGCTGCGTGTATCCCCTTCTCGAAAACCATATCCTCGTCGTCGCAAAATAGCGATGCCGACAATAAACACAGCAGTGGACGCATCCGTTTACCCCCATCGCTAAGGGTATAACGAATTGGTTCATACAGACTATCAGCTGAACCGCTTATCTCCAACTGCGACAGGGCAAGCTGGATTTTTGTAAAAAATTTAGTATTTGCATTCATATCTCACCGACGAAGTTACAAAAAAAGTTAAATAAATTGCTCAAAAATTTTGCTTTTTTAAATTTAAAATTATAAATTTGTTTTAAAGAATCAATCAATTTTATTAATTTCACATTAAAACCAAAATGAAACAATTAGCAGTAGGAGTAGATATCGGAGGTACAAATTCAGTTTTCGGCCTTGTAGACGCTGAAGGTAACTTGTATGGCGAAGGAGTAATCTCTACAAAGAGTTTTCCAGATTTCGACCAATACCTAGAGGAGCTATACCTAGGTATCCAAAGCCTCCTAAAACAAGTAGAATTTGAATACGAATTTATGGGCGTAGGTATCGGTGCTCCTAATGGAAACTACTATAATGGTACAATCGAATACGCTGCAAACTTGGCGTGGGACGGTATCGTGCCTTTCGTAGAAAAACTTAAACGCTACTACCCAAGTGTGCCTGTTATTATTACAAATGACGCTAACGCCGCTGCTATCGGGGAAATGACCTACGGAGCTGCTAGAGGTATGAAAGACTTTATCGTCGTAACACTAGGTACTGGGCTAGGTAGCGGATTTGTCGCTAATGGTCAACTTGTCTATGGTCACGATAGCTTCGCTGGTGAACTAGGGCACGTCGTTATTAACGGTAGAGACCGTAGATGTGGATGTGGTCGTAAAGGCTGTCTGGAAGCTTATGTGTCGGCTACTGGTATCAAACGTACTGCGTTTAAACTTCTCGCTGACCACCTTGATGATAGCGAATTTAGAAATATTACATATAACGACCTTACCGCAGAAATGATTACAAAGGCTGCGCTTAATGGTGACCCTCTTGCAATCGAAGCTTATGAGTACACTGGTAGCCTGCTAGGTAAAGCTCTTGCTGATGCCGTTACTATCACTTCGCCTGAGGCTATTATTCTATTCGGCGGTCTGGCAAAAGCTGGTAAATATATCTTCGAACCTACCAAACGTTCGATGGAAAATAATATCCTACGCCACTTCCAAAATAAAGTGAAAATCTTGCCTTCGGGTATTGACGGTAAGAACGCCGCTGTGCTGGGTGCTTCGGCACTAGTTTGGCAAGAGCTAAATAAATAGGGGTGTGAGCCAAGTGAAAATGTAGGGGAGGTTTTTTAGTGGAAACTCTGTTACTGTCCTAATAATGAGTGAAGTATCTTTTTCTTGAAACTTTTTGAGGAGAAGATACTTCACTCTTTTTTTGCTCTTTCGGAAAAAGAGTATTATTTTTGTACAAAATTTAGACTAAAAATTGTACAACTAAAATATCAAAGGCTATGCTACTACTAACAGTTTCAGAATTTAGAGCAAATATCAGTAAATACCTCGCTATGGCTGCTACTCAGCCTGTGGCTATTAAAAGTAAATCGGGCGTGTTCAATATAATGCCTAGTGAGGAGATTCAAACACTCAACCCCTCACCATCGAATGACCCGTGGTTTGATGTGCCTGAGAATATGGAGTCTGTAAGACGTGGTTCTATGCAGGCAAAGATGGGCTTAGGTATCTCACTCGATGAACTTAGAGCCGAATTAGGATTATGATTTATGAAGTAATCGTAACTCCCGAAGCAAGGGAAGGAATAAGTAAACATATAAAAGCAGGTAATAAAAAACTTGTAGAAAAAATAATTTCTCTGCTAGAAGAAATCGCTCAAAGTCCTAGGCAAGGAAGAGGTAAACCAGAACAGCTTAAAGGGCGTGAGGTCGAGACTTGGTCTAGGCGTATTGATTCTAAACATCGTCTGGTCTATGAGATATTGGAGGATAGGCTTGTCGTCTATGCTATCTCTGCTTTTGGGCATTATGGCGACAAATAGTTAGGTTATTTTCTTTAGGGATTTTTAATAACTGGACTCTGAGAATTATAAAAGGGCAACTCTACGGTATGTGTAGTAGAGCTGCCCTTTTTTGTGTTTTGTCGCTTTTGGCGTTTTTGGGAGGTGTTATTGCTTTGTGGCGGCTAGCATTCCGCAGGCTGCTAGGATGTCTTCGCCACGTGATGAACGAGTTGTGGTGCGTATGTCTCTGCCGTTCAGTGCCGTGTTAAATTCTTTTATGCGCTCTGGGCTGCTGCCTCGAAGTGGACTCTCTGGGATTTGGTGGAAACGGATAAGATTTACTCTACACCCCTGTATAGGCTTTAACACTCGTACTAGCTCCTCGATATGGCGCTCAGTGTCGTTTATGCCCTCGAACATTATATATTCAAAGCTCACTCTGCGCTGGTGGGTAAAGTCGTACTGAGACAAAAGCTCTAGTGTCTTTGCAAGTGGGTTCTTCTTCTCGCTTGGCATTAGCTTTAGGCGTTCGTCAGCGAATGGATTGTGTAGAGAGACGGCTATGTGTACTTTTGATTCCTCTAATAGGCGACGTAGTGAATCGACTATGCCAATGGTTGAGACCGTTATGCGTGTGGGACTCCAAGCCATACCCCAAGGAGATGTTAGAGCATTGCACGCACGGAGTACTTCATCGGTGTTGTCGAGTGGCTCGCCCATACCCATAAAGACAATGTTTGTAAGTTCGCTGGCTTCTTCTACACTCAGTACCTGATTTAGAATCTCTGCTGCGCTGAGATTTTGCAAAAAGCCAAGTCTGCCTGTCATACAAAACTTACACCCCATACGACACCCCCCCTGTGAGGAGATGCACAGTGTACGTGAATTCTCCGATGGAATGTAGACACTCTCTATACTATGTCCCTTGTCTGTCTCGAAAAGGTATTTGCGTGTGCCATCAACCGATAACGCTGAGTGGCTATATGCCTTTCGCCCTACTATGTATTCTTTTGAAAAGAGCTCTATGTTTTGTTTCGATAGATTCTTGAACTCAGAGAAATCTTTTGCCCCCTTCTTATAGAGCCAGTCTGCGAGTTGTGCCCCTACAAATCGGCGAAGTCCAAGGGTCAGTACTGTTTGAGTTAATTCGTCGAGAGTCTTTGATAGTAGTGAATTCATTGTTTTTTAGAGAAAATCTTTTTTTGTGTGGGCACAAAGATACTCTAAAATTCTCCAACTGCCAAACGGTACGCCGCAACTGCAAGGGCATAGCCATAGAGCGAGTCGATATAGGTCGTCTGTGCGCTTATCCACGACAATTGGGAGGAAAGTACGTCTAGTATCGGAATAGTGCCCTCTTCGTAGCTAAAAATGTTTAGAGAGAGGTTTTCGGCTGCTATCTCTAGGCTTCTGTGTGAAAGGGTGCTCTGGTCGTATTGCTTATGGATATTTGTGAGAGCTGTCGATAGCTCGCCTGCTATGGTTTTGCGTAGCTCCTCGGTGGAGTGGGTGGCACTTGCTGCTGTTTGTTTGGCTGCTTGTACGCTCTTGTGGCGTTTGCCGAATTCGAAAATTGTGGCAGAGAAATTTATCTTTGCTACACCGTATAGTGCATTTGTAGAGGTCGGGTAATTAGGCGTTGGAGTGCCATAGTATCCTTCGAGCGATAGCCATAGCTGTGGGTTGTAGAGGCTGCGTGTGACGGAAATGTTCTCTTTTTGTAGCTCCTCATTTCTTTCGTAGCTCTGTAAATCGTAGCGGTGTGAGAGGGCATAGCTGTAATCTTGTGTTGTGGGGATTCTACCTGGGAGGGAAAGGGTGTCGGTCGGAAGATACTTGTGCTCTTGTGTATTGCCCATAGCTGTATTGAGGCTTTGTAGGCTGACGAGGCACTGCTGCTCTGCTGAATTGAGTTGTACGAGGGCTTCTTGTAGGCGGGTCTTAATCATTAGTAAGTCGAGGCGTGAGGTGTAACCCTCACTGTGGCGAATCTCTATGCTTCGGAGTAGCTGCTCAGTTGTGACAAGGTAATCTTCCATAGCTTTGAGTTGTAGGAGTGAGGCTATATAGCTCCAATAGCTTGTCTCTGCTGTGTAGAGTATCTCTTGTCGGGTGCGCTGAGTGTTTAGCTCGCTAATTTCGAGGGATAGGGCAGCAGCCTTGGCTTTATGCGTTGTTGTGCCTCCTGCATAGATGTTTTGACGGAGGGTCAAAGAGGAAGTGTAGTAAAGGTCTCTTAATGTGCCTGAGGGGATGTTTTCTCCCTCTGGAGAGCCTACATAGTAGCTCGATGATGCAGCGGCAGAAAGTGAGGGTAGAAAATCGCTCTTTGCAGCCTTTAATTCGTAGAGATATGCTTGGCTCTGGGCTTCGCTAGCTTTGAGTGTAGAACTGTTCTCTAGGGCTATGGTTTGGCACTCTTTTAGGCTTAGGAGTATTTCGTCTCTTAGAAGAGATGTTGTGTCTGTGTTCTCTGTGTTCTGTTGGGCGTAGCTCTCGGTAGGTATTATAAAGAGAGCTATTAGCCATATCGCTTGTCGTATAGTCTTCATTGTTGAGTTGTGCTTTGAGTTTTATGAGATGCTTTTGTGTGTTTTGGAAAGTCAGTAGCCCCTTTACTTTATCCTCTTGACTGTGCAGTATGCCACTGGTAGGATAAGAATGGTTAGAAGGGTTGAGAAAAATAGTCCGCCCATAATCGTAGCTGCCATACCTCCAAACAAAGCGTCAGGTAATAGTGGAAGCATTCCTAGTATCGTCGTGCCAGATGCCATTACTACGGGAACGATGCGAGAGGTTGTAGCCTTTAAAACTCCTTCGAGAGCAGGGGTGTTTTGCCCCTTTATATTGTGGTTTATCTCTTCGAGAAGTACAACGGCATTTTTAATGTTCATACCGATAAGCCCTAGCAGCCCGAGAATCGCAAAGAAATCGAGAGTCTTTCCGCTAAGGGCTAGCCCTGATATTACACCTATAAGGATTAGGGGCAGCATCGAAAGGATTATAAGAGGAGAAGAATAATTCCTGAAAAGTAGAAGTAGTATAATGAAGATGATTATAAATGTGAGAGGTACGTTCTTGGCTAGTGCAGCGTTGCTCTCCGCCTGGTTCTCCTCCTCGCCAAATATCTTCATAGTGTACCCTTCTGGGATTCTCTCTGCCATAGAGGCGTTAACCTTTTGAAGAACCTCGGAGAAAGCCTCAGCTGTGTTAGCTCCGATAAGTGGGTCGCACTGTGCCTTGGATACTCGTGTCCTGTTGTAGCGACGAATAACACTCCACTCTTGTAGGGTCTCTAGGGTGTCTAGGACTTGCTGTGTTGTGACGCTTATATTTTGCGGTGAGAGGATAGGCGTTGAGGCGAAGTTTGCGAGATTAAAGTCGTCGATTTTATTGTCCTTTAAGAGAATCGGGATTTGAGAGTCGCCCTCTCGTAGCTCGCCTATTGTTATGCCGCTTGTAGCGAGCGAAGAATATAGGGCGACGCTGTGGCGTGATATGGCTAGTCTTTGCCCCTTGATTTGGGAATATATAGGTTTTAGGATATTGACTTTATTACCCCAACTTCCTCGTACGTCGCCCACCAGAGCGCATTGCTGCATTATCTCTCTGGCTTCGAGAGTGAGCTTTTGAAGGGTGTCTATGTTCTGCCCTAGAAAACCTATCTCGATTGTAGCCTCTACGGCAGGTGATAGCTTAAAGAGTGAACTGCGAACTAACATATCGGGTAGGTTCTCCTTCGCCCAAATCGCAGCACGACGTTCTACGGCTGCTGACTCGCTGCTATCGAAAAGCTCCACAAGTAGCGTTCCGACATTCGACTTTGGGCCCAGTGATGTGCTGGCGAGATAATAGCGTAGTGGAGAACTCCCCACAGTCATAGATACTCGCTTAACTTCTTTTTGGGACTTTATCCACTCTGCAAACTCGTTCATACTCTCTTGGGTGGCGTATATCGAATAACCGTCGGGGAGGATACAATCAGCCCTAAAGTATGGCTTATCCATAGAAGGGAAGAAACTTTTGGGCGAAAGGCTCATAACCCATAGAGATATTATAAGTAAGACTACGACAGAACTTAAGGTTAGCCATCGCCAACGTATCAGCCCTCGAAGTAGCGAGCTGAAGCCTTTATAGAACTTATTTGAATAGCTGTGCTCTGTATCAGAATCTTTGCCGCTGCCTTGCCGTAGTATAAAACTCCCAAAGAGGGGAGTCTGACTAAGGGCTAGAACCCAACTCAGAGAGAGGGAAAGGGCTAAGACAATGAATAGAGGTTTTACAATTTCGGCAGTAGCAGAGGGGGCAAGGTATAGCGGTAGAAAAGAACAAATACCTATAATCGTAGCCCCAAGTAATGCCCACTGAGGAGTGGTTGCGCCTCTTGTGAGTGCATCGCTACGGCTCATACCTCCTCGTATGTTCTTCTTTGCGTTGTCGCTTACTACAATTGCGTTGTCGACAAGCATACCCATAGCTATGATAAAGCCTGCTAGAGAGGTGCGGTTAAGCCCCGTACTGATAAAGAGCATAAGAAGCATAGTTCCCCCAATGGAAAAGAGTAGTGACGAACCGATAAGTACACCCGAACGCCAGCCCATAACTATAAGGATTACGATAACGACGATTAGGAGCGATTCTATGAGGTTTAATATAAAGCCAGTGTTTGCCTCGTGTGCGATTGTGTTTTCAAGATATAGGGGCGTTACTGCGAGTCCTATGGGTATTTGAGAGAGTAGTTCATCTAGTTTTTGTGAAACGAGTGCCCCTGTCTTTACGACATCTCTGTCCTCTAGGGTCGAAATCCCTATGGCTATGGCAGGCAGTCCGTCGACGAACATAAGGGTTGAGGCAGGGCGATAGTAATCTTTTGAGATTGTGGCTATATCCCCAAGGCGTATTTGTGAGCCGTTTTTCGTTGTTATGACTTGTGCCTTGATATCTTCAATGGATTTATATACCCCTTCGGTGTTTAGGGTAAGGTTTAGTGCTCCTGCCTCTTTAATGCCCCCTGCTATCATTTGGTTTTGCTCTTGTAGGATTTGGGAAACTCCTGAGGGGTCTATGCCTATATTTGTGAGTGTAGAGGTGGAGATAGAGATATTTATGACTTCACGCTGTGTGCCGTATAGGGCAACCTTCTTTACTCCCTCGATTGTTGAGAGCTCTTTCTTGATTCTTTCTGCCCAGAGTCTTTGCTCCTCTAGGGTGAAACCCTCTGAGGCGCATAGGGCATAGTATATCCCAAAGACATCTCCGAAGTCGTCACTGACCTTTATCGTGGATGTGCCTTGTGGTAGGGAGCTTTGTATGTTTAGGGTTTTGCGCCTTAGCTCGTCCCATTTCTGGGGTATCTCTTCGGCAGGGGTTGCAGGGTCTAGCTCTACTGTGATTTTTGCGTGTGAGAAATATGAGTCGGAGTTTATTTTGTAGACCCCTGACATTGATTGTATCTCTCGTTCTATGGGCTCGGTTATGAGTTCTTCTACCTCTAAAGGTGTCGCTCCTGGATAGCTTATTGTTATTACGGCTTGTTTTATTACAAAGGGAGCATCTTCCTTTTTACCCAGTGAGTCGAAGGATATAACCCCTCCGATGAGTAGTATCGCAAGGAAGAAGTATATTATCTTTGGGTTCTGGAGAGAAAATTCTGGGAGGCTCATTTTTAGGTTGTAGGTTTTAGGTGTTAGGGATTAGGTATTAGGTATTAGGTATTAGGGATTAGGTATTAGGGATTAGGTATTAGGGATTAGGGGTTAGGGGTTAGGGATTAGGGATTAGGGATTAGGGGTTAGGGATTAGGGATTAGGGGCTTTGATTTAGTTTTTGTTTAGGTTCTTGACCTTTTGGTTGTCTGAGATTTGGTAGACCCCTGCACTCACTATGAGCTGTGTGG
>JAWXTN010000011.1:0-50566 GCA_044433515.1 Rikenellaceae bacterium | reverse complement strand
GCTCTGAAAATAGCGGTTAAATTTGATCGAGTTCACGCCTGTAAATTTATTTTCTCTACCCATTTTACAAAGGTAGTAATTCTATGATAATTTGTGCGGTCTAAACGCCTATACCTAAAAAATTATTTGCTGTTATTTGTACGTAAGCGACTGTTCTCGCTCTTTAGTGTCTCTACCTCCTTGTTAAGTGCCGCCTTCTCTTTCTCCCTCTCCTCTATTATCTTGTCACGTTTCTTGCACTCAGCTTCCCAAGAATCTCTCTCGCTCTGAAGCTTGGAATTCTCGATTTCGTTCCATATCATCTGAGACTTAACCTCACGATACCCCTTCAACGATACACAGCTCGTGAGTGAAAGGATGAGTATAAGTACCCAAACGCTCCTTAGTAGTACATTTTTTGTAGTCTTTTTCATCGCAATATACATTTGTGCTTCTTGTGTTGGGAGTTTTATAGCGTGAAACCCCTAAAATTAGAGTGCTAAGTTACGATTTTTTTCAACACTTTGTGTATCTTTGTGCTGGCAAACTATGAAAAAAATTGAAAATACTATATATCTCAGCAAAATTAACTGTGTAGAAGACCTCCGAAAATTATCTTTGGAGGAGCTGCCAAATTATTGCAGTGAACTCAGAGATTATATCATAGAGAGTGTAGCGAGTAACCCTGGTCACCTGGGTTCATCGCTTGGCGCACTCGAACTCTCGGTAGCACTGCACTATGTATATGACACCCCCTCGGATAGAGTGGTGTGGGACGTGGGACACCAAGCCTACGCTCATAAAATTATTACGGGGCGTAGAGACCTTTTCAATACAAACCGTACAAAGGGAGGTATTAGCGGATTTCCCAAACGCCAAGAAAGTGAGTTCGACTGCTTCGGCGGCGGGCACGCTTCGGTCTCTATCTCAGCAGTCGTAGGGATGGCTGCCTCAAGCGAAATAAAGGGCGAAAAGAAACAAGTAGTCGCTGTCATAGGAGATGGCGCAATGACTGGAGGACTAGCCTTCGAAGGGCTAAATAATGCTAGAGGGCATAACCTCCTGGTGATTCTAAATGACAATAATATGTCGATTGACCCTAACGTAGGAGGACTTAACGATTACCTCACAAGGCTTACAACTTCGAGAAAATATAACCGCCTGAAAAATAAAACGTGGCGTACACTTGGTTTCTCGCCACACTTTAGAAGGTTTCTTCAAAAGATTCTTGACGGAGCTAAGTCTTTCTTTATGCAGCGAAGTAACTTCTTCGAAGCACTAGGATTTAGATACTTCGGACCAGTAGACGGTAATGACGTAATTAAGCTCGTCAAAAGACTACGTGGGCTAAAAGAGATTGAAGGGGCGAAACTCCTGCATATAATTACAACAAAGGGTAAAGGATACGATATTGCCGAAAAGGAACAAACTATTTGGCACGCCCCAGGTAAATTTAATGTAGAGACAGGCAAACAGTCTTCGGTGCGTACCTCGCTTAGGTATCAAGAGGTTTTCGGATATACGCTTAAAGAGCTAGCAGAAAATGACCCTAGGATTGTAGGGGTTACGCCTGCTATGCCTACTGGCTCGTCGCTAAATATACTTATGGAGGCTATGCCTCACAGGGCTTTCGATGTCGGTATTGCCGAAGGGCACGCCGTTACCTTCTCGGCTGGTATGGCTGTCGAGGGTATGATGCCTTTCTGTAATATCTACTCGTCATTTGCACAGCGTTCTGTCGATAATATTATTCACGATGTGGCTCTCCAAGGGCTCGACGTGGTTCTCTGTCTTGACAGGGCAGGGCTCGTGGGCGAAGATGGAGCTACGCATCACGGAGTCTTTGATATCGCACTGCTAAAGAGTATTCCAGGGATTATAATAGCTGCGCCTAGTTCGGCTCTAGAGCTTCGTAATATTATGTACACTGCCTCGAAAGGGGCCAGGGGATGTTGTTTCGTTATTAGATACCCAAGGGGTGGGCACTTCGCCAAAGAGGTGCTTAGCGAACCTCTCAGAGAGGTGGAAATTGGAAAGAGTGTAACGGTGAGTGAACCTAGTGGGGCTCAGGTGGCTATCCTATCGCTTGGAGCGACCTACGAGATAGCTAGTAGCGCAGCCGAGGAGCTAGGAGCAGCGCATATAGATTTGAGATTTGCTAAACCTCTTGACACAGCTATGCTAGAGAGAGTGGCGAAGAACTATAAGAAGATTGTCGTTGTCGAAGATGGAGTAATCCAAGGCGGAGTCGGCTCTGCTATTCGTGACTACTACTCGTCGATTGGGGCACAGGGCGTAGAGGTGCAGAGTGTGGGAGTAGGCGATGCCTTTGTAGAACACGCCAAAGTCCAAGAACTTTGGGAGTCAGAGGGGCTAAGTGTCGAGGGTATAGTGAGAGTAGCAAAATAACCCTCAGAAAAGTTCCGCAAAGAAAAAAACGTATAAAAGCACTAAATATTAGTTCAAAATCGTTACCTTTGTTGACTAGCTAGGTTTTTTTGAAAAGAGAAGATATTCCAAAAAAGCAGTGGAGCAGGGCAGTGGGGCAGTGGAGCAGTGGAGCAGTGGAGCAGTGGAGCAGTGGAGCAGTGGAGGATTTAAAAACTTAAAAAAGAAATCAAGGGGAAATAATGAGGTGTATAAGCAGATGGAGAAAGGTGTGTGGCAACGTGAAAATAGTTGCTGCCCTTTTTGTTGTATCTGTGGGGAGCGGTTGTGGCAGTTTTCACCTGTATAGCAGCGATTCAAGCCCAGTGGTGGCAAGTGTCGGAGATGTCGAACTGCGTGAGTCGTCACTCGGAGATATCTACGGAGGGGCAATATACCCCGAAGACAGTATGCTGCAAAGGAGGCTAGTGGTCAACAATTGGATTCTTAGCGAAGTCAAGAGACAAGCTGCCGAAGAACAAATAAGTGCAGGAGCACTCAGTAAAGACCTTATAGAGGAGATGGTAGAGGAGTATCGCCGTACGCTGCTTATCCACTCACTCGAACACAACTACCTGCTCAGTGCCGTAGATACAGTGGTGAGCAAAGAACAAATAGAGGAGTACTACAAAGCGAATAAAGATGTATTTCTGCTGGCAGGACCACTAGTGAAAGCTATCGTGGTGCGTATCCCAGAGGGACTTAGACAAAACGCAAAACTAGAAAACTTATTTATAAAAGGAGACGAAGAAGAACTTACAGACTTTCTGAATATCTGCGCAAAGAACGACTACAAAGTTGTGGATATGAGAAGCGACTGGGTGGAGTTTAGCGCAGTGTTAAGGCACATACCATTTGCCTACACAGACTTCGACGCATTCCTTAAAAAGAATAAACACTACGAAATTACAGACGCTGAGTACACCTATATGCTCAGAGTTGAGGCATATCTCCCCTCTGGTGCAATTTCGCCAATGGAGAGAGAAAGGACAACAATAGAAAAGATACTAAGAAACTTGCGCCGTGGAGATGTTATTAAACACTTTAATGACTCACTACTAAAAAGTGCCACTGAGCGAGGACTTGTAGTAGGGGACTACTAAAAACTGATCCCTATAAATAATAGACGACTTTTAATTTTTAAGCAGAAGAGTTCATCAAATAAACTTTGAGGAAAGACAGTGTGAAGGCTGAACTCTTAAATTTAATTTTTTATAAAAAAAAACAATGTATAGAACTACTAAACACATTCTAGCGCTAGCAGTTATTTGCTTGATGCCGTTGTCGCTATACGCTTCAAACGGCCTAGGGTCACGAAAAGGAATTAATGAGCAGAGGGGTATGACTAATCAAAGCACTGAGAGAACTGAGTTCTCAGAGAGTGTGCAGGTAGCTGACTCTACTGCTGCGGCTGATGAACAAAAGGGCGAAAACTACCTCGTCGACGAGGTTGTAGCAGTTGTGGGTAACATCACAATCCTCTATTCAGATATTGAGCGTACGGCACAATATGTAGATGAAGTTCGCAAACAGAGAGGTTCGCTATCGGTTAATACACCTAAGGAAGAAGCCCTCGCAATGCTTCTACGTCAAAGCTTCTTGGCTACCTGCGCACAACTTGACTCGCTCGATCAGAATATGCAGCCCTATGACGATATTGTAGAAGAACAAGTAGCCCTGATGGCGCAAAAGGCTGGAGGAGTAAGAGAACTGGAGGCTGTCTCAGGAAAACCTATCTATCAAATCAAAAGCGATATGAACGTTGAAATCAAACAACAGCAGCTCGCTAAAATGATGGAACAAAATGTTCGCCAAAAGGTAAGGATAGATTATGCAGAAGTGGCAGAATTTGCAGATACACTCCCTAAAAATGCTTCGAGAATGATTCCTCTGCAATATTCATATTCGCAGATTGTACGTCAGCCTGCCGAAACAGAACAGCGCAAGTACGCAATTCGTGAAACACTGCTAGGCTACCGTCAACGTATCTTGGATAAAGAGGTTACTCTAGGTGTACTGGCTCAGTTGTACTCTATGGACTATGGCTCGGCTCGTCGTCGTGGCGAAATGGGACCTCAGCCAATCACTGAACTCGTAGGACCATTTGTCGAAACACTTCAACAAATGAAACCAGGCGATATCAGCGAAATCGTCGAAACAGAATATGGCTATCACCTCATTGAGCTTATCTCTATCACAGATGACCAAGTGCCGCAAGTGCACTTCCGCCATATCCTTCTAAAACCTGAATTTACAGTCGAAGAAAGTAAACAAGTCGTAGCGCAACTCGACAGTATCGCTACTGAAATTAAGATTGGAACTATATCGTTTGCCGATGCTGCACTGCTTTACTCTGACGACGTGGAGACGAAACAAAACGGAGGACGTGCATTTAATACACTAGGGTATAGCTCTACCTATGACATCCGTGCCACTTCGTCTAGATTTGTCGAAGAAGAACTTATGCCTGCTGACTATCGTCAAATTGCAAAGCTCAAAATTGGAGAAATTAGCGACCCTTTCGAAACAGTTGACCTAAAGGGTAATGTTATACGTAAGATTGTTAAACTCGACGGCATCCTAGAGGCTCACAGCGCAAATGTAGTGGATGACTACGACCTACTGTCAGCTACTGCCGAACAAGTGAAACAAACAAGAGTTGTGGAGGACTGGATTTCAGAAAATATTCAGAGAGTTTATATTCAAATCAAACCAGAGTATTGGGACTATAACCTAGGCAGAGACGAGTGGGTAGAGGCTGCAAAACGCACCGTAGAATTCGAAAACCTAGGGGTTAAATATCCTACACCAGAGGAAATAGAAAGCGCAATGGAGGAATACAAATTCCTAAGAGCGCAAAGAGCACTCCAAGAACGTGCGGCACAAGATGCGGCTTCTGACAAAAAATCAAAAAAGAAAAAATAGAGCTTTTTTAATGATTAATGTTTAGTGATTAATTTTTGGGGAACTAAATAATTTAAAATTCACAATTTTTATAATTCATATATGCGGAGCTTAAACAAAAGAGGAAAAAGAACACTTGCCATTTCTGTGGCACTGGCTTGCTACTTTGTACTCAGTATTGGGTATAGCTCTTCGGTAGAGTTTGAGGTGTTGTGGAGTAATTTTTTGGTGGCTCAGAGCAGTGAGACTGTGGATAACTCAGAGGGGGCGGCTTCGGCTGGCTCTTCTAGTCTGGAGGAGTTGCGTCAGGCGGCAGGGGGTTCTTCGTCTGCTTTTATGAGTAGTGCCTCTCAGCAGCAGAACCCTAGAGGGGGGAGTGGCAAAGATACTACCGAAACGGCACTGGTCGACTATGACGCTGACGAGATGGTCAATCGTGGAGATGGCATCACTCGTCTTGTGGGTAATGTGACCTTCCACCACAACGGAGCGATTATTCAATGCGACTCGGCATTTATGCACCCTGACGATAGGATGGAGTTCTTCGATAATGTCGTTATCGAAAAGGACTCAGCCCTTGTCTATGGCGATAAGGTGGATTATAACCAAAACACAAATCTAGCAGATGTTATTGCCCCTATTGTCAAGATGATGAGGGGCGATGCTATAATGTATAGCTACAACTTGCAGTTTAATACCGAAACTTCGGTGGGGGTATTTCACAGCGGTGGGGTGCTCGTGCAGCAAACCAATGAAATGGAGGCTCAGCGTGGCTGGTTTAATGCAAACGAGAACTATGTGACCTTCTATGAGGAGGTGGATATGCGTAATGACGACTATCTCATTAAAACCGACTCTCTAGGGTTTAGTATAGACGACCAAAGGCTTGACTTCCTTACAAAGACCGATATCTGGAGCGATGGCGATAACTTCCTCCAAGCAGACAGCGGAAACTACTTCTCGGCTACAAAGAGCTATCTGTTTACCTCTAATGCCTATGTGCTGACAGCCGATAATGAGATTTGGGCTGACACTATGAGATACTATACCGAAAATCGTCAGTCCTATATGTTCTCGAATGTGCAAATTCTAGATACCGCTAATGCTACCTTGGCGTTTAGCGATTGGGCGTTCTATGACGATAGCGTACAGAGGGCTGTCCTTGCCGACTTGCCATCTATAAGGGTGTGGAGTAATGCTGATACTAGCTATATGAAGGCTGATACGATTTTGATGGTGACACTTTTCCCCGAAGACGAGATTCTGGAGGGGGAGGAAGACTTTACCGCAGGGAGTGTGGCTCAGAGCGAAGATAACGCCTCGACAGTAAGACCGCAGGATACAGTGCCTGCTCCTCGTGGGGATAGAGGGCGTGATAGCCTCTCAAAGCCTACTATGGTTGTGTATGACACTACAATTACCGAATCGGTTGTAGTGGATACCCTTGTTAGAGATACCCTTATGGGAGAGACTCTAATAGCTGATACGACCTTTAGCGAGCGAATTATATTCGATACACTTATACAAGAGAGAATAATAGAAGATACGACCTTTGTTCCTCAGCCAAATGACTCTTTGGCAGATAGACGACCTAGGCAAATGCCAGGTGATAGCACTACGATGAATGACGATAGACGACCACAGGATTCTCTTGATATGCAGCAGCATAGAAGTGATGCAGAGGTGAGGGGCGATGAGCAGAGAGATGAACAAAGAGGACAAGGAGAGAGAGGTTCTCAAGGCAGAGGCGGCGAAGGACGGCGAGGCGGTGACGGTAGAGGCGGTGCGTCAGAGCGTGGACAAAGACCTCCGCAGGAGGGACAACAAATAGCAGAGAACAGTGAGACTAGAAGAGATGTTAAGGACTTGCCAACTGCTGAAAGGGATATAGAGCAAATCGCAGAGGGTGTCGCTCTTTCGGCAGATACTCTAGTGAGAGATAGCGTGGGTATGGGAGGCTATGCCTTAGATAGCATAGCTCTTGACAGCTTAGCACTCGATAGCTTGGCACTCGATAGCTTGACATTAGATAGCCTAGCTCTTGGAGACTTTGTGATAGATAGCCTAATGCTCGATAGCGTTGCGATGGCTGCCCTCAGCGAAGATAAACTCCTCTCTCAGGTATTTAGTCTTGACAGCTTGGCTCTGGCTAGCTACGGTCTCGACAGTGTGAAGATAGATAGCCTAGGACTTGGGGCGTTGAGATTTGATAGTTTAAGTATCGGAGGTGTAGACTCTCTTGCACTAGAGACCTTAGAGGAGCTCGGACTCGATAGCTTGGCTCTCGATAGCTTGGCGAAAGGGGCATATATTTTAGAGTTTAGAGAAGGGGAGGATTATCTGAAGCCATACCTTGCGGACTCTACATTAAGAGGCTTTATGCAGGACTCTTTAGCTGTGGATTCACTCGCTATGGACTCACTCGCTATGGCAGCCGACAGTGTATTTGTAGAGCCAGCACCAGAGCGACTAGTAATGGCGTACAACAACGTATGGTCGTGGAGTAGAGACTACCAGATGAAGTGCGATTCAGTAGTGGGCTATTCTGTTGACTCTTTAACCCATCTCTTTGGAGAGCCTGTTATATGGGCGCAGAACAACCAGATAACTTCAGAGGAGGTTATGGTCTATACAAAGAACGAGGAACTTGACTGGGCGGACTTTATAGGTTCGCCAGTGCTGAGTCAGCAGGTTATAGCAGGCGATACGCTACTCTTTAACCAAGCGATAGGTAAGGTTTTGGAGATGTACTTTACAGACAACGAGATAGACTACGCCTATATGTCGGGCAATGTGCAGAATATATATTATATGCAGGAGGAGACCGATATCACGGCAATGGTGGCGATTGACTGTTCGGATCTAACGATGTATTTCGAGAACCGTGAACCCGTGAAGATGAATTGGAAGGGTAAGGGCAGTGGTCCTATATATCCAATGAATCAGATACCAGTTACACAGCCACGATTCCTTACAGGTTATACGTGGCAGAGCGATATACGCCCTCGCTCCAAGTGGAGTATATGCAGGCGTGTGGCAAGGGCTTCGGTGCGCAGTGAGGTGGAAAAACTCGAAAAGCCTGTCTTCGATATTACAAAAGAGATGAACGCTACAAAGGAAAGACTCCTAAAGGCTGGCAAATGGACAGACAGAGTCGATGTGCCAGACGTTGCACCAGAATACTTTGTGGAGCGTAACAAACAGCTCTTCTTCTAGTACAAGAGAAAGAGGGGGAGGGCATCTTAAAATTTAGTGATAAATTCCTTTTAAAAAAAGTAGCTATAAAGATGAATCGTATTTCGAAATGCGTAATAGTGGGGCGTGGAGCTCTCGGTATGCTGTACTATGCGGCTTTGTCGGCACGTGAGGATGTGGATGTGAGCTTTGCAGCAGGCAGAGAGCGAGTGGGGAGGTACAAGAGTGAGAAGATTAGCTTTTGTGGCAGGGAGTTAAGAGGGGTTAGGTATTTCACCCCGAAGGAGGGCGATGAGGCTGTTGACCTTGTTCTTATCACTACGAAATGGGGGGGCTTTAAGGGTGCACTGGAACTTATATCGCCGATTGTTACGAGCAGTACGGTAGTTGTTCCGCTCCTTAACGGACTTTTGCCTTATGAGGTAGCTGTGCAGAGGTATGGGGGAGTGTCTAGGGTTCTGAGGGCTTTCTATATCGGTACAACGGCTTCGAGGCAGGGCTCTAGCGTTTCTCAGAGCGGAGACTATACGACAGTTATGGAGGGGTGCGTGGAGGTGGAGTCGCTCTTTGAAAGGTGCGGTATTACGTATAGGGTCGAGGAGGATATGGTCAGGGCACAGTGGCAGAAGTATGTTATAAACATTGGGCTAAATCAGTGCTCGACTATGAACGGGGGTGTAAGCTATGGAGAGATTAAGCGAAGTGAGAGGCTTAGAGGCATAGTGGCTCAACTTATGCGTGAGGCAGAGTCAGTGGCGGTGGCAGAGGGAGTTTCGGGAGCTCAGGGGATGGCTAATTACGGTATTGGCTTTTTGGATAGCCTTACGGATAGTGATTATAGTTCTATGGCTCAAGACTTACTAAGTGGCAGGGCTATGGAGGTGGAGATATTCGCAGGAGATTTAGTTCATAGGGCAAAGAGTTTGGGAGTAGATACTCCCTGTAATTTAGAATTTTTAGAAAGTTTACAGTAGATTATAGAAGATATAATGAGAATAGTTGTAGGAATCTCGGGAGGAGTGGATAGCTCCGTAGCAGCATATTTGTTAAAGAAAGAGGGGCACGATGTCGTGGGGCTCTTTATGCGTAACTGGCACGATACCACTGGTACACTTGCGGGCGATTGTCCGTGGGAGGACGATAGGGTCTTTGCACAGCTAACGGCTCAGAAGCTTGGTATTGAGTTTCACGAGATAGACCTAAGCGAGGAGTATAGGGCACGTGTTGTGGAGTATATGTTTGATGAGTACTCTAAGGGCAGGACTCCTAATCCTGATGTGCTGTGTAACCGTGAGATAAAGTTTGATGTCTTTCTAAAGAAGGCACTAGAGCTTGGAGCGGAGAAGGTCGCTACGGGTCACTATTGTAGGGTAGAGGAAAATGAGGGAGTCTATTCGCTGCTAGCAGGGCTTGACGGTAATAAGGATCAGAGCTATTTCTTGTGTCAGCTCAGCCAAGAGCAGCTTAGCTATGCGATGTTCCCTATTGGGCATTTGGTCAAGGGCGAGGTAAGGGAGATAGCCTCTCGTGAGGGGTTGGCTACGGCTACTCGTAAGGACTCTCAGGGGATTTGTTTTGTGGGGAAGGTCGACTTGCCAGTATTCTTGCAGCAGAAGCTCAGTGTGAAGCGTGGCGATATCGTGGAGATACCCTTAGGCGCAGATATTTACTCTATGGAGAAGGATGCCGATAGCCCATTTTCTTACAGCCCAGAGATGGGTAAGAAAGTAGGGGAGCACAGCGGTGCTCATTTCTATACTATTGGGCAGCGCAGGGGGTTAGGTGTCGGAGGGCACGTAGAACCGTTATTTGTCATTGCCATAGATGTAGAGCAAAATATTGTCTATGTAGGCGAGGGGGATAGCCATCCAGGTCTCTACCGTTCGTCGCTGTATATATCTAAAGAGGAGGTTCACAGAATTAATCCTACGGAGGCTCTTTCGGGTAGGTATCAGGTGCGTATCCGTTATCGTCAGCCTTTGCAGCTCGCTGAGCTTATAGAGGACAGCGAGAGGGGCGTTCATATAGTCTTTGACGAGCCTCAGAGAGGTATAACTGCTGGGCAATTCGCTGCGTGGTATAGCGAGCGTGGCGAACTTCTAGGCTCTGGGGTTATAAATAGATAGGGGTCTTTTCGGTAGCTGTTGTATAGGTGTAGCCGTATAGGTATATCCTTATGGGTATAGCCTTATAGGAGCAGTTTTATAGGTGTAACCTTATGGGTATAGCCTTATAGGTGTATATAGGTATATCTTTATAGGTATAGCCTTATGGGTGTAGGATGTATAGGTATAACTTTATAGGTATAGCCTTATGGGTGTAGGATGTATAGGTATATCTTTATAGGTATAGCCTTATGGGTGTAGGATGTATAGGTATATCTTTATAGGTATAGCCTTATGGGTGTAGGATGTATAGATATATCTTTATAGGTCTAGCCTTATGGGTGTAGGATGTATAGATATATTCTTATGGGTGTAGCCTTATGGGTGTAGCCTTATGGGTGTAGCCTTATGGGTGTAGCCCATCTTCTGAAAGGGGTAGAAAGGAATACCCCACTGAAATGTTAGTCAGAAAAGAGAGTAGAAATATCCTCACGGGTAAACTCTCCCTCTATTATCATAAAACTTAGCACACCGTCGCTATCGTCGTTTATGATTATGAACTCTTCTATACTCTCTCCCTCTCCGTTGAGGGTATATAGCTGCATATAAGCACCGCTCTGGTTTATGGTCGTTAGCTGTTCCGCTCCGCAAGTCTCGATATAGCTCTGGGCATCAGCGTTGATAGATGCTATTACATCACTCAGCTCGCTGCTCACAGCCCTAAGGCGGCTTACCCGATTGGATATACCACTGAGATTTAGCATATCGCTACTCCCCTCGTCAGTAGAGGCGATACACATAAGTGCAGAAGATATACTCATAGTATTAGCTCCCTCTACACGCTCATACTTCTTAAATATTTCGCCCTTAGGCTCACTAGCCCCTGCACTCAGACACAGCACAAGAACCGCTGCAAATAATATCCCTTTCATAATTTATAACAAATTTAATTACCCTCCATAAAACACTTAACTAGAACTCCATTAATCATTAATCATTGAAACAGAACTCCATTAATCACTAAACATTAATCATTAAAAAGGCTACTCCCTATATGACATCCCTCGCTCCTCCATCATAGAGGGTAGGTCAGAGAGCTTTATGCTTCCAGTTATCTTTACAAGGATAGGCTCTTCCTCCCCACTCGACATAACATACATCTCGCTTACAGCCTCGTCTTTGATGATAAATAACACTTTTGTAAAGACTCCCCCTTCGCACGTGGTTATTACACCATCGTAACGACTGTCGTCTATAAGAGCGATGTTCTTGTAGTAGTTCGAAACCGTCGAAATGCTACACTCTCCCATCTTATAGGACACAACAGACTTTACACCGTGCGTGTCAGTAAATAAACTCCCTAAAGCCATCATAAAGCCCCCGACCGTAAACTTGCTCAAGTTCTTGTCCTTCTCTAACTGCTCGATTATATAAGCAGGCGAAACAACAGAGGGCTGTGAACTCTCTACCCCATAACGCTTTGAAGCACTGGAAGGGGTAATAATCGTAGTACTAGCTATGACCATAGCTATGAATGCCGTAATGATATTCCTATAACTCATAATTCTTATCTATGTTTTTAAGGGGAGGATTATGGACTCCCTTTTAAACTTTTTATATTTTAGGGGACTTCTAAAAATTCCCTTTATTTCCTTACTTAAGCTCTCATTACTCCCCCTCTTATCTCCTTTACTTCTTGCGCTTACCCTTGTCCTTTGCGGCAATTCGTCGAACCGATATAGCTCCCATAAGAACTACAAATGCCAAAGCTCCATAGTACAGGTAATTCTCACTAGTGGAACTTAAAGAAAAAAGATTCGAGTAGTTTACCTCCCGACCAAAAAAGAGTGTCAGCATATAAGCTAGACCATTATTTAGAAGGTGTATAAGTATAACGGTAAAGAGCGATCTGGTCAAATGATAAACAACCCCTAAAACGAGACCTGCCAAAAATGCCATTATAACCTGCTGAGGAAGTATATGTATAGCCCCAAAGATAAACGATGCTAAAACTATACCCCAATAACTCCCTACAAACTTCACTAAATTTCGCTGCATTATACCCCTGAAAAGGAACTCTTCAAGAATCGGTGCTGCAAGTGTGAAGGTAAGTATAGACCACATACCCCCCTCCATAGACATATACATCCCATCCAAATAACTAGAGGGTATAAGGCTAAGGACTGGCTCTACAATAATGCCAAGTGCCTCAATGGTGAGTAGCGAGAGAAGAACCAGGCTCAAATCTATACGCCCAAACTTGGGCTTAAAACTAGATATCTCCCAGCCATATCGTGGGGCGAATAGCCTAAGAAGAATAATCGTTAGGGACATCATCGTCGTATAGCTCACAAGCGTTATCGCAGTTTGCTCCAACTGCCCAGCGAGTAGAGAAGCGACAAAACCACTCACAAGCACACTTAATGCTAAACACAATAGCTGTATCAAAATTAATGTTATACTCTTCTTCATAGGACTTCGGTTTTTTCTTTTGTAGTTTTATAGGGGGCAGAAAGGCTCTTTAAAGCCCCTCGACTGATTCGTGCATAATAATACACTCTCGTGCCGCTTTAACGTCGTGTACTCGAAGTATTGCAGCCCCTCGGCGTAGTGCGGCGCAGTGGAGTGCTGTCGTTCCGTTGAGAGCCTCCCCAGGAGTCGTCTTAAGTGTGCGCCATATCATACTCTTGCGAGAGATGCCCACAAATAGTGGTAGACCAAAACCTCGTAGCTGTTCCAAATCTCGCATTACCGCAAAGTTCTCATCCACTGACTTGCCAAAGCCAAAGCCTGGGTCAAGCATTATCTCGCTTATACCACTGTCTCGGGCTAGGGGTATCTGATTCCCAAAGAACGAAGTTATAGAGGCTATTGAGTTGTGATTCGACATCATAACATAGGGCAGGGAAAGTTCCCCAACTGTGCGTAGTATATCAGTGTCCTTTTCGCCCCCCTGAACGTCGTTGACAATAAATTCTCCAAAGGAGTCATATAAGCGTCTGACAATCTCGCTGCGGAAGGTGTCGATAGAAATCTTAACACTACTGCCGAACTCCGTGCGTAAAAGTGCGAAGCCCTCGCTGAGCCGTCTATATTCCTCCTCTACGGGTACATCGCTAAAGCCTGGGCGTGTGCTGTACGCTCCTAGGTCTAGAACATCTGCACCCTCGTCTAAGGCTCTCTGGGCTGCTTGTCTTACGGCTTCGAGAGTCTCTGCCCTGCTGCCCTCATAGAAAGAATCGGGTGTGAGGTTTATAATAGCATATATCTGTGTCGCTTGTTTCATTAAATTTAGGTTATAAGGCTACTTCACTACTGTCGAAAAGCGAATCCTGCCAATAGCTACCCATATAATTAGCCAGCCGACCACAAGCATCGAAATGGCAGTAAAAAGTATATCGCTCAGGTGTAAACTCACAGGATAAGAATTCTCGATAAATGAGCCACCGCCTGCTGCGAGTGGCATATAATATTGCTGAATAAGGACTAAACCCACGCCTATAACCAGACCAGTGGCAAGTCCTATTACAACAACTCGCATACCCAAAGCCACAAAGACCCTGCGTACCGCACGCTCGCTCATACCCAGCCCACGAAGTACACTAGCCGATGAAGCCTTCTCGGTTGTCATCATTAGAGTGCATCCCCCTAGCGACATCGCAGCTATCATCGCTACGAATAGAAGTACAAAGAAGATTACAACCCCTTCGGTGTCTATTGCCGAAAAGATGGTAGCTCTCTGCTCATAGCGGTTTAGAACCTCTACCTCGTCGCCTAGAATATACTCAATTTTCTCTTTCGCCTCGCTGTTAGAGCCAAAGGGCGTAACCTCTAGGGAGGATATAACATCCTCTTTGCCGAGAAGTGAGCGCACAAATGCTATATCGGTAAAGATATATTGAGAGTCTATTTGCGCCTCAACGCTAAAGACTCCTGCGGGAGTTAATTTCTCACTATTAATTAACGGACTGCCACCCCAAAAGCCTGGAAGTTTAGGCGTGGGGATTATTGCCGAAAGTTCTAACTGCTCACCAGTCCCAAGTGTTAGGGCTAGGTTATAGCTAGCTCCTGCGCCTATAACCGCACGGGGTCTATCGCCGTGAAGTGTCGCCCAGTTGCCACGCTTTATTGTGCTGGAGATATTACTTACTGAACTATATAGCGAGTCAACGCCTCGAAGTGATACTAAAACCCTGCTGCCTCTATACGACGCAAGTGCGCTAGTCTCAAGAGTAGTGCTTAGAGTTGCAAACTCCTTTATCTCATCTAAATCCTCCTGAGAAACCTCAAAGAACTGCCCCGTAGAGGGCACAACTCTTAGCTCTGAATCAAAGTCACTGTACAGGTCGTGCACAAGCCCTGAAAGCCCATTTTGAAGCGATAGGACTATAATCATCGCAGCGGTAGGAACTACAATCGCCACAACACTCACAATCGCCACGAGATTGACAAGGGAGTGAGACTTGGGCGAGAATAGAAATCTGCGAGATATTTGGCTTAACTTCATTTTTGTTCTTTAGGGGACTCTGAAGGGATGGGCACTTTTGTAGTTTATAGCTTTATAAGGCGGTCGATATTTTCGGCATACTCCATAGAGTCGTCAATGAAGAAGGCTAGCTCAGGGGTAATTCTCAATTGATTGCGCACCTTTTTGCCTACTGCTCCACGGATGGTTGAGCCTGCTGCCTGAACTCTTCCCACAATCTCCTCGCTCTTTGCAAATGGGAAGACCGAAAGGTAAACCTTTGCAAGGGCTAAATCGGGACTCATCCTAACTTTCGTAACGCTGAGGATAACCCCACGGCCGAGATTTGAAAGCTCTCGTGTGAAAATGTCGCTAATATCTTTTTGTAGTTGTGCTGCCACTTTCTGTTGGCGCAATGATTCTCCTGTATTTTCCATAATGATTTTTGCTTTTGTAAGAGGGTCTATATCTTAATAGAACCCTATCTGTTTTTATTTAATTTCTAAAGAGGGGAGGGAGGCTTGATAGACCTCTTTATTTTTCTTCGTCGGTCTTGTCCTTGCCGACAGAGAACTTGTACTGCATCCCTATACTCACCCCGATGTGGTCGACTGGTGAACGGAAGAAATAATTGTCGGGAACATCCTCAACGCCTCGTAGTATGTCGGAAAGTTGAATTGAGTATCTGCCGTCAACCGTTATAGCCCATCTGCCAAATGCTACATAGAACCCCACACCTGCCGAAATACCATAGTTCCAGTAGTAGTCCTTCAATGGGTTGAGTTCGTATTCTCTATCATAATAGACCTCGCCAGTTTCGCTGCTATAAGACTTCTCGTGTGCGCTGAGTGTATAGCTAATAAAAGGACCTGCATTTAAGTAGATACGGCTGCCCTGCTTGCCAATAGGGAGGTAGGGTTGCCATAGTATCGGTAGTTCGATAACATCGAAGCTGCTGGTATAAACGTCTGTGCCGTCAAAGACAGTGTTATAGGCATAGCCCTTCTGAACATATTGTAGCTCGAACATAATAGTCCCTACATATTTCTGCGCTGGAACATCAAAGCGGTAGGTTATACCCCCGTTCCACAGAGCATAAGGCAAGGTTATGCCATCTTTGGTAGGCTCAGTTCGTATCGAACCTGTGCCCCAGCCAAATCTAAACCCTATCGAATGGTCTACAAGTACTGGTGCCCATTCTTTCTGAAGGGTTGTCAGCTCTATCTCCTCGATTGCGTTGTCTACAAAGGTAGAGTCGGGCTTGCCGCCTTTCTCGCCACCTCTATCGCCGCCTTGTCCGCCTCCCTGACCACCGCCGCCACCTGGAGGCTGTGCTGCAAGGGTTAGACTCCCAAGGGAGAGTATCGCTACGATTATTATAATTATTCGTCTATTCATACTTAGGGTCAGTTATTACTGCTGTTCTTCTTCTGGTTTAGTGCCTTGGGTATTCTGCTTTGACTCCTCCTCTGGCTTCTCCTCTGCACTCTCTTCTTTAGTTTCTAACGCTTCATTTGTAGCGTTTGTTTCGTCTGTCTCTGTATTTTCTTTTTCTTCGCTAGGCTCTAGCTCTGAGAGTTCTTCTTCGTTGACCCTTAGGGAAATCGAAGCTTTAGTTAGAGAGTCTACTGCTAGAGAGTCTAGTGTTAAAGTGTCTAGTGTTAAAGTGTCTACGGCTAGAGAATCCAGTGCAAGAGAATCTAGAGCTAAAGAATCTAGAGCTAAAGAATCTAGAGCTAAAGAATCTAGAGCTAAAGAATCTAGTGCGGGCTTCCGTAGATTTACAATATCGGTTGCCCTTGGGGGCTGCTCCTTATTGGCAGGAAATAGCTTGTAAGGATTGACTGTCTCGACAATCTCCCAATTTTCCTTGCCCTCAATATATTTAGGCTGTCCATTGCTGTTTGTTATAAGCCTTACATCCTCTGGGGCATACCTCTCTCGCATAGAGCCAGTAGTCCATAGCCCATCGCCATTCCTATCGGCAGTTATACGGAAGTAGTAGTTCTGTGGTTTTAGGAATTGGAACTTAGCTTCATCGCCAGGTTTTACAAAGCTTTTGCTTGCCACGACAGTTTGGCTATTTTTGCCTGACTCCTCTGCTGCACCACGAGTTGTGAGCTTAGGATCTATCGTTACAATTTCCACAATGTAGCTCATAGAAGTGTCGTAGTCCGCTAGGATTGTAGAGTCTAGCTCTGGGGATTCGAGTGCTACGACAAGGGTAGCAAACTTCTCAGGGTCTAGAATCTTAAATGACGAGGTAATCGAGTCGTTAGCTCTCCAGGCTATATCCTCGAAAACGCTGTCTCGAACAATTATTTCGTACTCTGCGCCATAGATCCAATCGGTGCTGAGGCGTAAACGACGTAGCCCCTCTCTTGTAAGAGAAAAGTCGATAGTGTCTGTAATCTTCTTCTCAGATGCCTCTTGCCCACGACGTGCACCCTTGACCTGCTCAACGGTCGTTTGTACTAGTTTAATGCCAGTCGAGTCAATCTTACGAAGCGGATAGCCAAAGGTGAAGATAACATCCTTTTCGGGATTTAGCTCTTTCTCTGCCTCAATTTTATAGGCGAAGGGGTTAACAGGCTTTTTAACTTCAAGGCTGTCAGTAAGGGTGCTATCGGCAAGCATAAGCGAGTCTGTCACACCCATAGAGAGGGAGTCTCTAAGTATGGAATCCTTGAGAGGTGCATCTGATGGCATCATTGAACTGTCACGTGGAGGCATACCTCCCTCAGGGTCTCCTTGACCTCGCTCTTGTGTGTCGGCAGTATCTTCTCCCCTCTTTCCTTTCTTGCCTTTGCCTTTGCGGTTTTCCTTCTCTTGTTTGTTAGCCTCCTTTTGGTCGGCTTTAGCTTGGCGTTTTTCTTGTGCTTCTTTTTCTTTGAGCTTATCTTTTTCGGCTTCTGTGAGTTCTGGTTCGGGGTCTTTGTAATTTAGCTTTACGGTGTCTCGTATGCTGTATGCTTGAAAAACGCTGTCGTCCTCAAAGTAGACATACGCCACAGATAGGGTGTCTCGAATTGAATCGAATTCAATCTTCGACGGAGGAGCAATCCAGAAGGTCAGAGAGTCGCCCTTTGCGCTGCGCTCCTCGATAATCCACTCGCTAGGGATACTGTCAAAGACTAGGGAGTCTATCACGGCGTTCTCTGTGTCAAAGACAAATAGGAACTCGCCTCGTTGTGGGCGGAGCTTCTCTTTAATCCTTTGGCGACGAGGAGGGTTCTCTAGGAAAATCTCAAAGACAACTTGCAGAGGGTCGATATACATCCTCTTTGCAGTAGAGTCATATCCAAATGCGAAGTCAGGCAGCGATAGAGGGTTGAAAATCTCTTCGCTGTATGCTACGTAGTCTGTTCCAGCTTCGTAGAGTTGGTTTCCGTTGTAGTCCAGAAGGGTGTATGTGCGATAGTCCTTGCCTTTAAGGATATCGGCAATAAAGTAACCGCTACTGTCTGTACGGAAGAGCCCTTCTGCTTTGCTCTTGACAAGGGTCGAGTCAAGTCCTCTCTCCACAAATGTTGAGTCTTGTTCTTTGGCGAAGAAGGGGATGAACGCCCCTACGATTGTGTCTCTGGTTTGTGCATCAACAACCTGACCTACCATAAAGAGAGAGTCGATTTTGTCGCCAGTCGAAAATGTAATGGTGAAGTCTGTTAGCCTATTGCCTTCGTTGTTGTCGACAATCGAAGCTCCGAAGTCGAGCCTGTATGTTTGATTTGGCAGGAGTGTATCCTGGAAGTCTACGATAATTTTCTTGTTCTTTGCCGATACGGTAGGTTTCTTTTCCATCTGTGGAGAGACGAAGAAAAGTGTCGACTGGTCTTTTAGCTGTACGTATTCGTTAAATTCGATTTCTACTCTTTTGCCACTAAAATTCACTGAATATTGAGGAGGAGTTATGTTTTTCACCCGTGGGGGTATAGAGTCTTTTGGACCTCCCTGTGGAGAGCTTATCGTGGCACAACCTATAACATAAAGAGCTATGAGGCAGAGCAGTATAAATCTTATTGAGAGTATGTTTCGCACGTTTTATCTTGTTTTATTTTTCTGTTTCGACAAACAATAGTTTGTTAATGGCAACAAAAGTACTAAATTTGCTGTTGAGTTGCAACAGGGAACTTCTAAAAAATCAAATAATTCCAGTTACTAGAACTCCCCTGCAAAAGAAGTGTTACAATTAGACAGATAGAGGGAGAAATGGTAGCTGTGTGTGATTTTTATCGGAGTTTTCCTTATGAGATTTAGTAGAAGTTAAGAAAAAGAAATACAAGAATTGTGCAAATAGAGATAACGATATATAGCGATGGCAGTGCTCTGGGTAATCCTGGGGCAGGTGGATATGGTGTGGTAATGCTTAGTGGGCAATATCGCAAGGAGATAAGCGAGGGCTTTAGGCTTACGACAAATAACCGTATGGAGTTAATGGGTGCGGCAGTGGGTTTAGAGACGATTAAGCGTGAGGGGGCAAAGGTTACGATTTATACCGACTCGAAGTATGTGGTAGATGCGGTGACGAAGGGATGGGTCTTTAAGTGGGTTTCCACAGGCTTTAAGGATAAGAAGAATCCTGACTTATGGCAGCGTTTTTTGAGTGCTTATCGCAAGCACGATGTTACGATGGTGTGGGTTAAGGGGCACGCAGACAATGCTCTTAATAACCGTTGTGATGAGTTGGCTGTTGAGGCTGCACGTACTCGTCCCACCTCGATAGATGTAGGCTATGACTATGTAGTGGGTTAGTGTCTCTTTTTATAGGAGGAGTTCTCAAAAGGCAGTGTAGAAGTTCCTTTTAGAACAAAGGAGTACTTCAGTTAGAAATATTTTTTAAGAGGAATTTTAGAATCTAAACGATGGCAGCAAAGAAGGCTTTCGCTCGTTTGGGGCGTGTGGCACGTAGATTTAAGCTCGTAGCAGATATTCTGCTACTGTTGTTGTGTGTGGCTGCTCCTCTTTTGATAGCTTATGATTTGGGCTTTGTTCACGAGCCAGTGCGTGTTGAGGCGTTTGATGAGGCTTATCGCAAGTTGTTGTTTGTTATATGGGTTCTGGTGTCGTTTGTTTTTGTTCTGGGAGGGGCAGAGAGTCGGCGGCGAGGACGTATGGGCGGCTTGGCGGTTTATTCGATTTTGAGTGCATTTGTGGGGGTTGTCTTTTTTGAGCGGCAGGGGTTGTTATCCTCTGATGGCTTTGTTTCTCTACTCACCAGTAATTGGGTGGTTATGCCGATGCTTATGGCGATTAGCGTGTTGGAGATATCTAAGTGGGTGACTTCGATACTGGGTAAGAAGACTTCGCCTTCTATGTTATTGGCGTTTAGCTTTTTGTTTCTTGTAGCCATAGGGTCATTACTGTTAATGCTGCCACGGTGCAGTGTTGAGGGGTTGGCTTATATAGATGCTCTTTTTCTTTCTACTTCGGCTGTGTGCGTGACGGGTCTTTCGACCGTTGATATATCTTCGGTTTTGACACTCGAAGGTCAGGTCTTGATTTTGATTTTGATACAGATAGGGGGATTGGGTGTGATGACTATCACTTCGTTTTTTGGGCTGTTTTTCAGTAGTGGGCGTAAGTTTTCTGGTCAGATAGTTGTGGGGGATTTGTTGGCTACAAAGCTCAATGATTTGTTGCGAACTTTGGTTAGCATTGTTGTGGTGACTTTGTCTATTGAGGCGGTGGGGGCGGTGATGTTGTATGGTTCGGTTATGGAGACTGGGGCGTTTAGTGTTGGCGAGGGGATATTTTTTGCGGTCTTTCATTCGGTGTCGGCATTTTGTAATGCTGGGTTTTCTACTATGAGCGGAGGGTTGGCATCACCTGTGTTGGCTAGTTTGGATACTATGCGGTGGGTTGTATGTTGTTTGGTGGTGTTTGGGGGTATCGGTTTTCCTATCTTTTCTAATCTTTTGAAGATGTTGGGTTATAAGCTGGGGAATTTGTTCCGTCGGATGTGGGGGGTACGTCCTCAGGTTCAGCCACGGCTGTGGCGGTTGAACAGTTATATTGTTGTGCGGATGACTGTTATATTGTTAGTTCTGGGATGGATTAGCTTTATGGCGTTGGAGTGGGATGGTGTGCTTGGGGGTATGCCGCTTTCTCAGAAGTTATCGCAGGGATTTTTAATGAGTGTTACGCCTCGTACGGCAGGGTTTAATGGGGTGGATATGTCCTCTATGCTGCCTGCGTCCTTGGTGTTGACGATAGTTTTGATGTGGATAGGTGGGGGACCTCAGTCTACGGCTGGTGGTATAAAGGTTACTACGGTTTATTTAGCATTTCGGAGCATCTATTCGGGGTTGCGTGGCAGTGATATAACGGCACGTTATCGTCGGATACCTTTTAGTTCTGTGCAGCGGTCGTTTGGGCTTATCTTTGTTAGTATGGCGGTGATAATGCTGTCTTTATTTTTGCTTAGTTTATTTGAGCCAGGGCAGCCGCTTGGGGCGTTATTTTTCGAGGTTGTATCGGCTGTGTCTACGGCAGGTTTGTCGTTGGGTATTACAGGTGATTTGGGCGTGGAGAGTAAGGTTGTGCTTATTGTGTTGATGTATGTGGGTCGTGTGGGGCTGCTATCTATTTTGCTGCTATTTATGAAGCCTGGGGGGGTGTCTTTATCTGGTAAGCATTATAGTTACCCAGCGGAAGATATTTTGATTACGTGATTTTAATGATTAGTGATTAATGATTAATGATTAATAGTCTGAGCTACAGTTGAGTAGTCCTAGGACTTGGGTGCAGGGCTGCTAGCCTAGGGTGTCTATTGTTGTTCTCCTAAAACCTAATACCTAACACCTAACCCCTACAACCTAACCCCTAACCCCTACAACCTAACCCCTACAACCTACCCCCTACAACCTAACACCTCATCAACTGCTCTAACGGTGCGATTTTTGCTGTAAAAATAAATGCAAAAATTTGAAAAGCCCCAAAATATTATTAAATTTGCACAAAAGTATTATATCACAAAATATAAGGGAGCTCTAATTTCTCCCTAAACTTTAAAAGAACTCCTCTTTAAAAAAAAACAAAAGCAAACCTCGTGAGAGCTTACACACTTCAAAAAAAAGAAACTACTAGAAAATGAAATCAACTACTCTAAACGTGCCTCTACTACTCCCAGAATACGGACGAATCGTGCAAAGAATGGTTAAGTACCTGCTCACTATCGAAGATAGAGAGAAACGCAACGAACAGGCACGTATTGTAATTGCCACAATGGCAAACGTATATCCACACGCTAAACGTGATACGCAAGAGTTCAAAAATATGCTCTACGATCACCTCTTTATGATTTCAGGCTTCGCACTAGATATCGACTGCGAATTCGAACACCCTCTGCCTGAACAATTCTCCCCTACCCCTCAAAGAGTGCCATACTCGCAACAAGGAATAGTCAGAAAACAATACGGCGCACTACTCCCTCAAATAGCAAGGGAAATAGCCAAAATCGAAGATAAAGACACGCAAAGAGAAATGGCTGAAAACCTAGTCAAATTTATGCGCCAAAAATCATACGACTACAACCAAGAGTACCCCTCGAACGAACTAGTCATAGCAGACCTCTACGATATGAGTAACGGAGAAATTAAACTCGAAGCCTCAGTCTTCGAAGGCGTGCACCTAAATACGCATAGGTCAAAACAAAACGCAAATAAAAACCGCCAGAACGGAAATAAAAACCACCAAAAAAATCGCCAAAACTTTAAGGCTAAAAAACAACACTAAAATTCCAAGGGAGAAAGAGTCTTTGTAAATCCCAGTTGAAACAACCAAAAGACAACACTCCCTCATAAAACCAAAATTTCTATGGCTACATTCGAAGTAACAGGAGGGTGCCCACTAGGTGGCGAAATCACACCTCAAGGAGCTAAAAACGAAGCTCTGCAGATTCTCTGTGCTGTACTGCTCACTCCTCAAAGGGTCGTTGTCGACAACATCCCCGAGATTATTGACGTGCTTCGACTAATTGAGCTGTTAGGAAAATTGGGGGTCAAAACCGAAAGACTCTCAAAAGGGAAATATAGCTTCGAAGCCAAAGAGATAAAGCTAGAATATATGCAGAGCGCAGAATTCCGCACTCTTGCTTCGCAACTTCGTGGCTCTGTAATGATAATAGGTCCACTGCTCGCTCGCTTCGGTGTGGCGTATATGCCTAAACCTGGCGGTGACCAGATAGGTCGTCGTAGACTCGATACACACTTCCTGGGTTTTCAAAACTTGGGGGCTGAATTTAACTTCTCCTCGGGCGATAAATTCTATACCGTATCAGCTCCAAATGGACTTAAGGGCAAGTATATGCTACTTGACGAAGCCTCTGTTACGGGTACTGCCAATATCGTTATGGCAGCAGTCCTTGCCGAGGGCGAAACAACAATCTATAATGCAGCCTGTGAACCATACCTGCAACAACTCTGCAAAATGCTTGTGCGTATGGGGGCAAAGATTAGCGGCATTGCCTCGAACCTCCTTAGAATCGAAGGGGTGAAATCGCTTCAAGGCACTGACCATAGAATGCTGCCTGATATGATTGAGATAGGTAGCTTTATCGGTATGGCAGCTATTAACCGTGCAGAAATTACTATCAAAGATGCAGCTTATGACGAGTTGGGGATTATCCCTGCTCAGTTCGAAAGGATGGGTATCAAAATCGAACGTCGGGGCGACGATATCTTTGTGCCACGTCAAGAGAACTATGAAATCGAGAGCTTTATGGATGGCTCTATTATGACCATATCGGATGCTCCTTGGCCTGGACTTACTCCTGACTTGTTGAGTATATTTTTGGTGGTGGCTTGTCAGGCTAAGGGCTCGGTACTTATCCATCAGAAGATGTTTGAGAGTCGACTTTTTTTTGTCGATAAGCTCATAGATATGGGTGCTCAGATTATCCTGTGTGACCCTCATAGGGCTACGATTATTGGGCATAACCACAACATCCGACTTAAGGCTACACGTATGACATCGCCTGATATCCGTGCTGGTGTGGCACTGCTCATCGCAGCTATGAGTGCAGAGGGTGTAAGTATTATAGACAATATCGAGCAGATAGATAGGGGCTATGAAAATATTGAAGGTCGCTTGTGCGCACTTGGAGCAAAGATAAGGAGAGTTTAATGATTAGTGATTAATGATTAATGATTAATTGGGCTGAGCTACACTAGAGTAACCAAAGGCTAGCAGCACTGCACCCAAGTCCTGGGAAGGACCGCCCGCCCGGCGTTAGGGCGATGACAGGCGGCTTTCACACGGATTAGAGCAAAAAGCGAAACGGATGCGAGGCTGTGTAGAGCTAGCGGGGGGTTGGTGTCAGAAAGACACCAAAAAAGGAATCGTAGATTCCGCAGACACCAACCCCCTAACCCCTAATACCTACAACCTAACACCTAATACCTAACACCTAACAAAAAGTATGGGAAGCGATTTATTTAAGTTTAAGCAATTTGCGGTTCATCAGGGTCACTGTGCTATGAAGGTAGGCACAGACGGGGTTATTTTGGGTGCGTGGGCATCCATAGAGAATAACCCTGTGCGGATTTTGGATGTGGGGACTGGCACGGGGCTTATAGCTTTAATGCTGGCGCAGAGGGCAGAGGGTGCAGAGGTCGATGCTGTTGAGATAGATAAGGAGGCAGCACGTGAGGCATACCAGAATTTTGAGGCTAGTCCATTTCATAATCGTTTGCAGGTTTTTAATGCAGATTTCCAGACCTTCTCTAAGTTACGCCGTGTGAGGTACGATTTGATAGTGAGTAATCCGCCATATTTTAACGGCACGTATAAGAGCGAGAATGCGCAGCGAGCAGCTGCACGCCATAGGGAAGCATTGCCGTTCGACGATTTGATAGATGGCGTTTTGCGTGTCATCAATCGGGATGGGGGGCGTTTTGTAGCCATATTCCCATATATAGATGCGGCGGTTTTCATAGCAAAGGCAGCCTCGAAGGGTCTGTACTGCAATCGTATTTTGGAGGTATTCCCACGTGAGGGCAAGTCAGTCAAGCGATTTGTGGGCGAGTTTTCACTCACTCAGAGTGCTGAGGCACAGATAGAACGTTTAGTGGTTTCTGGCACAGACAACCTCTATACTGACGATTATAAAGCCCTAACGACTAACTTCTATTTACGATTCTGATACAGCAGCTCTATTGGTCTTCTCGTTATAGAGCATAGATAACTTGTGAGCATCTAGGGGGAGAGGCTTGTGAAATATAAAAATTGTTAATCTTTTGGAGGTATCGAAAATAATACCTATATTTGTGATATATTAAATAACCGATAGTTATGCCAGAGATATTTAGAGCCTATGGCTTTTCATTCTTCTTTTTCAGTAGGGAGCACGAACCAATACACGTCCACGTAATGGGCAAGGACGGATATGCAAAGTATGTATGGGATGGCAAAGAGTTTGTTTTCTCTCAGCAGCATAATATCAAGGTAAAGGATCTGAAAAGATAAAGGATCTCATAGATGAGAATAGTGACTTGATTGTAAAATATTGGAATTTACATTTTGGAGAAAAATTTTAAAAAATAGCTATGGACGTTAAGACAATAAAATTTGATGATAAATATATCTATCTGATAAACACACAGGGCGTTGTATATAAGCAATCCTTGTTGTGGTACTCTGCGCTAAGGTCTGCTAGCGAGAAAGAACGACTAGACTATACGGTGAGTATGCTGGGAATACATTGGCGTGCTCTAGATGTGGATATAAGCTTTGAGAGTTTCGACTATGAAGATGCTGAGCCTACAGAATTGCAGCGATTCTTCCTTACTCACAAAGAAATTAATGTTGCAGAATTTGCTAGGAATGTAGGGATTAACGCTACGCTATTGCGTAACTATATAAATGGCTTTAAAAAACCGTCTAAAGAGAGAGAACAGCAGATATTACGCCACATACATAAGCTTGGATCAGATTTTATGGCAGTAGCTTTCTAGAGTCTTGAAAAAAAACTAACTTCTATTTACGATTCTGATACAGCAGCCTTTTACTACCATATCCCACGTGGCGGTCTCTTCTTTTGAGATGACCGATATTTTGTATTTGCCTTTATAGAGTCTGCCCCGAATGGGGATTTTTACAATGCGCTCGCTCTTCGGGAAATTTGAGACCAGTACCTTGTGGTTGTCTTGATTTGTTAGCTCTATTATGGCAGATGAGGTTGTGTTTTTGGTTATGCAGAGTTTGCCCTCTGCTCCGTCGTACCATAGGGACAGTGGAGTGTTGTTGTGGCGTGACTGGTAGTTTCTTTGGTGTGAACGCCAGAACCATATCAGTAGGCAGGCTATTAGTATTAGTATGAGAATCGCTTTCACTTGGATGAGATATTTATGAGGACAAAAAAAATATATTCTAGGGATGTACTTAGAGCTGGGTATCGCCTTGAGGGCAGTCTTCTCTGTACTATTGAGTATCGGGGGGAGAGGCTCTGTGCTCTTAGGCTTAGTGTGGAGGATGAAAAGGGCGAGAAGCAGGAGGATTATGACTGCCATAGCAGCTTTTCTGATAGGGTCTATGACGAAGTGGTGGAGTATTTCGAGGGGAGGCGTACTTCTTTTAGCTTTGAGGTAGATTATAGTTCATATAGTCCGTTTGCTCAGAGGGTCTTTCGTGAGTTAACTCTTATACCCTATGGAGAGACACGGAGCTATAAGGATATCGCAGTGGCGGTAGGTAGCCCACTTGCCTCTAAGGCAATTGGCAGGGTGTGTAATCTTAACCCCTTTCATTTGATAGTGCCGTGTCATAGGGTTGTCGGTTCTGGCGGTCGCCTTGTTGGGTATCGAGGGGGTTTAGCTCTTAAGTCTGCGCTGCTTACTTTGGAGAGGGGGGGCGGTGGCCTATTCGATAAACTCTACCAGCCCTGTCGATAGGTTAAAGACACCTCCTGCGATTTTGATTTTATTCTCTTTGGCAAGAGAGTTTAGTATTTCGCTGCCTTGTAGGATTCTCTCTCTCATAACTTCTACGTTGTAGCGCACGGCACGGCTTTGGAATTCTTTAGAGAAGGGGTCTCCTCCCTCTTCAGAGGCTAGTATAACGGCTGTCTCCATTCTTCCCATTAGCTCGGTTAGGTTGCCGTCTTCGAGTCCTGCACAGGCAGCGTTTACAGCACCGCAGGATTCGTGCCCTAATACTAGCACTACTTTACTGCCTATGTATTTGCAGGCGTATTCCATACTCGCTAGCATATCTTCGCTCACTACGTTCCCTGCTACACGTGCTACAAAGATGTCGCCTATTCCCATATCGAAGATCATCTCTACGGGTACTCTTGAATCTATGCAGGAGAGGACGATAGCTTTGGGGGCTTGCCCTAGTTTTAGGGATTTGGCTAGCTGCGCTTGGAGATTTCTTTGTGTGGCGTTGCCCGTTGCGAAGTTTATGTTACCTTGGCGGAGTAGCTCTATTGCGGTATCGGGGGAGAGTTGTTCAAGCTCGGGGGCTTTTAGAATTTTAGATTCTAGTTCTTGGATAGCACGATTCTCGGCTGTTGCGCAGCTTGCCACTAGTGCTAGGGCGGTGAGGAGAAGTGTCAGTTTTTTCATAGTTTCGAGAGTGTGAGGTTTTATGGTTGTTTCGTAAAGGTGTCCCACACGTAGAGTGAGGGATTTCAAAAAGTATTCCAAAGAGGCTAGGGACATAAATTTGAGTAGCTAACTTAATGGGGGCAGCTAGGGGGTGAGTGGCTTTGCTTTATTATGGCTATAATAGAGAATAATTTACATAGAAAATCTAAAACTCACCTAATTTTCGTAACTTTGCGGAAAATAATAAAAATAACCTCAAAAATATATTATAATGCAGAAAAGAAAAAGACTTAAAATACAACACGATACCCCCGAAAATTTCAATCATAAACCCACTCGTGAACTTATACACCAGATATTCACAATCTATAACGCTAACCCTGAGCTCAGCTTCTCAGCAAAACAAATCGCTAGACGACTTGCCACAACTGACATTGAAGTCTCTATAACACACTGCCAAACCGCTCTGGATATGCTGCTGGCAGATAACATTATTGAACCCCGCCCTGACAAAAAAGGCTCATATATTCTCACCCGTACGCAAATTAAAACCGCAACAGGTAAAGTGGATATGACCCAAAGCGGTGTGGCATTTATCATAGTAGACGACGCTCCCGAAGGTGCTAAAGATATTATCGTAGAACCTAGGCGTACCCTAAAGGCTATGCAAGGCGACAGGGTCAAAGTAGCGATAATAGGAAAACGACGTGACGGCAGAACCGAAGGCGAAATCATAGAAATCCTAGAAAAAGGTAAACGCCGATTCGTCGGTACTATGGTCAGAAGCGAAAGGTTCGGTTTCGTAGAGGTTGACAGCAAAACCCTCACGAAAGATATCTTCGTGCATATAGATAACCTCAAAAATGCACAAGACGGAGAAAAGGTGCTAGTGGAAATAACGGAATGGCCAGAAGATTCGAAGAACCCCGTAGGAGTAGTACTAGATGTGCTAGGAGCAACTGGTGACAACGATACCGAAATGCACGCCATACTAGCTCAATACGACCTACCTTATGCCTTCCCCGAAAGGCTTGAGAACCTAGCCGCAAATATTGATAGCGACCTAAACGAAACAGAGTTCGCAAAGCGTAGAGATATGAGACATATCCCTACATTCACTATTGACCCAGCTGACGCTAAAGACTTCGACGATGCCCTCTCAATCCGCAGACTGGAAAACGGAAACTGGGAAGTAGGCGTGCACATAGCTGACGTTACGCACTACGTCACACCAGGCGACGAAATTGATACCGAAGCATTCCAAAGAGCGACAAGCGTATATCTAGTAGATAGAACCGTGCCGATGCTCCCCGAAAAGCTATCGAACTTCCTCTGCTCACTCAGACCTCACGAAGAAAAACTTACATTCTCGGCAGTCTTTGAAATGAGCGATGAGGCGGAAATCGTAGACGAGTGGTTCGGCAGAACTGCTATATACTCCGACCAGAGATTCACTTATGAAGATGCACAAACTATAATAGAAGAGGGCGAAGCAAATACTCATCCTCTAAAGACGGAGGTTCTAACACTCAACAGTCTAGCTGTTAAACTTAGAGCTAAGAGATTTGCTGCTGGTTCGATAGGTTTCGAGCGTGACGAAGCTAAATTTGTCCTTGACAAAGACGGCAAGCCTCAGAGTGTCTACTTCAAAGAAATGAAGGCTTCGAATCAGCTTATTGAGGAGTTTATGCTTCAAGCCAATAGAAGTGTGGCAGAGAGAATCGGTAAGGTCAAGGGTAGGGCGAAGCCTAAGACATTTATCTACCGTATTCACGATACGCCTAATGAAGAGAAATTTAATAAGTTTAAGACCTTTATCACACGCTTTGGCTATCACCTGACTGCCACTAAGGGTAACGCTGTGGCTAAACAGTTGACTTCGCTGCTTCAAAATGTTAAGGGTAAGGCGGAGGAGAATCTTGTCTCTACACTTGCAATACGTTCGATGGCGAAGGCTTCGTATTCGACTGAGAATATTGGGCACTATGGCTTGGCGTTTGGATTTTATTCGCACTTTACCTCGCCTATTAGGCGTTATCCCGATATGATGGTGCATAGGCTTTTGGCTCGCTATCTGGAGGGTGGACGTTCGGTTAATGCGGTGAAGTATGAGGAGATGTGTGAGCATACTTCGGCACAGGAGGTTTTGGCGGCTGAGGCTGAAAGGGCTTCTATCAAGTATAAAATGGTGGAGTTTATGGAGGATAAGCTTGGCAGCGAGTGGGATGGTGTTATCTCTGGTGTGACTGACTGGGGAGTCTATGTGGAGATTGAGGAGAATAAGATTGAGGGTATGGTTTCGCTTAGGGATATGACCGATGATTTTTATGCTTTCGACAATGAGACTTATAGCGTTATAGGGCATAATAGCGGCAGGAGGTTTACTCTTGGGGATTTGGTGCGTATAAAGATTAAGAGGGCGGATTTGGCACGTAAACAGCTCGATTTTGAGATGGTGGGCACTCTGGATTTTCATACTCGTGAGCTTAGTGAATTGCCTGACGGTTTGGAGAGTGAGTCGCCTTTGAGAGAAAGTGTTAAATTTTATGAGAAGATTTCAAAAACTAAAAATAAGAAACAGAGAAATGGCAAGAAACGTAGGTAACTTTTTTTTGGCAGTTGTATTTAGTGCTGTTTTGTGGGGTTGTGCTGGGGAGTTTTCTGAGGATGAGGCTTTGTATAAGTTGCAGGGTCTTGAGGAGTTTACGGAGTATTTTTCGGCTCCTTTGCATATCGGTGATGAGATACTCACTGAGGCAAATCATAGTGAACCTATGGGATATGCTTTGGGGAAGTATGGCGTTTTGGTGGATGAGGGGTTATTGGAGGTAGAGGTTGGCAAGGCTAATTCTTGGCGTACGGTTCTTCGGGTGTCGCTTAGCGATGAGGGTAGGAGATATTATAACGAGCAGCGCACTGAGAGTTATAGGGCGTTATCGGGTGCTGACGATGTCTATTTTGTAGAGGTATGTCATCTTGTTCCAGAGCGAGTGGTTTCTGTTCGGGCTTTGGACGAGGACAGGGTAGAGGTAGATTATATTATTGTAGAGAGGGATATAACTCCCTTTGGCGAGTTTCTAGAATATAGCGCAGGAAATGAGCATACTCATAGCCGCACTTTTGAGCGTGGTATTTTCGGCTGGAATCTTGTTTTTAATGATTAATGTTTTTTTAGGTGTTAGGTTGTAGGTGTTATTATACCCCATTAATCATTATGTAAAGCCTACAACCTAACCCCCTAATACCTAACCCCCTAATACCTAACCCCCTAATACCTAACCCCCTAATACCTAACCCCTGATACCTAATACCTAAAACCTAATACCTAAAGCCTGACGATATGGGTGAAATGGGGGAACGCTATGGTCGGGGGGGCTGTGAAAATTCCGAAAATTGTAGAGCCTGAGCCACTCATTGCTGAGTATATTGCCCCTGCTCGAAGCATTGACTCTTTTAGGTCTTGTAGTACAGGGAGCTTTCTGAAAATACTCCCCTCAAAATCATTAATGAGTAGATCCTGCCACTGCTCAATAGGACGCTCTATAATCTCACTTGGGCGCAAGCCCTCAAGGCTCGGTACTACACCCGAATATGCCTCACCAGTAGATACCCCTACCTCTGGCTTCACAAGCATTAAATAATATCCAGACAAATCTAACGATATCTCCCGAAGTATCTCTCCCCTGCCTGTTGCTACCGCAGCCCTCCCAGATACAAATAAAGATGTGTCACTACCCAACTGTGCAGCCAAACCCCTCAGAGTCTCATCGCTCAAACCTAACTCAAATACATTATTGCAAAGCCGAAGCACCGCCACAGCATTTGCCGAACCTGCACCCAAACCTGCACCAAAAGGTATCCGCTTATGCAAATGTATATGCACCTCTGGTAACCCATAACAAGACTGCATCAACCGAAATGCTCGTGTACACAAATTCTTCTCCCAAGGACAGTCTACCTCTATGCCCGACCCACTATACATAAACTCCCCCGAAGGAATAACCTCCACAATATCACAAAGCATAGGGTCACTGACAGGATACATAACTGTCTCAATCTCTCGAAACCCATCCGCCCTCTCAAAGAGAACACTAAGTCCGAGATTAATTTTGTAGTTACTGGAAATTATCATATATTTGCAAGTAGATTTGGTGGCTAATTATCTTGGTATGAGGCTTGCTATATCTCGATAGGGAACTCCCCTGCATAAATAGTGTACAAACCTGTGAAGCATAATTTGTGCCTCACCCTTAAAACTAATACAAAGGTATGAAAAAATTATTACTTATGTGTGCAGCACTAATGATTTGTGCTGTCTCAGCATCAAAGGCGCAAGATTACAAAGTCCTAAATTTCGGTGTGAAACTAGGTGTTAATATGACATCGCTTAGCGGTCTTAGCGATTTGGAAGCCTCGCTAGAAGCAGGATTTACTGGCGGTCTATACTTCGAGTTCAGACCAGCAAAAGTCTTCGGATTAAGCGCAGAGGCTCTATACAGCGGTCACTCGTATGACTCTGAATTCTACACAGGAGACAAAAACGTTAGCTTCACAGCGAAGCTAGGATACATAGACGTGCCAATTCTCGCAAAGGTATATCTATGGCAAGGTTTCTCGGTTAATGCAGGTATTATGCCGTCGTTCCTAGTATCGTCTACTTTGCAGATTGGAAATGTCGACGAAGATAAAAGCCTCTTGGACTTGAATAAAGCAGCATTCGCTATACCTGTCGGACTAGCATATAACTTCAGCTGGGGACTTATGCTAGATGCACGCTACAATATCGCCTGCACAAGAATTGGCGCTGACGACGAAATAGGTACAGCTAAAACAAGCACATTCACATTCCTAGTGGGCTGGCGTTTCTAAAACTCCCCGTGTCTATTATACTAAAGAAAAAATATATCTTTGCTAGCTTAAAGTACTATTGATTAATGTATTTAAGCTAGCAATGTCTTTTTTGTCGTAGAGGTTAATGATATCTTCTTTTATTGAGCTATCCCATTTTATAAAGTTAGGGATTTTTAGTCTTTTTATGTTTTGACTTTGCCATCTAGGATAACCACCATTCATCGAACTAGAAAGAGCGACTAGCTGGTTATAAACAAAATCAGACATTAGAATAGAGCACAATATCTTAAGCTTATATATGCAGTCAGATTTTATGTAATATAAATTATGGTGGGGGTAAAACTTTCCCTCGTCAATTTGTAAAAATCTACTTGTAGCTATGTCGGGTAAAATAATCTTTGGAGAGGTAAGAAGCTCTGACTTTATTTTATCAATTGTCCTAAACCAATACTGAGGATTTCTTTTTGATACATATCTTCTTTTTAGCCTCTCGCTATGAGATGAAAGGTATTGATGTGCTTTAGGGTAATCTGCAAGCTCAATTATGTTCCCATTTTTATCAAAAGGATTGAATATGTAGTTGCCTCTCCACAAGATGCCGTCACCAGCAATGTCTTTTGTTGTAATTATTGGCAAGAGTAAACTTGGCTCGATTTCTGTATAAAGCTTACTGCCAATAAAGATGTCATCTGCGCCAGTCGCTACTCCGATACCTATGTTAAAACCTAACTCTGGTATGGTATAAAGAGACCCTCCGTAATTTGTAGGGTTAAACAACTCAGTCCAATTAGAAGAGTCCAAGGTATTTGGAACTCTGCTATATTCAATACCCCCCCTAAGGGATTCAATGCTGTCAACAGATAAATAATTAAGGTATTTCGCTCGCTCTATTGTCCTCTCAATTAGAGTTATTGCAGGGTATGCCATAACTGACTCCTCGAAAGGGTTTGTATGCTCCATATTGAGGATCGTTTTTAGTGAGTACTCTCTAGAGATTAGCTCACGCAAAGGCGCACCATACTGATTCTTGAACCAACGATTGGAGCATATAAAGCAGTGCTTCCCATTGTCGTTTAATAGAGATAAAGATTTCTCGAAAAATGCTATATATAAATCAGCCCTATATTTAAAAGTTGAATATGTGTTTTTGTATTTCGCTTTTAATGTCTCATCTATTCTTTCGTGTCTGATGTATGGAGGGTTGCCAATCACAATGTCAACAAAACGACTTTGGGATAATAGAAAATCTTCACATCTAAATATTTTGTCAGGAAAGTTTATGCCAATGGCTTTTAGCTTCTCTATGCAAATTTTGATTTTAGAGATATCAGTGTCATAGAAAGTAAAATTTTTTTGTAGAGTGTCATAGAAGCAAAACCCAAAGTTTTCGGAAGATTGTTTTAATCTCTTAACTATCTCGATAACGAATGCTCCTTCTCCACAAGAAGGCTCGATAAGCAATATGTTAGATAGGTTTTTAGAGGCTACGAAGCCTACCATATCTAGCATATAGTTTACCGTAAAATTTGAGGTGTAAACATCCCCTAATTTTCTTTTCTTCATTTCTTTCGCCTTTTTTGCTGTTCCTGTTTTGTTATTTCTGTTTTGTTATTGCTGCAATAGTTTGTAGGTGTGCAGAAAGATTCATTAAAAAGCTGGTAATAGAAAGTTCACTTGTTATGTCTCCCCAACTGTAATTTTCTCTTGAAGTCCAAACTGTCGCACACGAGGTATAAAGCCGTTCAGTAATAAGCCTTCTGCATAGAATAGCATACCTGTCGAGATATGTTGTCTTCTCAAACTCTGGCATAACATCGAAATGAGGTTTGCTGACCCTTACAGTAGAGGTGGACTTTTCTGATTTCTCGACAATAATTAAGTACCCGAGCCAAGGCGCAGGAAAGTTTGGATAGACATTCTCACGAAATGCAGTCCAAAAATCACAGGCAGAGCCAATAGCTTCCTCTGAGCGATTGTTGAAATTATTGCCAAAAGAGCCCACCTGAGATTTTAGCTCAATGGCGGCTATTAGTTGTTTCTTGGGCGATATTATTAATAAATCCCAATCTTTAGTAGCTCTAAAATATCCTGGGATATGATTATTTTTTGTGTATATCCAATCCTTAGGTATCCCCGCATCTAGGCACAATGTTTCTATAAGAGAAATAAAACCGTCTAGTTGCTTGCCTCCTGTGACGGCTCCTCTATTGCCTTCTGTTTTGGTGAGGCTCTTGTTTTGGCTACTCTTTTGTGCAGAACGTATATCCCAGAATGCTTTAATGGCTATGTCTATATTGTTAATGTATTGTTTAATGTTCATTGCAGTTTGGTTTTTTGCAAATTTACTAAATTTATTGGAAACCTCTCTAGGAAAAAGTTAGGCGAAAATTACTTCTTTGAAATAATAGGTGCGGTGGGTGTTGTCTATTAATCGTAGGGTTATGCCTCCCATATTGGGGTCTATCGACTCTATGGTGGCGAGGAAACTTTCGTGGGTCTCTGCGTCAATGTATGGGTGTAGACCCTCTCTGCGGTATAGACGTGAGGTATATAGCTCGCTTAGCGTGTCTGTGTTAGTCGACATAGGGTATAGCTTCTTGAAAGTGGAGAGGAATCGCTCTAATACCTCCTCGCACTTGACCATACGTCCAAGCTGTAGGCTCAGCGAAGTAGGGTTCGCTCCCTCTACCTTGAAGCTCTCTTGGCGCACATTAATTCCTACACCGATAATCGAGCGGCTAAGCTCGCACCCCAATAGGTTATGCTCGATGAGAATACCCGAAATCTTCTGCCCCCTCACAAGTATATCATTTGGCCATTTTATCTCTACGCCTTCTACGCCATAGCTCTCCAGGGTTTTGGCGACCGCCACAGAGGTCATCATAGAAATGAGAAACTGAGAGCTAGCAGCTATCTCTCTAGGCTCTACAACCAACGAGAAGGTCAGGTTCTTTCCCTCATCGCTATGCCACACATTGCCACGCTGCCCTCTACCACTGCTCTGGTAAGATGCCACTATTACATCGCCGTGTCTATATATTCCATTTGCCGCCTCGTCATTGGTCGAAGCTAGTGTCTCGAAATGTATTACTTTAAATTTCACCTGTATCTATGCTTGAGTTATGGTAAACAATCGGTATATTTGATGCTCTAAAAACTGTATCTTAAGACAAAAGTATCAAAAAAAATAAGTAACTTTGCATCGAATGAACTTTTTTTGAAAAAAATTCGTTATATTTGGGATAGGAATAATAACATAAAAACAACTAAAACATAACTAAAAGAAATGCAACAATCAATTGACACTTACAATTTCGAGGGTAAAAAAGCTATTATCCGAGTTGACTTCAATGTACCGCTAGATGCGTCATTCTCAGTTACTGACGACACACGTATTCGTGCTGCTGTCCCTACTATCAAAAAAGTATTAGAGGGAGGCGGTGCTGCAATCCTTATGTCACACCTTGGCAGACCAAAGGGTGTAACTGAAAAATTCTCATTGAAGCACATTATCCCTACTATCGAAAAACTAGTGGGAGTAAGTGTTAAATTCGCTGACGATTGCCAAACTGCTGATGCAGCTGCCGCTGAACTAAAAGCTGGCGAGGTTCTTCTTCTTGAAAACTTGCGTTTCTATGCTGAAGAAGAGGGCAAAGCTAGAACAGAAGCTGACGCTACTGACGAAGAAAAAGCAGCAGCTAAAGTTGCAGTTAAAGAATCTCAAAAAGGTTTTGTTAAACAACTAGCTTCGTATGCTGATTGTTATATCAACGATGCGTTCGGTACAGCTCACCGTGCTCACGCCTCTACGGCTCTTATCGCTGAATACTTTGCAGAAGATAAGATGTTCGGATATATTATGGAAAACGAACTTAAGGCTATCGACGCTGTGCTTAAAAATGCTGAAAAGCCTTTCACTGCAATCCTTGGCGGTTCGAAAGTTTCTACTAAAATCACTATTATCGAAAGTCTAATGGATAAGGTAGATAACCTAATCCTAGGCGGCGGTATGACTTATACATTTAAGGCTGCTCAGGGCGGTAATATCGGTAACTCAATCTGCGAAAAAGACCAGTTCGAAACAGCTCTTAGAGTCCTTGAAGTAGCGAAGGAAAAGGGTGTTAAGATTGTTCTTGCATCTGATGCTCTTTGTGGTGATGCTTTCTCGGATGATTGTAACAAACAAGTGTGCCCAGCAAACGACATCCCAGAAGGTTGGGAAGGTATGGACATCGGAGACGAAAGTAAAGCTAGCTTCTCGGAGGTTGTTAAGGCTTCTAAGACTATCCTTTGGAACGGTCCTGTGGGTGTATTTGAAATGCCTTCGTTCAGTACTGGTTCACGTGCTATTGCTGAGGCTATTGCTGAGGCTACTGCTAATGGTGCATTCTCGCTTATTGGCGGTGGTGACTCGGTAGCTTGTGTTAATCAGTTCGGTTATGCAGACAAAGTGTCTTATGTATCGACTGGTGGCGGTGCTCTTCTAGAGTATATGGAAGGTAAAGTTCTTCCAGGTGTAGCGGCTATTAAAAAATAGTTTTGCTGTACTTTTAAGGTACATATAACATAAGGGGGGTATTAGAAATCCTCATAGCAGAAAAGAGAGGTGGGCTAATAAGTAGCTCGCCTCTCGTTTTTTCGGGGGGGGGGAGAGAAATTAGACTCCCCCCTATAAATCTTTTATTTGTAGAGTGTGTCACTTTTGAGCATACTGTCAAAGAGTAGCCACTTGTATATCGGGATTACTTCGATAGTTTTATCTTCTATTTCGATTGTACGCTCCTCTTCCTTGGTAATAATAATCATACGTTTCGAAGGTAAAACTTTTTGAAGTTTAATTAAAGCTCTGACCTCTCTTTGATAGGTGTCGCTATCGGTACTCAAATTATAACACACTTGGATGGCTATCTCCTCGTCTGGTATATAAAAATCTACCTCTACATTTTTGTTGTAGAAGAACACTGCATCCTGACGACCATAGCGACGAAGTAGAGTTACCGCTACAAGATTCTCAAGTAAAGAGGTGTTGGTGTTAAGTAAAAGTAAGGACAAAATTCCATTATCTATAAAATAGTACTTCGGGTTACTCTCTTTATCTGCTATCTTGCCTGCGATGTTTTGGATAGAACTTAGCAGCCAAGCATTCTTAGCGTAGCCTATGTAGTTTATCACTGTTTGAGTCCCTATTTTAACGCCAGTTGAAGATAAGATTTTCGATATGCGTGAGAATGAAAGGGGTTGTTTAATGCTTTCTGCTATCTTCTTAAACATTACTCGAAGTGCGAAATTATTATCTACTTTGTTGCGTGCTGCTATGTCTCCAAGATATATCTTCTGGTAGACGCTAGTTAGGTAGTTTCGCTTTGCAGAGAGTGTGGCTCCTTCGGGGAATCCTCCGTAAAGGAAGTAGTCTTCGAAAAGGTTAAAGATATTTGCTCGTGAGGCGGTAGAATGAAATAGGCTCTCATCTACGTTTAGGTCATTTACCCTTAAAAATTCCTCAAAACTGTATGGATAAACTTCAACTGTTAGGTAACGACCGCCCAGGGTTGTCTGTACGTCTGTGCTGAGCATTTTTGCATTACTGCCTGTGATATATACCCTGTATTTTGAATCTGCAAGTCTGCGTGCAAATTTCTCCCATCCGTCAATATTTTGAATCTCGTCAAGAAACAGAATTGGTCGACGGTTATATAACTCTAGATGCACTTCAAGTAGTAGGTTTAAATCTTCTACTCCTATGTCAATTAGTCTCTCGTCCTCGAAATTTATGTAAAGCATATCGCTCCAATCCATCCCTTGGCTTAAGAGCTCTTGCATACGTTGGTAGAGCAAAAATGATTTTCCTGCTCGACGAATACCTACAAGTACATAATTGCCAAAATCTTCGAACCTAAAATTACGAGGATTAACCTGATATGAGGCTACTTCGATTTGATTGTCTAGTATAATTTGCTTGATAATTTCTCTTTTCATAGCTCGTTTTGTTTTGTGTATAGAACAAAAATAGTGCTTTTTTGTTTTATGTGCAAAACAATTTTGCTTTTTTCGGTTTTAGGGGTTCGGTTTTAGGGGTTCGATTTTAGGGGTTCGGTTTTTGGGGGTTGGTGTCTGCGGAATCTTCGATTCCTTTTTTGGTGTCTTTCTGACACCAACCCCCCGCTAGCTCTACACAGCCTCGCATCCGTTTCGTAGCCGTTACTCAGTATTACTCAGCTCTACTCAGTTTTACTCAACAGTTTCTAATCCGTCTGCGAGCCGCCTGCCATCGCCCTAACGCCGGGCAGGCGGTCTCTCCCGAGACACGGTTGCAGTGCCGCTAGCCTAGGGGTCTTTTTAATGATTAATGATTAGTGATTAATGGCTGCTAGCCTAGGGTGTCTACTGTGGTTCTCCTACAACCTAACACCTACAACCTACAACCTACAACCTAACACCTAACACCTAAGACCTAACACCTTAATAAATGTTTTGATTTTTGAGAAATATTAAGTAATTTTGTGGCGAAATTTATCCCCATTTATTTGTTTAAAATTTAAAATCAAAAAAATATGAAAGTAGCAGTATTCGGTGCAACAGGTCTAGTAGGTGGCGTAATGCTTAAAGTCCTAGAAGAAAGAAACTTCCCTGTAAGCGAACTTATTCCTATAGCCTCACAGCGCTCTAAAGGTAAAAAAATCGTCTTTAAAGGCGAAGAAATAGAAGTCTCTATGCCAGAAGAAGGACTAGCCAAAAAACCGCAAATCGCTCTATTCTCTGCCGGAGGTCAAACTTCCCTTGACTGGGCTGAAAAATTCGCCGCAATAGGATGCTACGTCATAGACAATAGCTCTGCCTGGAGAATGAACCCTAATAATAAACTCATTATCCCAGAAATTAATAAAACATCTCTAACCGTTGACGATAAAATTATAGCTAATCCTAACTGCTCAACTATTCAAATGCTAGTGGCTCTAGCCCCACTACACGAAGCATACAAAATCCGCAGAATCGTAGTCTCTACATATCAAGCTGTAACAGGTACTGGCAAAAAAGCACTAGATCAACTAAGCCAAGAGAAAGCTGGTAACTTCGAAGGAGATATGGCATACCCGTATGTTATCGAACAAAACTGTATCCCTCAATGTGACGTATTCACAGATAACGGTTACACTAAAGAAGAAATGAAGCTAGTAAACGAAACACACAAAATCCTAGGCGATCCAACAATTATGGTGTCGCCAACTGCTGTGCGTGTGCCAGTAGTAGGCGGTCACAGCGAAAGCGTTAACGTAGAATTCGTGCAACCATTCACTCTTAGATCCGTGAAGTGGCTGTTAGAACATAGCGAAGGCATCGAAGTGCTAGACAACCCTGCCGAAGGACAATACCCTATGGCAAGATACTCTCACGGTAAAGATAGCGTCTTTGTAGGTCGACTAAGAGCTGACCTATACAACCCTCAAGCTATTAATATGTGGGTTGTGGCAGATAACCTAAGAAAAGGTGCTGCAACGAATGCCGTGCAAATAGCTGAATACGTAGCTGAGAAATTTATCGGCTAAGAATTTAGGGGAAGTTCTAAAACTCCCTGAATGATATTATGTGTGAACACATAGATAAAACTACTAAAAAGAAAAGCACAAAAGGGATAATTCGAACAATTTTGATTTATCCCTTTTGGCTTCTTGTCAGATTCTATCAGTTGTGTATATCGCCATACACCCCCTCGGCGTGTAGGTTTACTCCTACCTGTTCGCAGTATGCTATTGATGCCCTTAAGAAATATGGGCTTATAAAAGGACTAGCAAAAACAATCTGGAGACTCCTAAGATGTAACCCCTGGGGGGGACACGGACACGACCCTGCATAAGAGCAGACATAAGGAAAGTTCGGCTAATGCCGTTGCTCTACTGAGATGTGCACAGAGGCGTTGTTTTAAAGTTCAGTTTTTAGAAGTTCCCTAAAGATACGCATAGCCCTAAAAATACAAAAGGCCGCCTGCTATCACAGCGGTGGCCTAGTGTTTAAGAAAAAAAATTTATCTGCTATTCATCAATGTTTTCCATTTATGATACTGCAAAGGTAGCCCATTGTGCCCGCCTCCACAATACCTATAAGTAGGTAATTGTGTGCTTTTTGTAGATGCCACACAAAAAATTTCTCTTTTCTCAAAAAAAATAGTACCTTTGAGTTTCATTAAAACGAATCACGTATTGTGAACTGTCCGCTAAAATACTCTAAACCCTCACTCCGCTTCAAAAGATGGCTGAGGAAAGGTTATGCTGCGTTCCTGTCACTTGGTAGAGTCGTGACTATCGGTAAACTCTCTAGTGATATAGAGGGTAGCTCAGAGGGTAAAACACACTCGGCTCTTAGAATCGCTCAGAATTATACTCTCTCAGATGCAGAGGATACAGCCGAAAGTATGGATATGAATACAGAGGCTATGGCTATGTCTTTCTGTCTGGTAACGCCCCAAGGGCTAAACCTGTCCCCAAAAGAATATTGTTATAAGCCCTATGGGCAATATTTAAAGGTCTGTGCACGCACTGCTTTTGTGACTTCTTTTTCTCCCACCAGAGCGAAGGTCAGCAAAAGAAGTGACGTGTTTTTTTATGCGTAAAATTTAAGAAAAGAAAATGAATATTGAAGAACTGAAAAATAAAGCCCTAAAGGGCGAAAAGCTAACTCACAGCGAGGGGTTATGGCTTCTAACCGAGGCAGACGAAGCGGAACTCTTTGCCGCTGCCGAGGAAATTACTCAAAAATGCGCTGCGAAGAAATTCGATATGTGTTCGATAATAAACGCACGCTCGGGAATGTGTAGCGAAAACTGCGCCTGGTGTGCTCAGTCTGCTCACTTCACTACGGGTGTGGACTGTTACCCCCTGCTGGATAAAGAGGAGTGTCTAAGGCACGCAAAGTATAACGAAAGCCAAGGAGTAGTACGATTCTCTCTTGTGACAAGTGGCAGAAGGGTTAGCGGTAAAGAGGTCGAGAAATTACAAACAATTGTAGAACATCTAGCTGAGAACACTAAACTGAAACTATGCGCTTCGCTGGGGCTTATGGAGAAGGCTGATCTAGAGAAACTCTATCAGGGCGGTGTGAGAAGGTATCACTGTAATTTGGAGACTGCTCCTTCGTACTTTAAAGAACTCTGCACAACGCACACTATGGAGGAGAAGCTAAAGACTCTAAAGGCTGCAAGGGAAGTGGGTATGAAGCTCTGTTCGGGAGGTATAATCTCGATGGGCGAGAGCGAGAGCCAAAGGGTGGAATTTGCCCTTACTCTCAGTGAGCTAGAAGTCGACTCTGTGCCGATTAATATTTTGCAGCCTATCAAAGGTACACCACTAGCGGATTGCCCTAGGCTCTCGAACACAGAAATCCTAAGGACTGTGGCGATGTTCCGTTTTGTGCATCCTACGGCTTATCTCCGCTTCGCAGGAGGGAGAAGTTCGCTTGGGGAATCGGTGCTGTGCAAAGCCCTAAAAATAGGCGTTAACGCTGCGATAGTGGGCGACTTGTTGACAACTATCGGCTCGACCGTTGAAGAAGATAAAGAACTAATAAAAGAGTGCGGATATGAATTGTAATAGAACCCTCAGCGATAAAGAATTTGATAGAGAACACTTGTGGCATCCCTACACCTCTATGATTAACCCTCTGCCGACCTACAAGGTGGAGAGGGCTGATGGGTGTCTTATAACCCTTGAGGACGGTAGAGAACTTGTCGACGGGATGTCATCGTGGTGGTGTGCTGTTCACGGATATAATAATGATGTGCTTAATAGAACGCTTCGGGAGCAGAGCGAAAAGATGTCACACATTATGTTTGGAGGCTTTACCCACTCGCCTGCGATTGAGCTTGGGCGGCTGCTCGTGGATATCTTGCCTGAGGGGTTAGAGAAGATTTTCTATGCCGATAGCGGCTCGGTGGCAGTGGAGGTGGCTCTAAAGATGGCTATTCAATACCAAAGCGCAAAGGGGCTTAAAGGACGTAAGAATTTTGTGACTACTCGTTCGGGATATCACGGTGACACGTGGAATGCGATGTCGGTATGTGACCCTGTGACTGGTATGCACTCGCTCTTTGGCGATAGTCTGCCTAAGAGATTTTTTGCGCCTCAGCCTCGCACACCCTTTGGGGCAGAGAAGTGGGATAGCTCAGAGATTGAACCGCTAAAGGAAATTATAGAAACAAATGCCGATAGCCTAGCTGCGCTGATTATTGAACCTATTGTCCAGGGGGCAGGAGGTATGTGGTTCTATCACAGAGAATATCTCAGAGAGGCAGTGCGGTTGGCTCGTCAGAATGGGCTGCTAGTTATCTTCGATGAGATAGCTACGGGCTTTGGACGTACTGGGAAACTCTTTGCGTGTGAACATCTAGGAGTCTCGCCCGATATTATGACAATAGGCAAGGCTTTAACAGGGGGGTATATGACCCTCTCGGCAGTGGCTGCTAGTGCCGAAGTGGCAGAGGTTATTTCTAGTGGTGTGCCGTCTGTCTTTATGCACGGCCCTACATTTATGGCTAACCCTTTGGCGTGTGCCGTGGCACTTGCCTCTACAAAGTTGCTTGTAGAGTCGCCTTGGCAAGATAGGGTAGCAGCTATCGAAAGGCAGCTCAGAGAGGAGCTAGCTCCTGCCGCTGATTTGGACTCCGTGAGGGAGGTTAGAGTGCTTGGGGCGATAGGTGTGGTAGAGACCAAAGAGGAGGTAGATATGGCATATATGCAGAGCAGGTTTGTAGAAGAGGGCGTGTGGGTGCGTCCATTTGGGCATAACGTTTATATTATGCCGCCATTTATAATTTCGCCCGAAGAACTTAGAACTCTTACCCAGGCGGTTGTGAAGATTGTGGGTGAACTATAAAGGTATAGCAGCAAAGATTATGAAGACAAGATTAACAGATACCCTAAAGGTATTGGAGAGTGCAGGAAATCTAAGAGTACTTCCAGGTGTAGAGCACAGTGGCTCTAGTGTCGTTGTGGAGGGAAGGGGGCTAATGAACTTTAGCTCGAATGATTATCTCTCTATCGCCACGGATATGGAACTTCGCAGGGAGTTCTTTGAATCGGTGGATATGACCCAAATGCAGATGGGGGCTACTTCCTCACGTCTGCTATCGGGGAATTACTCAGCGCACAGAGAACTTGAAAAGACCCTTGAAGAACTCTTTGGGAGAGCTGCCCTAACTTTTAGTAGTGGCTATGGAATGAATAGTGGGCTATTGCCTGCTGTGGTTTCTTCGCAGACACTTATACTCGCAGATAAGCTCGTGCACGCTAGCCTTATTGACGGTATTAAGCTCTCAGGGGCGCAGTATCGCAGATTTAAGCACCAAAATTTTCAGCAGCTAGAAAAGTATATAAAAGAGGCGGAAGGGAAATTCTTGGAAGTTATCGTTGTAGTGGAGAGTATTTACAGTATGGACGGAGATGTGTGTGACCTTAGAGGGCTTGTGGAGATTAAGAGAAAATACCCTACGGTTATGCTCTACGTAGATGAGGCGCACGCTATCGGTGTGAGAGGGCGCAGGGGGCTGGGCGTTGCCGAGGAGATGGAGGTAATAGGCGATATAGATTTTCTGTGTGGAACTTTTGGTAAGGCTATCGGTTCGGTGGGGGCGTATGCGGTGTGCGATAGGGTTGTTAAAGAGTTTCTGATAAATAGGATGCGTACGCTTATTTTTAATACTGCGCTGCCTCCACTTAATATGCTGTGGACAGAGTGGGTTATGCAGCGACTGGAGGGCTTTACGGAGCGTAGAGAAGCCTTGGAGAGAGTGAGCGGTCTTTTGCGTAGTGGGCTTATGGAAAAGGGGTATAGTATGCCCTCTGAGAGTCATATCATACCTGTAGTTGTGGGACAGAGCATTGAGGCTATTGCACTGTCTGAGCGTCTTAGAGGCGAGGGGGTATATGCCCTTGCGGTTCGTCCGCCTACTGTGCCTGAGGGAACTTCACGGTTGAGGCTGTCGCTTACTTCGAGTGTAGGCGAGAATGATGTTAAAAAATTGATTGAAATTATATGATACAGCAGTTTATAGTAAAGAGTGGAGCAAAGACTCTAAGGGTCTTCTTTGCAGGATGGGGCAGCGACGATAACCTCTTTGGAGGGTTTCGCCCTGAGGGTATGGATTACCTTCTTTGTTATGATTATCGCTCGCTGAGCTTTGACTACTCTTTGTTTGAGGGATATGAGAGAGTGGAGGTTGTGGCGTGGTCGTTTGGGGTATGGGTCGCAGGTGTTGTCTTGGGGGCTGAGGAGGCTAGGGGGCTTAATATCGTGCGCTCAGTGGCAATGGATGGAACGCTTAGCCCAATAGATGAGACACGGGGTATTCCTCCCTCTATTTTCGAGGGTACGCTTAGTGGCTTTTCTCCCTCTGGGCTTGTGAAGTTTAGACGGCGTATGTGTGGCGGCAGCGAGGGAGTGAAGGAATTTTTGGCACTCTGCCCACGTAGAGGTCTGGAGGAGCTAAGAGAGGAACTAGAGGCCTTGGGTATGGCTGTGCAGAGCGAAAGTGAACGCTCGAAGTTCCAGTTCTCAGAGGTTGTAATATCCTCTGCCGACAATATTATACCCACAGCTAATCAGTTGGAGGCGTGGAAGGAGCATAAGGATGTAAGAGTTGTGGAGGGGTATCACTTCTCGATAGCGATTTTTGATGAATATTTAAGAGCATAGCGAGTTTTATAGGAAATATATGGATAAAGAATTAATAGCACTGAGGTTTGCCAAGGCAGCTTCGACATATCAGAGTGAGTCTATGGTTCAGCGGCAAATTGCCCAAAGGCTCATAGAGGAGCTTCTCGCTTTTGTGGGGGGGTGTATGCCTCAGCGAATCTTGGAGGTGGGTTGTGGAACAGGGCATCTCTCGCATAGACTCTATGAGGAGTTTTCGCCCGATGCTCTATACCTTAATGACCTGTGCGAGGAGATGGGGGCGACTCTAAGTTCGCTTACAGAGAGAGAGGGTGTGGAGTTCGCTGCCTATGACGCTGATAATTCTGAGGCAGCGTTGCCTAGTGGGCTTGATTTGGTGGCTTCGTCGTCGGCTATTCAGTGGTTCGAAGATTTGGAGGGATTTTTTAGGCGTGCCGCAGAGAGTCTAAAGAGCGGAGGGTTTATGGCTCTCTCGACCTTTGGGGGGGATAACCTCTTCGAAGTTACGACACTCAGCGGCGTGGGGTTAGATTATCCTCAAAGGGAGGAGATTGAGAAACTAGCAGAGAAAGAGTTCGAGGTTCTTTATAGCAGAGAGCAGCATATTACACTCCACTTCGATAGCCCTAGTAGCGTTCTTAGACACTTGAAGCTAACGGGTGTAAACTCAGTTGAGGCTACGAGCTGGACACGTGGACGTTTGACAGAATTTTTACGAGACTACTCCCTGCGCTTCCCACTAGAGAGCGGGGGCGGTGTTTCGTTGACCTATAATCCGATATATTTAATTTTGAAAAGGAAATGAAGAATGTTTATTTTGTAAGCGGTATAGATACTGATATAGGAAAGAGTTATGCTACGGGCTTCCTTGCACGTAGGTGGATGGATGAGGGGCATAGCGTTATTACACAGAAGCTTGTGCAGACAGGAAATGTAGATGTCTCGGAAGATATTCTACTGCATAGAGAGATGATGGGTATAGCCTTCACCGATGAGGACGATGCTCGTATAACGATGCCGCAGATATTCTCGTATCCTTGTTCGCCGCATCTGGCAGCGGAGATAGATGGTAGAGAGTTGGATTTCGAGGCTATCGACGGAGCTTCAAAGCTACTCTCTGAGCGGTACGATAGAGTACTCTTGGAGGGGGCAGGGGGGCTAATGGTTCCGCTTACTCGTGAGCTGCTGACAATAGATTTTGTGGCAGAGAGAGGCTATGAGATAATCCTTACTACAAGCGGAAGGCTAGGGAGTCTGAACCATACGCTGCTGAGTCTTGAAGCGATAGAGAGGCGTGGCATCAAACTTCATAGTGTTATTTATAACCTATATCCAAAGGTGGAGGATACTACGATTTTGAGGGATAGCCAGCAGTATATTAAAGACTATCTGAAAAGTAGACATCCCTTGGCGGAGTTTATTTGCCTTGACGTGTATTAGTGTGAGGAAGAGACTTTAAAGAAAATCTTTTTGAAATTAGCAGGGCGTAAAGAGTGGTTGAGAGCAAAAAAATAGCTACCTTTGTGGAGTTATGGGACTTTAGAACTTCTCTTTAGAACCTTTTTTAAAAGAATATATGACAGGAAAAGTACGAGCAAAGAAAGAACTCGGTCAGCATTTTTTGTGCGACCTTACAATAGCAGGAGATATAGTAGATGCGCTACCAGAGGGTTGTGCAGAGCGTGTGGTGGAGGTAGGTCCTGGTATGGGGGTTTTGACTCAGTATCTGATAGAACGTAAGGATTTTGACTTTTCGGTCATTGAGCTTGACGGGCAGAGTGTGGACTATTTGAAGAAACATTATCCCGAAAAGCTCGCAGGCAGAATTGTAGAGGGGGACTTTTTGCAGATGCCTTTTGAGCCTTCTACGGCTGTTATCGGGAATTTTCCTTATAATATCTCGACACAGATATTCTTCCATATTTTGGATAGTCGGGATAGTGTGCCAGTGGTTGTAGGGATGTTGCAGAAGGAAGTGGCAGTACGCTTGGCGGCACCAGTTGGGAGTCGTGAGGGGGGAGTGTTGAGTGTCTTTTTGCAGGCGTTCTATGATGTGGAGTACCTCTTTGAAGTGGGGGCAGAAAAGTTCTCTCCTCCTCCGAAGGTTCAGAGTGCGGTTATACGCTGCACACGCAATGGGGTGAGTGACCTTGGGTGTGATGAGAAGTTGTTCCGTAGGGTTGTGAAGGGGGCATTTTCGCAGCGCAGAAAGATGCTAAAGAATGCTCTTTATTCGTCGTTCCAGCCCCTTAGAGATAAGAAGATACAGCACGAATTTTTCACTCGTAGGGCAGAGAATTTGTCGCTTGGAGAATTTGTAGAGTTAACTAATTTTATAGAACAGAATTTATGAGTTTAATGGCTATTACCTGGGATTTTAACCCAGTACTCTTTAAGATAGGGTCTTTTGAGATTGCCTATTATGGCTTGATGTGGCTTTTGGCGTTTTTGATAGGGGAGCGAATTTTTGGGCGTATTGTGAAGCGTGAGGGACTCAATGAGAATTTGACTTCTTCGGCACTCTTTTATATGCTTATCGCCACGATGCTTGGGGCGAGGTTTGGGCACTGTTTGTTTTATGACTTTTCGTATTATATTCTTGATCCTTTCCAGTCGACTTTTCCTTATGTTAAGGTTTTGGACTTTAGGGCAGGAGGTTTGGCTTCGCACGGAGCGGCACTTGGACTTGTTGTGGGGATATTTTTGTGGAGCAGGAAGTGGAAGATGCCTTCGATGTGGATGTTCGACCGTATCGGTATAGTGGTGGCTATTGGCGGGGCTTGTATAAGGCTTGGGAATTTGTTTAATTCTGAGATTTATGGTACGGCTACTGATATGCCTTGGGGTTTTATTTTCGTGCGCAGGGGCGAGACTATGGCTATGCACCCGACACAGATATATGAGGCACTTATGTACCTTGTGACCTTTGCGGTTTTGATGCACATATATTACCGCACGAAACTGAGCGATAAGCGTGGTGTGATGTTTGGGGTATTTCTCATTATGCTCTTTGGGGCTAGACTTGTGATTGAGAGTATCAAAAATGTGCAGGAGGCTTGGGAGTTGGATATGGTAGCTAGCTGTGGGTTGAATATGGGTCAGGTTTTGAGTTTGCCGTTTATCCTTTTCGGTGTGGGTGTTTTGATTTATGCTTTTAGGCGTAAGGCTAATCCTTATACGAATATGCCGCTTGCTAAGGGTGGGAAGAAGAAATAGATTATTGCCCTCTTTTGTTTTTGGGGGAGAAGATTATAAAAAATTAGGAAATAACAGTGATGGGTTCTGTTCCATATCTATTGCAGCGATTGTTGTTGTCTGGGCGTAGGGTTACGATGCCTAGCGTTGGAACTTTGTATCTTGAGAGGGAGGCAGCAGGTTTTGTATATGAGGGTTATATGTGTGCTCCTTGTTATAGTTTGGTTTTGGACGAGGGTCAGGGCGACGATTTCATTGTTTCGTTGGCTCGTTATCTGAGGGAGAATTCAAATGTGGGGGGGTATTTTGACGAGGAGAGTTTTGTTGAGAGTGCCAGTGGGGTTTATGATGAGTGGTTCGAGGAGAGTTTTGATAGAGAGAGGGAGGTTCTAGTTGTCGAGGGTCTTTGTGAGTTGGAGTGTGGTGTGGGTGTTGTGGCTTTGGCGGAGGATTTTGCTTCTATTTTGCAGCCTTTTGGTGCACCTGTTTATATTGCAGAGGCGGAGGTTATTTTGCAGCAGAGCGGTGAGGACTTGCCAGGCGGCTTATATGAGGGTTTGGGTGAGGGCTTGGGTGAGGGCTTGGGTGAGGGCTTGGACGAAGGTTTGGGCGGCGGTATAGATGAGGAGTTGGCAGGTGGAGAGAATGGCGACGATTTGGATGTTTTGCGTGCACGTGTATTGGAACTGGAGGAGAATTTGGAGTTAAGCCGTCGGGCAGTTGCAGACTTGCGGCAGGGTCGTAGGGCTTCTTATCCTAGGGTTCAGAGCGTGTCGAAGTTTTGGTGGGTATTCTCTGTGATAGTATTTGTGGTGGCGGTTTTGTGGTTGGGTTATACTCTTATGGGGTATTATGGCATAGAGTTGTTTTAGAACTCCCCTTTAGAGAGAAGTTCGAACTCTTTTTTAGTGGGGGTTTTAGAGTGGTACATATATTGTAGCTTGTGCTATATGAGTGGGAAGAGGTCTTAAGGAATTAAGGGGCTCTTTCTTTTTTTTATATACATTCTAAAACATAAGTAGCGATGCAAAACAATGAGAAAATTCCAGTGCCAGAGAGTGGTACGCCTAGTTTGAATTCTGAGGAGTATAGGATTGAGATAGATGAGAAGGGTCCTTACCGTCTGTATGGTCAAGTGCCTATTAGAACCTATTCGATACTTAGCGATGCAGAGGGTTGTTCGGTGGGTTATGATATTGGGGATATGGACTATTCTAACAGTGGAGGGGTTACGCCTTTGTGTCGCTGTGGGCGGAGTGGTAGTGCTCCTATATGTGATGGTTCGCACGTGGGTGCGGCAGATAGTGGAGAGTGGGATTATCGGTTAGAAGTCGAGCCAGGGGTTGTTTTTTTGGATAGGGCAGAGCGTATAGATGGGGGGAGTCTGGTGCTAACCGATGTAGAGGAGTTGTGTGCCTTTGCACGTTTTTGTGATGCTAAGGGCAGGACTTGGAATCAGGTGGAGCGGAGCAGTGATTTATCGCAGCGTCAGCTTGCCATTGAGACTTCTATGGCTTGTCCTGCTGGTCGTTTGAAGGTATGGGATAGAGAGAGCGGTGAGGTCTTTGAGCCGCAGTATTCTCCTGCTGTGTGCTTAATAGAGGACACAAAGCTAGAGGTTAGCGGTCCATTGTTCGTTATGGGGGGCATTCCACTAGTAACGCCTGAGGGGAAGTACTATCAGCCACGCAATAGGGTCACTTTATGCCGCTGTGGTGAGTCTCGTAATAAGCCTTTCTGTGACGGCACGCACGCCCCTGCCCATTACGTAGATGGAGTTTAATTAGTGATTAATGATTAGTGATTAATGATTAATGGCTGCTAGCTTAATTGTGAAAAAGTGAAAAAGAGAATTGTAAATGGGGTTATAGATCAGGGAGTACAAACATAGGCTAGGGGCATTGCACCCAAGTCCTGGGAAGGACCGCCCGCCCGGCGTTAGGGCGATGGCAGGCGGCTTTTACACGGATGAGAGTCTACTGAGTAATGGCTGAGTAATGGCTGAGTAATGGCTGAGTAATACTGAGTAACTGCTGAGTAACGGCTAAGAAACGGATGCGAGGTTGTGTAGAGCTAGCGGGGGGGTGGTGTCAGAAAGACACCAAAAAAGGAATCGAAGATTCCGCAGACACCAACCCCCAAAAACCGAACCGTCCTAACCCCTAGCCTCTAACCCCTAACCTCTAGCCCCTAACCTCTAATCCCTAACCTCTAATCCCTAACCTCTAGCCCCTAACCTC
>JAWXTN010000010.1:0-51031 GCA_044433515.1 Rikenellaceae bacterium | reverse complement strand
CCGTATCGCACTACTACCACCTCACACCCCAAGCTTCGCCCTGCGTGAATTACTACCCGACAAATGGCAAGCCCAATAGCTCACATCACTGTCAATGCATCATCGTGGAGACGGTTACTGTATTATAGCTCAACCCATTAATCATTAATCACTAATAATTAATCACTAAAAAAAGCCCCCTGCGCCAAAAATATGTCGCAAGGGGCTAACCCAATAAAATCTAAATCTATCCTATGTTATAAACCCTACAAAGCAAATACTGCCGATGTAGCGTTTTGAATAGTATAACCGTTGTAGCTGAAGTTTCCTGCGAAACCTTCAATGCTAACCCATACCTTACCGCTCAAATCAATGTTTGTAGACAAAGTGAAATATACACCTGCTTGGCTGTCGCTTTCGCAGATAACAGCTAGGTGAGCCAATTCCTCAGCCGAAGCAATTACGTAAGGAGAAGCCTCAGTACCCAAACCACCACCGAAGTTAGGTGACGCTACCGATGTCCAAAGTGTTTGTGTAGTTGTTACAACAATACCCTCAGGAGTAGTACCATAAATAGGAAGTGGGAAATCACCTGCCAAGTTCCATCCAACTAGGCTAGAGCCAGAAGCGTCGAATGGAGCAGCGTTATAGTCCTCTGCATAAGCATTAAGAGATGTGATGAACTCAACTGTAGCTAGCTCGTCAGCTGTCATAGATGTAGTGTAATCCACTACTTGGTCTGTACCGCCTACTGCTGTACCTGCCAAATAGTAACAGTTGCTTCCAACAACTCCCTCAGCAGTACCTGCGAAGATAGGAGAACAGTTTGCAGAAGTAGGAGTAGTGATAGTACCATAGTTCACACAGTTCTGAATCATACCATCACTCTCAGGGGCAGCTGTAGATGTTGCACTACCAATGATACCACCTGCGTGATTTGTACCACTGTCTATATCGCCATAGTTCACACAGTTAACAACGTATGAAGTGCCCTTCACTAGACCGATAAATCCACCAATGTTATCACCAGTTGCTGTAATGTTGATTTTGTTAATTGTATTAAGAGTAATACCACTATAACAACTTTGAGCAATACCGCCTACAGGACCTACAGCTCCAGTGATAGTACCCTCTACTACGCAGTTTTCGATAGTACCACGGTGGTCGTTAGTAATACCCGAAACAGCAGTGCCTTGAGTACAAGTGATATTAACGTAACAATTCTTTACATAAGAAGTGCTAATAGCAATACTACCTACAAGACCACTAACGCTACCGCTAGCGTCCTTAACACCGTCATTGATAAGTTCGCCTGTGAACGAGCAATTTTCAAGAAGACAGCCAGTGTTGTTCATTCTACCAATAAACGATGCGCAAGCACTAGCTGTTGACTTAACTGTACCTTCAAGGTTTAGGTTTGTGATTTCTGCACCATTGATACATACACCAAATAGACCTGCATACTCACTGAGGTTAGGGTTGTCAATATAGAAACCAGTGATTGTGTGACCTTGACCGTCGAATTTACTCTTGAACTTATTTCCACCAGTGTTTGCACTACCGATAGGGAACCATACGTTGTCTTCAGAACATCCTAGGTCGATATCGTTTGTAAGTATAAAGTACGAAGAAAACGCTGTGTTATTAAAAACGTAAGTTGCAAGGTTGCGAAGGTCGGCAGCCGATGTAATTTGGTAAGGGTCTGATGAGCTACCAGAGCCAAAGAAACCAAGTGTTGTAGTAGCATTAGTAACAGTTGCGTCAGCCACAGAGCAATCTACATTGATAGTGTGGTGAAGTGCACGTGCAAAGTCTGCCTCTGCGCCAGTAGAATTAGTTACTGTGCAAGTCTTCTCAATACGTGAAGTGTTGCTTCCCTCTGCGCTAGACTTAAGTGTGTATTTGACACTTAGAGCATCGCCACTAGCTAGAGTGAATGGAAGAATAGCTACGTTTGTAACATAAGTCTCAGCATTGACAAGTGCACCTGAGTTTGACACATTAATTGTCATTGTACCCTCTGACGTTGTCATAAAGTCCGTAGCAGTAATTGCTGAAAGAAGATTTACGCTCGCTACTGATGGAACATTCGAAAGCTCAATGCTCTCGATGTAATACTCAGCATCTGCGTCAAGATCAGAGAACGTAGTTTTGATTTGAAGAGCTGCACCGATATGCTTTAGGTTCGGATTAACTGCATCCTCTAGAGATACAATATCCGAGCTAATCATATTAATGCTTGAACCTAGAACCGAGAAATCGTTCTTCATATCACAGTCTTGGCTGCTCAAATCAACAGTCAGAATGTTGCCCGATACAGCCGATGGATTGTAAGGATAAACCAAACGACCTGCCGACGCAGATGTAGTACCTGTGAAGGTCGCATTTTGACCAGTTGGATCTGTGAAGCTGCTCATCGCAAATTCGTCCATAACCTCAGAGAAGACTCCAATGCAGTCGCCTGCGCTCCACTGTACTGTCCAAATGCTGTTGTTCTCGTCAGGAGTAATAGATACACGGGTATCAGCTTCGTCCGAAGCAGATACTGTAAGGCTGATGGTCTTTAGACCCTCTACCTCAACGTTGTCAACTGGAGATTTGCTACATCCAAACATAGCGAAACCTACAGCAGCAGCTAGTAGTAATGATTTTTTCATCTTGAATTTGTTAGTTTTATGTTGGTTATTAAATTTATATTTTTCTATTGTGCTTCAGTTCTGCCTATCTCAGTCGCCATTTTATTGTGGTTGTGTGGCTTTTGTACGGCTGCGAAAATACAGTTTATAACAACTCTTTTGTGATACGTGAAAAGGCATATCACTATAACAAAGTTAGAAAAAAAATATAAAAAAAACAATTTTTTGTGATTTTATCTTATTTTTCTTCGATATTTATATGATTCCCCCCTCTTTTTACTCTTTGTATGTATTCAGCTGCTTGAGAGTAAAACATATTTTTGAGATATGCAAAAGTTACCTCTTTTTCTTAGTTCTGTGCATATACATAAGGGCACTAATCTTACGACGTACAACCCAACAATTTAGTAGCGACGTGAAGGCAAGTAAAAACGCTGCCATAATAAAACATAGTGTCATATCCCCCCTAAATACCCCAGGGCTAAGTGTCTCTATTATCTCAAGGTATCCACCCCTCGATATGTCTACTATAAAATATGCCAAGGCTATAACTACCGCACACACACTAACCGAAAATATCTGATAGGGAAGTGCCACTCGACGTGTGCTATACCCCACAAGGATAAGCGTTTCGAGCTTATGGCTATTTTTTGTCAGAAGTAAGAAAATGCTTAGTAACAAAATATAGAGCGAAAGTGCCGATATGACAAACCCAATGATAAGAACGATTACAATAACAAGGCGCAAAAAATAGGTCGCCTTACCGCTATCTAGCTTGTCGTTTTCGCTTTGTAGCTCGTTCGCCTCGAAGTATATAGCTATACGCTCGTCGGCAGGGTTCTCTACCTCTACAATAAGGCGTGAAGGCTCTAAAGATACCTCACTCGCAAAGTTGGCATTTGCCCACCTTTGGAATGACTCTGGTACAAGTATCGTGTTGAGTCTGTCGGAAAAGCCGACTACACGCCCTCTAAACCTTTCTGCCTCAGCCCCCTCTCCTATTTGTATAGACATCTCTACAAGAGAAATTAGCTCTTCTGTGACCTTTGGCATATTGCGTGACGAAGCAAAGCCAAAGTTATAAAGATTCAAATAGTTGCGAGGTATTACAATAGGTATCATCTCGTCACCATCGGTGTAGTGCCAGTCCTTTAGGTCAATATCTACATACTTATCGGGAACAGACTCAAAGAATAGGTCAGTGTATATGCTGCTGCCCTTATCGGGTAGTTCGAGACCCGCACGAACCCTAAACATAGAGGGAGTGAATGCCCCAACGCTGCGTATAAAGGGCTGTGAGAGAAGCTCTGAGATATCCTCGTCAGAGAAAGTGCGCCCCTTTGTCCCTAAAATCTCTACCGCACTGACAGGCTTGCTCACTACCATATAATCGGGACGGAAGAAACTGTCACCCGAATTTAATAGCGATGAACTGTCGCTATAAAACTGAACCCCAAGAAGCAAAATTGTCATACCCAAAAGGTTCGCTAGTGCAAAGCCTAGGAATTGCCCGATGCTTATATGTCTAAATAATAGTCTCCAGATATATTTCATAGTCGTGTGTCTTTAGAGTCGTATAGTTTTGCAGTAGTCAAGTTTAAGGTCGCTGCCCACGGTTGTGACAATTGCCCCTGCCCCTTGGGCTTGTAGCTCGCTGGTGAGTAGTGAGCTGAGTGTTGCGCTATTGTCTGCATCGAGGTGGCTTATTGGCTCGTCGAGAATTATAAAGTCGAAGGGCTGACACAGGGCACGTATAAATGCCACACGCTGCTTCTGTCCCCACGAGAGCTTGCCCACTTTACTGTGTAGCTTGTCGCCTATCGAAAGGGCTTCGAAAAGTGATATAATCTCTTTTCTAGTTTTGAAACGGGTAATCGCATTTTTAAGCATTACATTCTCTAGGGCTGGCAGCTCGTCGAAAAGCCGTAAGTCCTGGAATAGGATAGAGATGTGTTTTTTGCGTATATCTACCCAGCGTTTCTCCCTAAAGAGCGAAATATCGAGAGTGTCAAAAGCGATGCTCCCTCTATAATCGTTCCGATAACCATATATATAGCTGCACAGTGAAGACTTGCCATCGCCCGAACTTGCCTGCAAGAGATACCTTTCGCCTTTAGTAAAGGTAACCTCGCTGCCCCATAGCTCTGAGGGCTTTGGCGGCTCTATTGCAGCGAAAACCTCTGGGATTGCATTATGCAGATGTATCTTTTCCATAGCCTTTTGTGTGTGTTGTTTTGTAGGTGTGACTCTATAGGGGAAACTCTAGAAACCTCTTTGCATAGCCGTAGCTATAAAGATATTCATAATTTGTTGTAGAGAGTTTGTCTTTTTATCGTCGAAGACAACCTTAATAGTTGTATTGCCCTTGTTCTCAACCGTAACTTCTGCGTAGTCGATTGGGTCAAGTGCAAGAGTGGCTAGCTGGTGAAGTCTGCTGCTGCGATTTGCTGCCTTGAAAAATTCTAGAGCTTTTTCTCCATCAATACACATAGCGAAAAGTCCAGAGTCGAAATTCTCGATCATCTGTGCATCTGCCAAAGAGTTCGTTACTTTTGTGCCTACACCCTCTACTAGCTCTGCGCTATTGGAAGCGTAGCCATAGCCGTTGCTTATACCGTAGTATAGCTCGCCAAAGTTGCGCTGAGAAAGCTTATAGGCACACTCTTTTCCCTCGATTTTCTCGATTTGTACGCCTCTAGCACTGCCTAGGAAGCTAGACACTAGGTCTATAAGAGAAGCGTCTTGTAGCTTTGTTATAACTGCAAAGGTAGGCATATCATTCTCGAAGCCTGTGATAGCCAAGGTTAAATCTCCCTCAAGACCCATAGCATACTGTTCTGCCTTTTTAATATCGCTTTTCGAAAGGAACGAACTGAGCTTTGTAGACTCAGCAATAGTCGCAGCAATTTTAGCTCCGTCAAGTCCCAAGACCACACATCCAGCCACACTGCCTGGAAGCATAGAGAGAGCGTCGCCAGAGATGTTTTTCAAAGTTTTGAAGTTGTCGTTCACAATGCCGTTAAGGTTCTCGTTCGAGAATATTGGCTCTATCTCTACAATAGCTTCGCCCTCCTCGAATCTTATACCTGCTATGCAAGTTACCTCGTCGTTTCTGCCGAAATAGTCTGGTAGGAACATTGTAGCCATTGCCATCTGTCTGCTATCGGCAATCTTTGTTGAGCCAAGGAACTTTATATCACCTTTTTTAGCCCAGAAGTTTTTGAAGTTTGTAGAGTTTACGAAGCTGCCCTCAGTCGCAGGTGCTAGTGTGCGAGCAAAATCAGCCTTTAGCTCAGCTACTTTTTGCTCAATTGTCTCTCTTCTAGAGATGTCCTTTACTACAAGCACGCTTGAGTTAAACGCCATAATGTAATCGTCCTTGTCATATACATATTCGAAATCGCCTGCATCTTCGATAGCTGAATCTGTTATTTTGTTTTCGGTCATTAGCTCTACGCCCTCTTTGAGTTTGTCGATATCTGAGACCTTCGCCACTGCCATAACATTCCCCTTAGAGTCTACGGCAAAGACAATAGGAGCATTGGTCTCTAGACCTAGCTCGCTGAAATTATTTATAACATCCGATACCTTTGAGTATTCCTTTGCAGGCATTACAGCCTTTAGCTGAGGGAGTATTAGAGATTTTAGGGTTTCGTTTTCTGTGACTTGACTCTTGTCCAAAATGTTTTGAATGTTCACACTTGTAAGTGCGCTTACGTCGTCTGGCAGCACATTCAGATAGTCGGAGTTAACCGAAGGTGAACACGATGCTGCAAAGAGTGTAATGGAAATGAGTAATAAATAAAGGGATTTTGTAATGTTTCTCATCTTTTCGTATTGTATTTATGGTTTTTAAAGATTCTTCAAGTCTCTCTTGATAAGGCAATCAATTTTCTTTAAGCTAAAGGTTATGGTCTGTGCTAAAGTGCTGCCCTACTATAATTGTAACTCACAAATTTACACATTTATTTTGAAACACGCATATTTTTATATTTATCTTTTCTGGAGTAGCCTATGCGTAGCCCTTCTGTAGGGCAATAGTCTTATGCTTTGCACAAGTGCGAAATTTTACATAACTTTACCACACATTTTCTAAGTTTGAAATATCTGTTATGAATATTAAACATCTAAATCTAGGCAAAGTCCTGTGTGTAATTTTAGTGAGCGTTTTATTCTCCTCACTTTCTACTAGTGCTCAGCAAAGGGCATTAGAAAATATTCCTTATAGAGAAGGTAGCTCTGATATATATATAAAGGAGCAGTGTCTTCTTGATATTTATGTCCCAGAGGGTGTCGAAGGTTTCCCTACGGTTGTGTGGTTTCACGGCGGTGGGTTGACTAGTGGGCATAGAGAAATACCTGAGCGGTTAAAAAATAATGGCTTTGCAGTTGTCGGGGTGGGGTATAGGTTCTCTCCCAAGGTCGAGACAGTCCAGTGTATCGACGATGCAGCGGCAGCTGTGAGTTGGGTTTTTGATAATATAGAAAAGTTTGGCGGAGATAGCTCGAAGATATATCTTTCGGGTCATTCGGCAGGGGGTTATCTCTCGACAATCATTACGATGGATAGGGACTGGCTCTCGAAATATGGAATTGAGGCAAATGATATAGCGGCTCTTATATCGTATAGCGGTCACTCGATTACACATTTCGAGACTCGCCGTGAGAGGGGTATTAAGCCCACTGCTGTGGTGGTTGACTCTCTCGCACCTCTAAGTCACGTTCGCTCAGATGCTCCTCCTATTGTCCTTATCAGTGGCGATAGGGAGCTGGAGCTTTATGGTAGATACGAGGAGAGCGCCTACTTCTGGCGAATGATGAGACTCTCTGGTCATAAAGACTGTGTGCTATATGAACTAGAGGGCTTTAATCACGGAACAATGGCGACCCCTGCGCACGAGATTCTAATAAATTTTATAAACGAAAGAGAGAAGTCTCAAAAGAACAAGGACTAGGGGCACTGCACCCAAATCTTGCGAAGGACAGCTCAAACTAAAAGTTATGAAAAAGACCAAAGAGATACTTCTTGCCGAAGAATTCCTGTCGAAGACTGGAGCGAATATTTTCCTTACAGGTAAGGCAGGAACTGGTAAGACAACTTTCCTTAGAGAGATGAGCGAAACACTCTCTAAAAGGATGGTCGTGGCTGCTCCTACTGGTGTGGCTGCTATTAATGCTCGTGGGGTTACTTTGCATTCGCTCTTTCAGTTGCCCTTTGGTGTATTTAGGCGTGGCGAAAGGATGCCGCTGAAACGTATGGGGCGAAACAAATTGGCTCTTATACGCTCGATTGAAGTACTCGTTATAGACGAGATAAGTATGGTGCGCTGCGACGTGCTCGATGGCGTGGATGAGGTTCTTCGGCTTGTGAGAAGGGATAAACGCCCCTTTGGCGGTGTGCAGCTCCTTATGATTGGAGATGTGCAGCAGCTCGCCCCGATATGCAGGGATGAGGAGTGGATGACCCTTCGAGAAACCTATCCTTCGCCCTACTTCTTTGAATCTTTGGCACTCAAAGAGTGTGACTACATTACAATTGAGCTTACCGAGATTTTTAGACAGAGCGACCGCTACTTTACCGAACTGCTCAATAGTGTGAGGGATAATAATATTACGCCAGAGGTCCTTAAAGAATTAAATTCACGCTACTGCCCAGACTTTAACCCAAGCGATGAGGAGGGTTATGTTACACTCTCGACACATAACAACTCGGTCAGTACAATAAACGAGAGGAAACTCGCTGAGATTTCTCACGACTCTTTTTTCTATGATGCAGAGATTAGCGGAGATTATAGCGAGTGGTCGTACCCTACCGACACCTATTTGGAATTAAAGAAGGGGGCGCAGGTTATCTTTATAAAAAATGATATTTCGCCCGAAAAGCTCTATTATAATGGTATGCTAGGGAAGATTGTCGATAATACACCCACTGTTGTGACTGTCGAGACCGAAAGTCGGACTATTGATGTGTCGAAGGTCGGGTGGGAGAATATCGAATATGTCGTGAACGACACTACGGGTAAAATAGAAGAGAATGTAAAGGGTGTCTTTTCGCAAATTCCACTAAAGTGCGCTTGGGCAATAACGATACATAAGAGTCAGGGGCTTACCTTTGATAGGGTTATAATAGATGCAGGGCGTTCTTTTGCGCACGGTCAGGTCTATGTGGCACTTAGCCGCTGTCGTACTCTCGAAGGTATGGTTTTGCGCACACCGCTTGGAGGGGGCGCAGTTGTGCGTGATAGAGTAGTGGACGGCTTTTGTTCTGCTATCTCCCAGAATGCTCCCGATGAAAAACTTCTTGGGGATTATAAGCGTAGATATTATGCAGATATGCTGTGTGAGGTCTTTGCCTTTGATAACCTTTCCCGTTTGGTGGATGGCTATTTTAGTTTGGCTATCTCTATATTAAATAGTAGCGATGGAGAGTTGACCGTGGAGCTTCGGGATTTGAATTTTTCGCTACAAAAGGAGGTGGTCGATGTTGGGCGTAATTTTCAGATACAACTTCGTCAAGCGGTAGAAAGTAGCGAGTGCTATACCTCTGATAGCTTTATAGCTGATAGACTAGTGAAGGCGGCAGGATATTTCATCCCTAGGATTGAGAGTCTTTCTAGTGCTTTCTCTAAGGCGCAAAAGGAGGTAAAGACCGAAAATAAGGAAATAAAGAAACGCCTTAAGAAATTCGAGGAGGAACTATCTGATGAGCTTCTTTTAAAGAGGAGTGCTATGGATGTTTGTGATAAGGGCTTTAGTGTTGAGGGCTATTTGACTCGTAAGTTTGAGATTGTTACACATACGAAGCTCGGGCAGAAGCCACTTTCGGGAGCAGGGGGTAAATCCTCTCAGACCTCTAGTCGTAACTCTTCGATTGTAGTTCCTAAAGAGGAGGCTTCTGGTGAAATGCTTCATCCCCTGCTCTATGAGATGTTGTGCGATTGGCGCAGGGAGAAAGCTGAGGATATGGGTGTACTTGCCTTTATGGTCTTTGGCAATAAGGTTTTGGAGGAGGTTCAGAGACTGCTGCCGACAAATCCCGAGGAACTACTTCTGGTTCGGGGTATTAGCACAAAGAAATTAAAGCAGTATGGCGAGGCGGTGCTAGGAGTGGTGTGTGACTATATCGAGAACGAGGGTGTCGATATGCGTGGGCATCAGAGCTATTTGTCACAGCTTGTCGAGAATTCACTTGCCATTAGGCGAGCAGCCAAAGAGCGACGCAAAGAGGAGGCTGAGGCATTAGGATTGCCAAAGGAGCGAAAGAGGGCAAATCACGAAGTTTCGTATGAGTTATATAAAGAAGGTTTAGCAATTGACGAGATAGCCCTGAGAGTTGGCTTTACGACTGGTACTATATATAATCACTTGGCTCGCTATGTAAAGAGTGGTGAGCTGTCGTTGTTCGATTTTGTTTCGGAGTCGAGGGTTTCAGTGATACTGTCTGCAAGTCTTCAGTGCGCTGATACGTCTTTAAAGGTCGTAAAAGAGCATTTGGGCGAGGGTTACAGTTATGAGGAGATACGTCTTGTTTTGGGATGCAGCGACTTAGAGCGATAACTTTTTGGGTATATGCTTGTTGTGTTTAGGAATTGTTAGAAGTCCCCTTAACTTACAATTTATGTCGCTTTGAACAGATTGATAGATTGAAAATCATCCTGAATAATATGCTGACAGATAGATTTTGCTCAAAAAGTTTGTTTTATAGAACTTTTTGACTTAACTTTGCGACCAGATAGACGCTTCAATATAGGATGTTACGGATTTTTTGTCCTAGATTTTGGAGTAAAAATAAAAAATTAGAACCCTACTGTACAAAAATCATACGCTTTTCTTTTAAGTGCTACTTAATTTTACTCCTAATTAGTATGTTAGTTAGAGGTATAACTATACCTTTATAGTATCACTAATTTAATTATTAGAAGTTCCCTTAAGCGGTAGTGATTCTTGAACTCCCCCTGAAAAATATAATTACCCATCTATCAATACACTATAACAATTTTATACCAACAAGAATACATTCACAAAAATCTCAAATCAATATGAAGAAAGAATTTTACCTGCTTCTAATAGCTCTCTCAGCTATGCTTTTCACCTACTCTTGCAAAGAGTCTACTTCGGAGGAATATGGCGACAACCCGCTTGTTCTATCAGTAGATAAATCCACCATTAATCTCGATATTCAGGAGATTGCAACTTTTTCTGTAACACTCGACGGACAAGATATCACTCAAAGTGCTCAGATAATCGACATTTCACTTGGAGGGTACGATGTAATGACTTCTAATGAGTTTACTACCTTAAGACCTGGGACGCACACTTTCTTTGCATCGTACGATGGCTATGTTTCTGACCCTATCACTGTTTATGGCTTAACAGAAACAGGTTTTTCGGATATTTACTATCGCCGAAATATTATATTTAAATTTACTGGTACGTGGTGCTCATACTGTCCTAGCGCAACAACAGCTATCAACTCAGCAAATATTCTTTACCCTGATAGACTTATAGAAATTGCTGTGCACCAAGGTGATGACCTCGAAGTAACAGACATTGCTAGCGCACTATCGGTTGTTGTCGGTGGAGTGGCTGGTTATCCAACTATATGTATTGACGCTAACAAAGATCTGAAAACTACAGGAACTCCTGTCGCCTCTAATCTTGTAACCCAGGCGCAAACATCCTTGGCTGACGAACCAACAACGGTCGGCATTCAACTCGAATCTAAACTTGAAGGGCATACGCTAACTGTCGACATAGAGAATCACTTCACTCAAACTGGATACTACAAACTAGTGGTTGCATTCCTTCAGAGTGGCTTCAACTACGAGCAGACTGGATCTACTGATGATAGCTATCGCCAAAACCACGTTATCCGCTGGTTCTTCTCGAACTCTGCCACTGGCGACCTGCTCGGAGATAATGGATACTGTACTGTTGGCGAGAAGGTGCAAACCCAATATAGTGTTGAGCTTGACTCATCGGTTAGCCTAACTGACGAACTCCTCGAAACATTTGAAATCGTTGCTTACGTTGTTAAACAAATAGACGAAACAACCTACCACGTTAACAATGCTGCCGAAGTTGGTATCAACGAGCTTAGCGACTACCAATTTGAACCAATCACAGAATAACGAACCAGAAGACTAGAACTATACCAATGAAAACCATTATTTTATCAAAACTTCATCTTGCCTTTTTGGCAGTAATAGTAACGAGCCTCTCTATTTTTAGTAGCTGTACCGACCCTGACAGTAATGGGGAACTTTCGGAACCTACGGGAGCTATCACTATTTCTAATATTGTCCCTACGTATAACAACGTAACTTTTGACCTATATTCAGAAAATGCAGTGTCAATAACTTATGCCTATGCACTAGCTAGCGCAGAGGAAATGGACGCAGACAGAGTGCTCGAAGCGGGCAACCCTCAAGGTGTCAGCCAAGGAACATACACCATTTCGAGCCTTAAAGCTGAGACGGAATACAAACTCTATGCAGTGGCTCAAATTCCTTCGGTAGGAGTTGTTGGCCCTGTTATAGAAACCTTTACAACTACGGCTAACAGTGGAGAACCTTCGAGCACTACCTCGGCAGGGATTCGCACCATAGACCTTGGTTCAAGCTCACAGACTTGCATTACTTGGGAGATTACTAATGGAGAGGATGTGGACTTCTCGCTATCAATGGTGCAACCAACCGTAATTATGGAAAACCTCTTCTTTGAATATGCCAAAGAGGGCATCTCTAAGGAAGCGTACTTGCAGTCTTTTGTAACTACTTATGGATACCTGCAAACTGCAACCCTAGGAAAAGGGGGTAGTGCAATTCATAACTACTCAGACCTTTATACTACTACTCCGATTTTCCCAGATGCTAACTATACTATATATACACTAGCCTTCTCGGGTGATTATGACACCTACGCTGATGGTGGCACCGAGGGGATTTTGATGCTTGAGTACTCGGAACTCCCTATCACTACTACCGCTATCCCTCGCACAGGTAGCCCTGCCGTAACGCTTGAAACAACAGAGTGTGGCTACATTCACCTTACGCACAAAGTCATCCCTAACTCGGACGCTAAATACTGGGCTAAGTTCTTTACTGCAACCGCAGAAATTGACGAGTTTAGAGATTATTATGACCTGCTAGAGGGACAGGGACAAGGTGATGCCAAACTAATGGAATATACCATTCACCAAGATGCTGATGCGATTTTAGATGTGGCTGGTGGCGACCCACAAACAGGAGAAGCTGAGTGGTCTATTACAGTAGGTTGGGATCAAGAAGGTATTGATTTCTCTCGCCTTGCACTAGGACTTGACGGCAACCTTGTTGCAGGTGATGACTATGTGGAAAATATCGACCAGGTTATCCCTCAAGATAATAGTACCCCAGCAGACTACGACATTGAATTCCATCACGTTGGCGCGGGTAGTATGTATATTACTAGTCGCCTTGGCACAAATTGCCGTCAGATCTATTGGAGAATGGAGGCAGCAGGCTACTTTGATGCTGCCCTTGCTGACCCTGAACTAAGCGAAGATCTAGGACGTACACTTTGGGACGAAGGTTGGGTGCAACACCGCAACAATTACCCTGACTATGGCTATAATGATGCTCTAGGAGAATATCCTGAACTCATTTACGATGAATTCTACTTTGGTGTAGATGAGAACACAACTTACGATGTAGTGGCAGTAGGGCTTAATACCTCGGGCGGTATAAGCACCCCTGTAAAGGTTGCAACGCTGACTACTAAGAGCTATTCATACGATGGCACTTTTGACCCATATATCGAGATTACTATTCCACAAGAGGAGGTTACCAAGACTTCCGCAGTGGCGTACTATAACATACTCAATACTTACGAAAGTGGCACGGAAGGGTTCTATAATACTCAACGTGAATTCTACCACGTTATGCTTCTTAGCGACGATGCTGTTGTCACTTCTTCTAAAGAAGAACAAGCAGCATACCTGCACGACTACGGTAACTGCTGGCCAAATGCGTACTGTGACAACATTATGATGTCTTGGCCTTCGCTCGAATCGGCTACCTCTTACAGTTACCTATATATGTCTGTGGATGGCGATGGTAAGGCTAGTGATGTTAAGGTGGTCTCGTTTGCGACTGCATCTAATGATGGTGGCGAAAATCCTGAGTTCAATATTGATGTTGACCTAGAAAATGTTATCTTGAATGCTAGTAATAGTTCGCTTTATGGTACGGACTACTTGGTAACACCTTCAGCCGATGTGCGTGGTTTCTACCACCTAATTTACAGCGAAGATGTGCTAGAGAGTTGGTATGTTCCAGTAAATGATACAGAGACTCTGGAAAGCTTCTTCAAAGAAAATAACGTTTCGCAAGGACTTGTTTCTACCGACGTTGCGTGGAACAGCAATTACGACACTCCGCTAGGTAAAAGAATGTGGGTGGTTGTTGACGGATACGGTGCTGAGGAAACAAATAGAATGCTATCTTACATTCAAATATATATGGATCAAAATGGCGTGGTTACAATTGGCGACCAGGTAGATGTTAAATATACCTCAGAGGCAGCCTCTAGCCCAATGCTTAATAGGGCAACCACTGTAAGACCACCGCAAGCAATCAACACGATTACTCGCACACCTGCACTGCAAACTGTTCAAAGACCTGAAATCGAATACGTTGCTAAACCTGTCAATAACTTCAACGTAAGTGATAGCTCTGCTGAAACTATCCGCCAAGAGACTGGACTTCCTATCTACTCGTTCAAAGAGATGAGTTTGAGGATTGCCCTAAAGGGTGGCGAGCCAGTGCTCTAAAATAAACTAAAATAAAGGTATAGGCTGCCAAGATAATGTCGGCCTATACCGTGTTTTTTAAACACTTAAAAACAATTAATTAACCTAAATTTATCCATTATGAAAAGAATTTACTACTCTATTCTTGTGCCACTAGCAATTCTTGCTCTGTCGGCATCACTAACGGGATGTGAAGCTACTGATGATCCTCAACCTGCTCCTATCCCAGTCTTGACAAGTGTAACTGTTCAAGAAAACCTTACCTCTCAAACAACTGCCTCTATTGAGGTTGTTGGCGAAAACATTGTTGAGCTTATCTATTCGTACTATCTAACAGGCGACAGTAGTGACGCTTTCTCAAATACCGTAGCTCTAGAGGACGGTGCAACTACCTACACTATTGAGCTATCAGAACTTACTGCAAATAGCGAGTACACAGTAGAAGTTGTTGGCGAAGGCTCAGACAATTCACAAACTGCTACCAAGAGCGTGACTTTCTCTACCCTTGATGTTGACCAACCAGCAGTTACTAGTGCTGAACTAGATGAGGCAAGCGTTACTGCCAACAGCGCATCTATTAGTGTAACAGTTGCAGATGCTACTCAGCTATTCTATACTCTAGCCGTTAGCGGAGAGAGTGCAAGCGACCCTGTTGAAGTTGCACTCAGCGGCAATGCTGCAACAATCGAACTTTCTGAGCTAAGTGACAGAACAGACTATATTGCAACAGTTTATGCTACAAACAACGGCAACACTAGTAGCGAAGTTGAGGTGACTTTCACCACACTTGCTGCTTACAATCCAGTAGTTAGTGCAACCCTTGATTCTGAGAGCGTTACGTCTGAATTTGCGTCTTTCTCGGTTACGGTAGAGGATGCTGACCAGCTATTCTATACCCTAGCCGTTAGCGGAGAGAGTGCAAGCGAACCAGTAGAAGTAGCCCTTAGCGACAATGCTGCTGTAGTTGAACTTAGTGGTCTTGCTGCATCAACAACTTATGACGTTGTATTCTATGCTACAAACCAAAATGGCGAATACAGAAGTGAGGATGTGACCGTTTCATTCGAAACACTTAATGACAGTGGAGAATCTGATACTGCATTTACTGTGACTAATTTCACTACAAGTCCTACTAACGCTTCCTATGAACTTACCCTAAATGAAGGTTGTGAAGGTGTTATTGTTTACGCTGATCAGTCTGAATGGTTTGATATTAACAATATTACTAGCTTGATTGAGTATCAAAGTGCTACTGTATATACTGAGTCTGGTGTTTATTCAGTATTCTCTTACGATATGAGCCCAAGTGTTGCTTGTAAGTTTGTTGTGGTAGAGGTGGAGAACGTTGAAATTACTACCAATATGTGGGGTGGCGAGGCTGTCTCTTGTTCATTGGTTGGTGAGCTTAGCGACTATGAAATATATGAATTTACCACAGGTGTATTCGACGAAGATTTCGTAATTAACAACGCAACTGATGACGTGGTTGAGTTCCTTTCTACAACTTCTGACTTTACTCAAATTGCAGCTTCTGTAACTCGTAACGGTAACGAGAATATTTCGTCTGTTCACGTTGGTGCAGTGAAAACATCTGAGCTAGCTGGTACAACTATCGGCAAGTGGGTTGTTGAAAACAACTGGTTTGTGAGCGATTGGGGAGTTAAGTCACCTAATGCTTTTGTGGACTACTACGGAAGTGTGTACGACCCACTAGATGTTACTCTATGGAGTCTTGAAACTGGCACTGATTACACATTATTTGCTGTTCCAGTAACTACTTCAGGTGCGTTTGGTACAATCACTACTTACGAAGCATCGACTATTGAAAATGTCGTTGTGGTAGACGAGAACCTAAAACCTTCTGTTACTATCAATACTGGACTGTCAACTGCTGAATTCGTTATTGATTTCAAGGATTGTGCAAAGGTATATTATGAGTATGGCTATGCAACAGGCTATGGTAGCGCAACTGACCTAGTGTCGGCTCAAGAGGTTATCTACTCTAACGTTCTTTCTGGTTACAACGTAGCGTATGATTATGGCTCTGGCACTGCTACAATTAGCATCTCTTGGCTAACCGAGTCTACTGAGTACACCTTCTGGTGTATGGGTATGGATGCAGACGGCACTTATGGTCCTGTTTGCGAATATACCTACACTACTAAATCGCTCTCTTGGGATGGTGCTACAACTGCATCAGCAACTCAAATTAGCGGATCGGTTGATGAGTACGGATTTGCCGATATTAAATTTAATATTGACCTTTCTGACGACACTGTGATGGCAACCGTAGCTCCTGTATCATCTGACTATATTGTTTATGACACTCCTAACGCTTGGGGTAGCTATATTCTTTCTAGCACTTGGTACAATCAATATCTATATGCAGATGGCGAGCTAACCTTCACATTCTACGACTCGTCATATAAACTAGTTATTGTGACCGAAGATAAAGATGGTGTTTATGGCACACCTGTTATTGTAGAGGTTGATTGGGACGCTCTAACAGAGTAGATGTATATATGGGGATGACTGCAAAGACTTTTTGCTGCTCATCCCCGATATTTTTCACTATAAGGGAATTATTATAAGTCCCCTATAAATAAAAACAAATAAAATATGAAAAATCTAATTTTAACATTGCTACTAGTTATCTCTGTGGCATTTGTGGGGTGTCAGGACAACGGTGATGCCACAACCTCTGACTATACACTCACCGTCAGCCCAAGCACTGCAAAAGTGGGTGACACTGTTACGTTTACAGTGTCGGGCGATAATGCGGCAAGCTATAAATGGCAGGCGTGTTATGCGCTAGCATCTGACTCTAATAACGGTAGCTGTTGGATGTTTGAGGCATCAGAGTGGCAGAAGGAGATTGCTCTTGATGCAGGGGAATATGTTATATATGCTTCGTCAGATTCGGATGATTTACATACAAATAAGGTTACTCTAACTGTAACAGAGTAAGTTAAGGGGATTTCTAATCTGTGTCGCTTTGAATAGATTGTGAGATTGAAAATTACCTTAACGTAATGTATTGGCAGACAGTCGGATAGAGGGATTTTGCTCAAAAAAAGTTTGCTTTATAGAACTTTTTGACTTAACTTTGAGCTCAGATAAATGCTTCAGTCTAGGATGTTAGGGGGTTCTTGTCCTAAATTTTGGAGTAAAAGATGGAAAATTAGAACCTCTCTTATAGGAAATATTTAAAACAAAAATGAAAAATTTATTTTTATTCTGTGCTGCAATGCTTCTATTTGTAGGCTGCAACTCAGAGAGTAGTGAACCTAACAATCCAAATCTTGACGGTCTTGTGCTAGATGCAAAGTGGGAGATTGAGGACAGTGAAATTTATGAGTTTTTTGAGTTTACCTCTGAAGGGACTTATATTGTTAAATTTGTTGGCAATGACGAGTATAATGCGCCACAGGCATTTGTGCCTTCAAAGAATGCTGCTACAAAGGCAGATAATGAGGGAGCAATCTTTGGTACGTATGAAAGTGATGGTGACGATGCTGTCAATATGATTGGTTTCGGTAGACTAGAGGTTGTTTCTAGTAATTCTGACAGTGTGGAATTTACGCTAACCCTAGAGGACGAAGAGACCTCAGAGACCTTTAATTCTTCGATTGTAGAGCCTATGTCTACATCTACAAAGACAACTATGCTGTGCAGAACTTGGGTAGTAAGTGGCTATACTAATAGTTTTGAGCCTGACTACGAATATGACCTGGCAACAGTACTTTTCTCGAAGTCTTATACATATCTTGTGGGTTATGATGATGGCTCAGCAGGTCTAGCTCAGTGGAAGTGGAAGAGTGAGTCAGACGGCACATTCTATTTCAGTTGGGGCGGAGAATGGTATGAAGATGCTTATGTGGAAATCACTACACTTACTAGTTCTAAGCTTGTAATTACAGAGGAAGAAGGTGATGGAAGTATAGGTGTGACAACGCTTGTTCCAGCAAATTAACATAGAGATTTGATTGATGCAGTGGGGTAGTTCTTCTTTGAAAAGGGCTGCCCCACTTTTTTATATGATAACTTTAAACTAAAAAACACACACAAAAGCGATGAAGAAAATTTGTTTATTATTATTGTCTGCTATCTCTATGCTAGCGGTATCTTGTGAGTCGTCTAGTACGCCATCTAGCAAGGCGGATTTGGTGGGAACGACGTGGTCGGCAAGCGAGCCTTTTGAGATGGAGGGTTACGAATTGACAATTAAAGTATCTTTGAATTTCATTTCGACTGATGCTTTTACGATGACAGCAGAGATCGATGCAGGTTTGTTGTCAAGTATTTTGGGTGATCTATATGACGAGAGTTACGAGGGCACGTGGGAATATGAAGAGCCTACGGTTTACTTCATAATAGAGGGTCAGAGTTTAACAGGCACAATAGATGACGATGAACTTACTGTAGTTCTAGAGGGCGAGCCCTATACGCTAACCAAAGAATAGCCCACCTTTAAGGAAACTAGAACATAGTAGAACAAACAACGAAAGCGAGAGCATAACCAAAAGAAATGGTTGTGCTCTCGTTTCTTTTGCCTCCCTCTAAAGATGTATAGTTAAAACATATCGTTTTGGTATTAACTCTCGAAAAAGATAAACTAATTTTGAGCAAAAAATGACAACGCTTAAAATTAAATTAAGAAGAGCTAATGTATTAGGACGACGGGGCGTTATATGCTTTAATATCGCTCACAATTGTGAAATACAAATAATAAAAACAGAGTATAGACTCTATTTCTCTGAATGGAACAAAACAACTTCTAAAATAATCATCCCGCCGATACCTTGCCCTAGAGAATCTATTCTAAAGGATTATTGTGCAAAACTTAGTTTGGAGGTTTCGAGGCTCACTCGCATTATTTCGTCATATAGTCTCTCGAAAGAGGATTATAGTGCCCAGGATATAGTTGTTGCCTATGGGGGTAACTCTTCAAAACTTTGCCAGTAATATAATTGCACAACTTTTTGAACTCTCAAAACATAGAACAGCCGAGAATTATCGCACAACGATAAATAGTTTTATGCGCTTCCAGCGTGGAGCGGGTGTTCTGCTAGATGATATGTTTCCCGAGCTTATGCTGCGGTACGAGGCATATTTAAAGGGCGAAAATCTCTCGATGAACTCAATTTCTTTTTATATGCGTATTCTTCGAGCAATATATAATAGAGCCGTAGATAAAGGGATTGTAGAGCAACGTTACCCCTTCAAGCACGTGTATACTGGCGTAGAGAGAACCGTTAAACGTGCATTGCCACTTGATGTTATTCGAAAAATCAAAGAGATAGATTTGTCGCTAAACAGTGATTTGAGTTTTGCAAGAGATATTTTTCTCTTTAGCTTTTATACCCGAGGGATGTCATTTGTAGATATTGCGTATTTGCGCAAGAGTAATATTAAAAATGGCATTATAACATATCGTAGACGGAAAACTGGGCAACAACTCCATATAAAATGGGAAGAGTGTATGGCTGCAATTGTGAGTAAATATTCAGACGCTGATAGTGAATATCTCTTACCTATTCTCTATAAATCCCGCAAGGACGGTACTTATCAGTACAAAAATGTTCAGAGCCTTATTAATAATAAGCTAAAAGTTATTGCAGGAGAGTTAGATCTTAGCGAACCTCTAACTATGTATGTTGCACGTCATTCGTGGGCTAGTGTAGCAAGGAGCTGCAATGTGCCAATAGCAGTCATTAGCGAGGCAATGGGTCACGATAGCGAGACGACAACACAAATCTACCTTGCGTCGCTTGACTCGGCAGTAGTCGATAGAGCCAATACTATGATATTAGAGCTACTATAATTGTAAAAATATAAAAAATAATAGTTTTCTTTCTAAGAGATATATTATTACGACACAAATATATGTAAAACTATTGAATTATCAAGTGTTATAAGTTATTTTTTTGCACAAAAAAGAAGAATATGTAAAGTTTATAGCGTTTTTTATGTCACAAAAGTTTATGTAATCCATTGAAATTCAATTTTCTATATATGTAATGTATCTCTTAGAAAGAGATTATTTTGTGTGTGGCTCCATAATTTATGGGGCAAGAAGATTAAAACTAACGAAAAATTAACCAACCCAACCAAAAGAGGCAAAAGGGATTGCAGTAGTTGTTATGTTATTTATGTGCATACTACGAAGGTCTGATTCACCTCCCCTTATATCCCTAGGCCTCTTCTTTTTGTTACTTATTGTTTACAACAAATTTATATCAAAAACTAAACTATAATTAAAAACAAAAAACAAAAAAATGAAAAAAATCCTAACTCTAGTCCTTGCATTTGTATGCATCTTTACTGCAAATGCACAAGAAACAACTACCTCTAAAGAGGTACTTATCGTCGATAACTTCACTCTACCAGGTGCAGCAAACTCTGCATACCGTGCGGTCGTTGAGGGTATAAGAAACAAGGTGATTGCAGCGATTGTTAAGTCGCAACGTGTAGAGGTTATCGACGCAGCAACTGAATCTTTCTTTGCGGAAATCCAAGCAGCTTCTTCTTCTGAGCTAGCTCTTGTGAGTGTTCTAAACGGCGCAGATCTTCGTGAGAGTGCGTTCAAGAAATTTGGTGCTAAATATGGTCTAACAGGTCACGTGAGCACTATGTCTGCAGTTAAAGGTAAAACAGACGACGGTAGCATCTATTTCTCTGGTCAGATTTCAATTTCACTAAAAGTACTTAATCTAGAAGATGGTACTATTGTTCACTCTAAAGATTATGCTTACTCTGGCATCACTGGTGCAATTGGCGATACAGAAACTGCTGCGGTAAATAATACTGCTGAATATCTTGTTGCTGCAATGCCTAAATTTATTGATAACTCTTTCAAAGTGAGTGGTAAAATTATTGCTGTTCAAACTGAGAAGAAAGGTGTTGCAAAGACAGTTCTTATCGACTTAGGTTCGGCTGCTGGCGTAAAAGCTAAAGACAAATTTAATGTCTATAAAATAGAGACAGTTGCGGGTCGTGAAATGAAAACAGAAGTTGGTTCTCTTCAAGTGACTGAAGTAGGTGGTGTTGATATCTCTACTGCAAAGGTTTCTGGTAAAGAATGTGGTCCACTTGTCTATAAGTTCATTAACGAGCCAGGTTCAGTTGAACTAGTGCTTGAATCGACAGCAAAATCTGGCTTTGGTGCAGGGCTTGCTGCATTCGGTAAAGGTCTTATAAAATAATACAACTAAATAGTTTAGTGGTGATTATGTGATAGCACTAGTGTTCTGATTTTGATGGAACGCTAGTGCTCCTCAGTTTATAGTCTAACCGCAATTAAAAACTTAAAAAAATGAAACGAAATTTAACTTTACTTTTTGCATTTGTTTGCATCTTTACTGTTGCTTGTTCGGGGTCTGCTTCTCTTAGTGATAGCGAAGTGCTTGAACATATCGACAAAAAATTTAGAGCTGAGTATTATGTGGGCGCCAAACTGTCATTAGGCTTAGTTAAGAATAAAGACCTTGATTACCGTGTGTTTAATTACCAGGAGGCAGGCTTAATTACATTGACTGATACTGTTATCAGAAGGCGTTACTATACTGATGTTCCTGCTCAATATGTTCAACTAACAGAGAAAGGCAAAATAGAAATTATTGAATACACCGATGAAGAAAATATAATACATCTGTATTCCTATAATTTTGACAATATTGAGGATGTTCTGTTTCTAGGTAGTCGTGCCGATGAAGACTTTGATGCTACTTATGAAGTTTATACCGTCTTCTTTAGTGGCACTGTAACTGAAACTTCAGCTTTTGGCGTTGCTGTTGGAGCCGAGAAAGATCAGTATTACCCGCTTAGTAACCAGTCTTTTGGCAGACCTTTAATGGCGTGTCAGATGGTGGTGCTTCTAAAAGGTGCAGAAATTATGGGTGTGTATATAGATGACGTGGAGCAAATTTATGTCTATGATGAAGGATCTATGTATGACGGTATGAAACTTCGAGGTGTTGAAGATGAAAGATTAAAATATTTCTCGAAGTCTTGGAAAAGTAAACTTGTGAAGTCGGGCAAATGGTAGAATCTTAATTTAATGATTAGTTTGGGGAGGGCAGTTTGCTCTCCTTTTTTTTTATGTTAGGTGTTAGGTTGAAGGTTGTAGGTTTTAGGAAAGTAGGAAAGTAGGTTGTAGGGATTTGGGCTTGAGGGGTTGGTGTCTGCGGAATCTTCGATTCCTTTTTTGGTGTCATTCTGACACCAACCCCCCGCTAGCTCTACACAGCCTCTCATCCGTTTTTCATCCGTGTGAAAGCCGCCTGCCATCGTCCTAACGCCGGACTGGCGGTCTCTCCCGAGACACGGTTGCAGTGCCGAAAAGCCTAGGAAAATATAGAAATAGAACAAATAATAACAGATACTTATTCCACTATAATTATCGCTTGTCCCGTGCTAAGCCTTGGGGTGCAAGGGTTTAGTGTGCATTCATAGAAAAGAGGAGCTCTTGTTAGAACTCCTCTTTTAGTTTTATCTGCTTCGAAGCAGTGCGGTTGAGTGTCGTTTGTTACAACTCTACACCTTCGTTTAGTTCTTCGATTGTACCGTCACCTTCTTCTACTGCTGCCTCGATTGAAACAGTGCTCTTATAGCTCTTGCCTGACTCGAATGTGAAGTTAAATGACAAATTCCATACATACTCTACACCTCCTGCTACAATTGTCATATAGCCAGCCTGTGCAGATACAGATTGTGGTGGGAATATTACTGAATATTCATTGTCGCCTAGTGGCAAACATCTTACATTAACGGCTGTACCCTCTGCTGTATAAGTTGCGTCCTTTACAGATACATTAGCACAATTTACTGCCTTTACCTCTACAATTGCATCTGTCAAATCTACAGTCTCAGACTCTAGTGTGATGTTCAACTTAGAAAAAGCGTGATTAAATACTAGCTGTGGTGTCAAACTAGTTGTAGCCTCTGTACAAGCAACCAATAAATCGCTAGCCTCATAGTTAGCCTCTGCGCTCTGGTCTACATTAATATAGAAAGAGCCGTTAGAACTCATATCACTACTATATGGGTACGCTGCTCCATAGCTAAGCGATAGGTCGTCACTGCTAAGCTCGATAGGTGTGTCGCTGCTAAATGTGCCGTTGCTGTAAGTGTACATAGTGTTGCCCTGGTAAAGTACACCATTCTCAAATGCAAAAACAGCAATAGCATCGCCATTGTCAAATTGCTCGCCTGTTACACGTGTTGAAATCTCAGAAGTGAACTTCACAGTGTTAGCTGGTTCTACTGTAGTCTGTGTCTCTTGGCACGAATTCAATGATAAAGCTGCTACTAGGAATGATGAGCAGAGTAGAGTAAATCTTTTCATTATGGTTTTTTAGTTTTAAAATTTGTTAGATTATTTCTTTAGTTAGTTATTGTACTGCGGTTAGCCTATCATAGCGCACATTTTAGGATGTGATAGACCTACGCCATACTACAAATATAAGCAAAAAATATTAAATAAATAAAATTCGTGCAATAAAATTGATAAAAATGTGAAAAAATATTTTTTCCATCCCTAAACGCCCCTGTAAATTGTCAATAAACACTACGCCTTTGAGAGTATCTCACTGAATATCTCCATCTGCTCGTCAAGGGTCAAATGGCTATTGTCCATAACTATTGCATCTGCGGCTTTGCGTAGTGGGCTATCAGCCCTATTCTCGTCGTCATAATCTCGCTGAGCGATGTTCTGTGCTACCTCCTCTAGGCTTACACTTCCGTTCATCTCCTTGAACCTGCGCTCTGCACGCACCATTACATCGGCTGTCATAAAAAGTTTAATATCAGCATTTGGAAATACAACTGTCCCGATGTCCCTGCCGTCCATCACAACGCCACCACGTGAGCCTATCGCTCGCTGCATATCGACGAGCTTACGTCTCACTGCGCTAAGTGCTGCCACTCGACTAACATTTTCGTTGACCCTCTGGCTGCGGATATCGCTATCGGCATTCCTGCCCATTAGATATATCTCGCTGCGCCCCAAAGACTCATTGAAACGAAACTCAATGTTTATCAAATCCAGCTCGGTGAGTAACTCCTCGTCGCTAAGGTTATTTTCGAGCGAGTAGAGCGTAACTGCACGATACATAGCCCCCGTGTCAATAAACACATAGCCAAGTGACTTTGCAATCATCTTTGCAAAGGTGCTCTTGCCGCAAGACGAATAGCCGTCAATGGCGATGATTTTACCCCTATCTCTCATATTGAATCTTAATTTATGCTCTCCCCCTTTGTGTTATGGATATGATTTAGTAGTCTAAAGTTATTTTATTGAGGTTATAAGCTGATAGACAACAGCTAGTACCGCATAAGCCCCAAGCACTGCAATTGCCCCTCCGCTAATCTTGTTGAGTAGCTGTAAAGAACGCTCCGTGAATTTCTTGCGGAATATACTCACAACGCTCGTGAGGATAAACCACCAAGCCGCTGCCCCAAGGATTACCCCTAGGATTATTAGCCACTTCTGAGCTAAATCCGCCTCTGCACCGATACCCATAGCTGCAAAAATTGTTACAAAAACAAAGAAATAGGCAGGATTCGGAAGTGTTAGAAAGAGTACCGAAAAGTAGTTGGCTATCTGTCTAGAACTACCGCTCTTAGGTGTGATGCTGCTAGATGCTACCCTAGACTTCTTGAAATACAGTGCAAAACCGAACCCTACCAGAAGAAGTCCGCCAAGTGCCTCAACCCATAGCTGATACGTTGTGATAAAACCAGTTATCCAACTCAGCGCAAAGATTGCAAGGGCTGCAAAACAAGTGTCTGCCGTGGCAGCCCCTAGCCCCGAGATAAAGCCCGAACGGCGTGAGCAGCTAAGTGTGCGCTGAATGCACAGTACCCCAATAGGTCCTAGTGGAATCGAGGCAAGTAGTCCGGCTATTATGCCGTATAGTAGCATTGTTAAATAGTCAAGCATATAATTGTGTTTTAATGTGAAAACACCTAAATAATATATTAAGGTGTGATACAGGTCGCAAAGTTACAGAAAATTTCATAAAAAATTATTGCGTAACAATGAAATTTTATCATAATTTTGCACTATGAAAAAAGAAAATAACGTGCCAAAGGAATTATCTAAATCTAAGTGGTGGCAAAGCCCCCTATTTTATTCGCTGCTCAGCGTAGCTCTATTGTCATTGCCGTGGCTAGTAGGGCTTAGCTTCTTGTCGCTTGTGGGGTGGGTTCCGCTGCTTCTGCTCAGAGAAAAACTTCAGAGAGAGGGCAGACGTGGATTCTTGTGGTGGGTTACACTCACGATTATGTTGTGGCATATTGCGACTTGCTTTTGGGTGTCGTTTGCTACGGTTTTTGCAGCTCCTGCCGTGCCGATTGTCTGTTGGAGTATGTTGTGGTGGGGATGGGTTGCATATCACAGGGTTGCTAAATTCGCCTCGAAGGCTCTTAGCTATACGGTGCTAGTGACTGGATGGGTCGTGGGCGAGTGGTGGCTAGCAAGTGGAGACTTTGGTTTCGGATGGCTGCAACTAGGTTCGGCGTGGGCTACTCAGCCCTTTATGGTGCAGTGGTATAAGCTCTTTGGGGTCTTTGGCGGCACACTTTGGGTTATGCTCTGCAATGTTCTTATTTATGAGGTTCTCTCTACTAGACAAACTCTTAGGCGTGCGCTTAGGGAAAAGGTAGCAGATATAACGAGCTATTCAAAAAAACTTCGTGGGGTGAAAATCAGAGCAGCGGTTGTTGTAGTTCTGCCTGTGCTACTGTCGTGTGCTATGTACTTTACTGAGGACGTAGAGGAGGGTGACAAAATTCAGGTGGCTGTCATTCAGCCGAATGTCGATGCCTATCAGAAATTTAAAAGTGGTACGGCTGCTCAGCAAATCCAAAATATGATAGCTCTAGCTTCGCAGGCTGATACCTCAACGCTTCTATACGTTGCGCCAGAAACGGCTATCGCCTCTCGTGTAGACCTTCGAACTATTGATTCTCACCCGCAAGTCGCTTCGATTCAACGCTTTTTAAGTGGGTGTCCAAAGGGTGCGCTATTTATTATCGGGGCTTCTACCTCGGATGGGAAGGACTTCTATAATTCGGTCTTATATATCCATAGCGATAGGGTAGCGGTCTATCACAAACGTAAGCTAGTCTATGGAGTGGAGGTTGTGCATAAATGGGTTGAATCTCTCGCAGGTATGATAGATTTGGGCGGTTATGTCGGCTCGCTTGGTCGCTCTACTGAGTCACTAGTTGCGGAGGCAGGGGATGCACCTGTTGGCGCTGTGGTATGCTATGAAAGTATCTATGGCGAACTTATGAGCGAGTGGGTTATGGATGGCGCACAGCTCCTTGCCGTTATCACAAATGACGGCTGGTGGGGCGATACTCCTGGATATCGTCAACACTTTAGTTATGCAAGACTTAGAGCCGTGGAGAACGGCAGGTGGATTGTCCGCTCGGCTAATACTGGTATATCGGGGATTATAAACTCTAGAGGGGATGTCATAGAGTCTATGGGATGGGACAAAGAAGGAATTATCATAGCAAGCGTTCCTCTAAAAAAAGATATAACACCCTATACGGCGTGGGGCGATATTGTCCTTAGAATTTCTGCTCTAGTCCTTGCCTTGTCTCTCTTATTCTCTGTTTCGTTGTGGTATCGTAATAAGGCAAATGGCTAAGTTCGCACTAGTGAGAGAGGGCTTCGAAAAGTTTTAAACTATTCAAATTTTGATTTGCATAGAAGGGTGAAAAAATGTACTTTTGCGGCTAAAATTACGAATTATTAAAATTTTTTATGAATAGCACTCCTCAACAAAACACCTGTGAATTATCAGATACTCTTAACTGTAACACTGCTCTAGAACAGAAACAAGCTGTCCGTCTGTTGAGGCGTAAAATAAACCTGGTTCTGCGTGTGGGGAAGCTCCTTATGGAGAGCGCAGCCGATACAAACAGAATTGAGCGAAATATGAAACGTGTGGCTGCATTCCTCGGAATACCCGAAGATGTGCTCCATATAGATGTGCGCTGGACAATGCTTATCGTAAATGTAAGCGACGAAACACACTCCTTCTCGAAGATGCAAAGGTGTGAACATCACGGCGTTAATATGTCTACTATCACAGCTGTGAGCGACCTCTCGTGGCGTGCTATTGATAAGGACTTCTCGATTGAAGAGTTCGAGAGAGAACTAGACGGCATAGCGGCTAAACCTCGTAACTATAAACCATATCTCGTGGCAGTGATGGCAGGCTTTGCGTGTGGAGGGTTCTGTAAACTCTTTGGAGGCGACTGGATGGCATTTTTGTTTGCTTCTGTTTCGGCATTTCTGGGCTTTAGGGTTCGGGCTAGGTGTATTGAAGGGGGGCTGAATGTCTATTTTAGTATGGCTCTTGCGGCTTTGTCAGCGACACTATGTGCATATCTGTCGACTTATAGCGGACTCTCACACACTCCATTCCATTCGCTGCTAGCGTGTGCGCTATTTCTAGTGCCAGGCGTTCCGCTCATAAACTTCGTGGACGATATGATTGACAACTTCCTGCTAGTAGGTATTACTCGTGCTGCCAATTCTATGATGACAATCGGGGCTATGACCGTTGGGATTATTCTAGCTCTGGGGCTTGTGGGGTTTGACGATACTTCTATCGCCTCGAAGTTTGGAGGTCTTAGCATAATTCCTCACGAGAGCTACCTGTCGTATGCTATTGCGGCTGCTATATCGGCTGTGGGGTTCTCTATGATTTTTAATATTCCTCGTAGGCTACTGTGGGTTGTAGCAGTTGGGGGGATTATCACGGTGTGTACTCGTAACTTCCTGAATCTGGAACTGGGAGCAGGCCCGATAATAGGCTCGTTCGTGGGTGCGCTGCTAGTAAGCCTTATAGCACTTAAAGCAGTACACTTGTTCCACGTGCCGGGTCACGTTCTTACTATCCCTTCGGTTATACCTATGATTCCTGGGGTTCTGATGTATCGTTCGCTCTTGGGCTTTGTAGATATTAGCACTTCGCAGGGCGATGTGACTGTTGCCTTTTCTAATGGGGTCAGCGCAGTGCTTATTGTTCTTGCCATTTCGCTGGGTGTCGCTATCCCTAATATTATAGCTCGTAGATATACGGCAAGTGCGCACAAACGCCAACTCGACACTATGCTGGACGAGAGAAGAAAACGTAGAGAGTTTTTTAGGTTTTAGGGTGTAGGTTTTAGGTTCTATACGTTAGATTTAGGTTTTAGGGTGGGGTGTGATATGTGTGTTTTTAGTCTGTTACTTTTAAGCTTTTATCTCTGGCAAGAATTATAGCTCGTAGCTCAAAATATACTTTTAAGCTCAAATATTAGAAGCTTTAATGCTTAAAATCTTGGATTTTGAGCATTAAAGTATATGTTTCGTGAGCTTAAAATGTATTTCTAAATTTACCCTCCCTTGTCCTTAGAGGTAAGAACTTCTGTAATGAAGGAGTAGGGCTATACTATAACTATGTGTATCTTCTCGTCGCCTTTGCTGTTGCAGCTTAGCTCTATGGCGATATCTTTTGTTAGCATTTCTGCGAAGATGTCCTTGTTCTTCGGAGAGATTACCTCAAACTCGCTTTTCTTTGGTTTTGTGAAGTACCAGTCTCTTGTACGCTCCTCCTTTCGGTATTCCATAGCTGTGGTTTGAAGGGCTTGGCTAGGCTCTGGGGCACTTGCGTTGTCTTCTATATTAGAGCGGTGGGGCTTTGTTATGTTCTCCCACACGAACTCTGAAGTCTTTTCATTGTCCCATCCCCATATCTCAGCCATAACCTCACAGATTTTCTGGGTCAGAAAACCGCACTTGAAATCGAGTGTGGCAAAGTCCCTTAGTTTTGTGGTATAGGGTGTCTCTTTCTCTTTTATATGGGCGAGTGCTACCTCGGCTTCGACATTAAAGTTACGCATTAAAACGTGCAGCTTGTGGAGTAAATCGAAGGTCTTTCCCTTTTGATAGTACTTCTCAAGGTGTAGATCGTCGGGCAAAACGTTGAGTTTTAAGTAATGCTCCTCCGAAGGGTAACAGAACTTTGTACCCTCTTGTGAAGCTACGATATACTTCGCTCGCATTGTAGAGATGCAAATCTTATTGCGGTAGAAGTGGCGCACAATATCTGCGAATATCTTACGCTGGCACATCTTGTCAATACGATTTTGACGAAAACCAAAATAGAGAGACACAATTGTAATAATCGTAGCAGCTGTTGAAATAGTGGCGATAAGTGTAAAGTCGCCAAAGACATAGCTGTGCTCTGTGTTTTGTGCTACGCTCTGGGTCAGTTCTGCAATCTCTTTTAGTGCCTCTATGGAGTGCTGTGCGCTCTTTGATAGGCTATCTATTATTAACGTGTCTAGCATTGTTGTGTCTTTTGGGTTTTAGTTCACACTTTAGGGAATTTCTAAAAACTCAAATAACACAAGTTATTAGAACTTCCCTTTTGTTTTATTTGTCCTTTATTCTATTTGTCCTTTACTCCTAGAATCTTTTTGATTTCGCTGAGTTTATTTAGAGCCTCTAGAGGGGTTAGCAAGTTAATATCTATACCTCTGATTTGCTCGCCTACTGCCTTTAGAGTAGGGTCGTCCATTGCGAAGAAACTTAGCTGCATAGGCTTCTCGGTGGCTTGATTTAGCCTCGATTTTGTTTCCTTGCGGCTCTCTATCGTCGTGCCAGTATTACGCTGTGACTCCAACTCTGTGAGTATCTCTTTGGCACGTCTTACAACGCTATGCGGCATCCCTGCCATCTGTGCCACGTGCACACCAAACGAATGCTCCACAGCCCCAGCAATGAGCTTTCTGAGGAATATAACTCGTCCCTCTAGCTCCCGAACTGCTATGTGAAAATTCTTGATACGCTCGAACTTCTTGTGCATCTCGCCTAGCTCGTGATAATGGGTCGCAAAGAGAACTTTGCCTTGGCTAACACTATGAATATACTCGACAATTGCCCAAGCGATTGAGATGCCGTCATAAGTACTAGTGCCCCTGCCTATCTCGTCGAGGATAACAAGAGAGTTGTCGCTTATGTTATTTAGGATATTTGCAGTCTCTAACATCTCGACCATAAAGGTACTCTCGCCACTAGAAATATTGTCGCTCGCTCCCACACGTGTAAAAATCTTATCCACAACCATAAGATTAGCCTCCCCTGCTGCAACAAAGCTACCGCACTGCGCCATCAGTGATGCTATGGCTACCGAACGTAGGAGTGCAGACTTACCCGACATATTAGGTCCTGAGAGTAGGATTATCTGTGTGTCGCTGCTATTCATTCCCACATCGCTCGAAATATAGCTCTCTCCAAGTGGCAGCCTCCTCTCGATAACTGGGTGGCGAAGCCCTTTGATAGAAATCTCGCCACTGTCGTTTAGCGTTGGGCGGCAATAGTTATTTTGAAGCGAGGTTATAGCAAAGCTCAAAAGTGCATCTATCTCTGCCACAATTTTGGTAGTGTCTTTAAGGTCTACTATCCAATTTTGTAGCCACTGCGAAAGTGCAAAGAATATGCGACTCTCTATCTGTAATATCCTGCCCTCTGCTCCGAGTATTTTGTTTTCGTACTCTTTTAGTTCTTCGGTTATGTACCTTTCTGCATTCACAAGTGTTTGTTTGCGAATCCACTCAGGTGGAACTTTGTCCTTATGGGCGTTTCTTACCTCTATATAATAGCCAAAGACGTTGTTATAGCTAATCTTTAGCGAAGTTATACCTGTGCGTTCTATCTCTCGTGTGACAATAGCATTGAGATAGTCCTTTCCTTCGCTTGAGATGGCTCTTAGCTCGTCAAGTTCGCTATCTACGCCAGAGGCTATAACCTTGCCCTTGCCAATCGAAATAGCAGGTTCAGAGGCAAGGGTTGTAGAGATTTTGTCTCGCACTCCGCTAAGCTCCTTAATGCCAAGTGCCTTCTCCCAGATAGCTTCGCCTGAGTACTTTTCGCAGTGCTTTTTTATTCTGCCCATTGCAGCTGTTGAGCGGCTGAGCTGTACCAAATCACGTGGTAGTGCTCTGCCTGCCGCTATCTTTGCAATGATACGCTCTGCATCGCCCAACTCACTGAGCGAGAGTTCTAATTCCTGACAAAGGGAATCAGAGCCTCTGAGGAACTCTACAATATCGTAGCGTTTCTCTATCTCTGACTTGTCTCGAAGCGGTAGGGCTATCCATCTTCTTATCATACGCTTACCCATTGGCGAAGTCGCCGAGTCTATGATATCCACAAGTGATGTCCCACCGTCTGAACTAGGCGCAAAGAGTTCGAGATTCTTTAGCGTATATTTGTCGATGAGAACATAGCTGCCCTTGTCTATCCTAGAAATTGTATTGATGTGCCCCGTTGAATCGTGTTTTGTATATTCCAGATAGTGGAGTATTGCCCCTGCTGCCGTAATGCCAAATTCTAGGTTTTCGATACCGAAACCCTTTAGAGACTTTGCTCCTAGCTGTCTGGTAAGTTTGTCGTAGTTTGTGGGGGGATTCCACGCCCATTCGTCGAGGCGGTAGCTCGAAATCTGACTTCCCCCCCATATCTCGTTAAACTCCCTCTCGTGGCTGCGAGAGTAGAGAATCTCTTTTGGGGAAAGCCCTGCGGTAATCTTCTCGATAAAATTCCTATCTCCCTCGCTCACATAGAACTCCCCAGTCGAGATATCTAATAGTGAGATACCGATAGTTCCCTTTGCGCCAAATACAACAGCTGCAAGGAAGGTGTTTTCGGTATGTTTTAGGATTGTGTCATTGTATGTAACCCCTGGAGTGACAAGCTCTGTTACTCCACGGCGAACGATGCTCTTTGCTGCCTTTGCCGCCTTTGCGTCTTCGAGCTGCTCGCATATAGCCACCCTCTCGCCTGCAAGTACGAGCTTATCGAGATAGTTATCAATGGCGTGATACGGAAACCCTGCAAGCGGAACGCTACTAGCCGCCCCATTAGCTCGCTTGGTGAGGGTAATGCCTAGTATCGAACTTGCCTTTACTGCATCGTCTCCAAATGTTTCGTAGAAGTCGCCTGCTCGAAACAGAAGAAGTGCATCGGGATACTCAGCCTTAATCTCGTAGAATTGCCGCATTAGCGGTGTTAGTGCATATTTTTGTTCCATTGTCTTATATTGTCTCTTAAAAAAAGTGGGGGGTATTAACTCTAAAAATCCGAAGGGGGGGCGAAGCTCTACCTGCCTCTAGGATTTAGTTTAATTATTGGAGATATTCTATCTTCGTTTTTGTCTATCTGATATGCTGTGTCATTTATCTCCACTCGGGATATCTGCTGCGAGTCGGGGGAAGATATATTGTCATACTTTATCTCGGTTATAGCCCTGCCGTTTATATCCATAAGCCCGAACTTATTGTCTTTCTCTACTACAAACGCTCCATTGCTAAAATCCGATATCCAGTCCCATTCCAGTGGTATGATTACCTCTCCTGCTCGATTTATAACTCCGTGTTTGCCCTCTATCTCAGCTACACAGAAACACGAATTGTCGTACGAAAGGTCGTCATAATCTAGGGCTATAATCCGCTGCCCATAAATATTGATAAGCCCATACTTCTGGTTAAGGCTTACGACTGCTCGCATTTCGTGGAATGGTGTTACGCTATCGTAGATAGCCTCGATTACTATATAGCCATTTGAGTCTTTGTAGCCCCATTTCTCCTCCTCGTTTTTATAGGCTATTCTATCTTCTCGTAGCTCCGCACTTGGGGAGGTAGTGCGTACAGTTGGAGCTTTTCGAGTTACCCTTTCTTCGATAATAATATCATAGAGACAAGACTCGCCATCTGTGGCAACACTCAGAGCACTAGGGTAGAGAGTCGATGACTCCGTGCTAGTGAAATTTTGTGCAGCCTTCTCATTTAGAAATACCCGTAAGGTTTTGTCTACTGGCGTTTTGTCGTGAGTTATCGTAATGTCGAACAGTAGGCTAGAAGTGGAATTTGAAGTCGAATAGATAGGCTCACCGCTCTCGTCCAATGATAGGCGTAGTCCCTTAAGAGGTGTACTCTTGAGGTTAGTCGAGGCATTAGTTAACGCCTCTATGTATTGTATCGTCGAGGGGTATTTCATAAGTGTATTTGCTGAGTTGTTGTAGTTCCAATTTGTATAGCCCCTATTAGCTCTGTTAGGGGAAGGTTGTAGCTAAAGGCTCGATAGGGAAGTCCCTCTGTCTCGCTCTGGGTCGATCTAGAGCCAATAGCATCGTTGTAAATCTCTGGTAGAGCAGAGGATAGCTCAAATAATATACGAGCCTCTGGGGGGAGGTTGTCGCCCTTTGTCGGGAAGCATACCTTTTGGCTCTCTGTATTTGTGATGTGTAGATTAAAGATTATTGGCTCTCCGTCACTTGAACCTAGCGATTGAAAGCTCGATTTTATCCGCTCTATATCGCTTGGTATAATGTCAGTTGCCTCGCCATCGGTTATGTTAATAATCGTGGGGGGAAAGAAGTCGTTATGCTTTTGCTCATTACGCCAGCTAAAGAGAATCTCTGAGACCTTTTGTAGGGCTGCCCCCATAGGAGTGTCCCCATCTGCGTCTGGTTCAATCCATACTTTGAGAGAGCTGTAATGATGTACGGTTTTGCCATTTGCACGTTTTAGTTTGCGCAGTAGTCTGTGAGTCTCTTTCACTGATCTAGCAAGTGAGTTGGGCGATAGCCTCCACTGCCCTGTTGGCAGTAGTGGGTAGATGCCACGTCCTGAGTAGCCTATCACTGCAATATCGAAGTAGTGTTTATAGGTTGAGCCTTGTCTACAACGTGCCAATATATCCATAAGCATAATATTGCTGGTCTCTGCTACCATTTGTGCTTTCGTTCGGTGCTCTAGTGGTGAGTGGCTCTTTGAATGATAGGTCTCGTTCATAGAACCGCTCTGATCTATCATAAGAACTATGATAGAGGGTCGCTGCTCTGTTATTTTTGTTGAATATGGCATTACTGTATAGTTCTGTGTAGTTCTGTGTAAAGGGTTGTGCCTTAAATCTTGCTGAGGAATGGCACAAAAAATCGGTAGTTTTTCTCTCCTAAATCGTAGAGAGAAAAACTACCGACAAATATAATGATTTATACTCTAAAAAGAAAGGTGTCTATAAAAAAAGCTAATCTTTTTCTTTGTTGTTTCTTTGTTTAGAGATTCTTATTTTCTTAAGGGAGAGATTATAACTACCCTTACAGCCCAGAGCGTTTTAGCCCCTCTGCAAAGCCCGAATAGGCTTGTTTGCGCTCGTAGCCAGAAGTCCATAGACCCACAGGCTCGCCTGGTCTCCAGCTCAAATCTGTGGTAGGGTCAATCGGTGTCCAGTGTGTTATGCTATAACGCTGACCTTCGGGAACAATCTCGAAGTACTTCGATACGATAAACTCATAGTACTGTGCCATTTCGAGATGCTGCTCGTCGGTGAGTTCACTCGCTTGGAGTGTTGTGCCGCTAGCATCGGTGTACTGCATATCTAGTTCCGAAATCTTCACTAGTTTGCCAGTGCCTGCCATCTTCTCTAGCATCGAGACAACCGAAGCCTCTTCGATAGCCTGTTCGGCAGGGTCTTCATAGTAGCTTATGTGCATTTGAGAACCTATACCGTCGATACGTGTTACACCGTCTGATTCCCATACCTCGCACCAGTCGATAAGGGCTTGGCACTTGTCGGTGTGTGACCACGAAAGACCGTAGTCGTTTACAAAGAGGATTATATCCTCACCGCCATATTGCCTAGCGAACCTTATGGCATCACGTGCGTAGTATGCTCCCATATAGTCTTGCCAGTAGAAGTTCCAGTTGCCTGTCTCGCCGTCGTCAGTCTTAAGGGTGTAGACATTCTGGTCGTTTAGAGGTTCGTTCACAACGTCCCAAACACGTATGTCGTCTTTTGTATGTTCGAGCATACCTTTAATCCACTCTTCGAGTGCATCGGTGATAATTTCGTCATAGATTCCGCCATAGTCTAGGTCAGCTGATGTGCCTCCCGAAATAAGTTTTTGAGCCGAAACGTCGTCAAAGTCAAAGGTGTCGTAGGCGTTGCCAATAGAAAGTACCACACGCTCTGCGCCGACAAGGTTTGGCGTTATGCTTATCGTAAAGCTCACTGTCTCCCACTCGGTAGTTGTAGCGAAAGAGTAAGGCTCAATATCCGAAAGCCAAGTGTAGTTCTCGCCCTGGAGAATAACCTTAGGAACAGTTGTGCCCGAACCTGAGCGAATCTTAAAGCTAACCTTAAATTCGTCCCCTAGTTCTGCGAATCCATCGGTTAGATATACGTAGAACTGAACTCGTGAAGCATAAGAACCAGTAGGGTCTAGGTCGTTTGTAACGGAATAATAGGTGTTGCCATCTTCGACTTTGTAGCTAGGACCTTCCTCTCCGTTAAGAATCTTTTTGTAGGCTTTGAATGTGTCCTGTGAGTCTTGTGCATCACAGCTGCCGTCTATTACGTGCTCTTCCCATACTTCCTCTTCGTCAATTCTGCGAGGGGCAGCACTGTAATTATTGATTAGCCCGTCGAGGTACGTTACGTTTTGGCTTACGTGCCAGCAGAGTGTGTGTCCAAAGACAGATTTGCCTGCGTTTTTAGCTGCTGCAATAAAATTATCTGTTTTTGTAAAATTAAGCGTTCCGTCGTCACCCACGACATAGGCGTGCTTCATATGGAATGTAGCCACTAGTTCGTCGTAGTTCTCATTAACAAGGTTTGTCATATCGCCTCCGCCATAGTAGTCTTGAGCGTTAATCGCTGCTCCAAGGACAAACTCTGGAGATTTTGTGCGGTTGATGTAGTCGATTAGTGGAGAGTAGGACGCTGGGTCGCCACCGCCTGTAATCTCAGATGGGATATCTGAGTCGTCTGGATCTGGTTCTGGATCTGGGTCAGGCTCTGGGTCACTCTGAGGCTTAAGTTCTCCGCCGTCAATCCATCCGTTGATTTCGCCACTAGTGAACGAGTCAACTGTGAAGGTCTCTCTGTCAGGGTCGATTGAGAAAGTCGCTGTGTACATATAGGCAGAGCGTAACTCAACGCTATTTTCTAGTGAGGCAGTATAGCTCTCGCCCTCATATATGATTGTGATAAATTTCACGCCAGCTTCGATAATCTGAGGAGCTAGGATAACTGCATAACCCCCAGAGGTTGTAGCGGCAGCAGTAATAGAAGTGGTCTCACCCTCGCCAGAGTAGCTATCAGCGAAGATGTTACACTTTACTGTGTTCATTGCGCTTATTGTAACCTCGTCGACAGAAATAGTAGTGCCGTCTGTAAGTTTGATTTCAAAGAGAAGGCTTGAAAGTTTGTGGTTAAACGATAGGGTAGGCTGTAACTCAGCAGTCGCTTCGGTCGAGGCGATAAGAAGGTCGCTTGTCTCGTAATTTTCTGCTGTGCTTTGGTCTGTGAGGACACTAAAGAGGAAATCAGAGCTTATGTCGTCCTGTTTTGGGTAGGCTGCGCTAAAGGTCAGTAGCTCGTCTTCGCTTGATTTAATGATAGGTTCTGTGCTGCTGAACACTTGATTGCTATAACTATATGTAGCCTTAAGTGTAGAACTGCTAGTGTTTGATGTGGCCTCGACTGAGATTTCATCGCCGCTGTCGAACATCTCGCCTGTAACCCTAGTGGTTCCGTTAATTTCGCTAAGGAAGCTTACGGAGTTTAATTCTCCTAGGCTCTCTTGCATCTCCTGACACGAGAATAGGGTGGCAAGTGCTCCTATTAAAAGAAAGTTCTTTTTCATTGGTGTTTTAAAAGTTGGGAAATTATTGAGGGGAGAGGCCTTTGGTCAGCTCCCTCCCCTCTATTGTATTTATATCTTTTCTTTAAAGATATTTTTTATTTAGTTTCTTAAAGTCTACAAACCAGAGCGTTTTAGACCTTCGGCAATACCTGAGTAGGCTTGTTTACGCTCGTAGCTAGAGTTCCAGATACCTACTGGTTCGTTGATTCTCCAACCCACAGTAGGGTCTACTGGAGTCCAGTGTGTGATGCTGTAACGTTGTTCTGCAGGTACAATCTCGAAATATTTAGACACGATAAACTCGTAGTATTTCGCCATATTCATATACTGTTCGTCACTTAGGCTACTTACGTACTGAGCCGTACCGTTCGAGTTCTTGTACTGCATATCTAGCTCTGAAATCTTAACAAGTTTGCCAGTAGCTGCCATAAGTTCTAGCATCGCTACAACGCCTTCTTCTTCGTAGGCTTGAGTACTTGCATTTTCGTAGTATGAGATGTGCATTTGGCTACCGATACCGTCGATACGAGTTACGCCGTCAGCTTCCCATTCGTCTACCCACGAGATAAGTGATTTGCACTTAGGGGCGTGTTGCCAAGAAAGACCGTAGTCGTTCACAAATAGTATAAGGTCTTCTCCACCATACTCTCTTGCGAACTTCACAGCGTCACGAGTATAGTACGAGCCCATATAGTCTTGCCAGTAGAAATCACTGTTACCAGTAGCTCCGTTGTCACTCTTAAGAGTCCATACATCGCTGTCGTCAAGAGGTTCGTTCACAACGTCCCAAACCTTAACCTTGTCGCCTGTTTGTTCGAACATCGCTTGAGTCCAATCTTCTAGTGCATCTGTGATAACCTCTTTATAAGGGCTTTCTTCTGCTTCGGTTGTTTCTACCTTGGTTACCGCTATGTCGTCGAAGTCGAATGTATCATAAGCCTGACCAAGCGACATAATCACACGTTGTGCACCTACGTAGCTAGGGGTAATGGTAAAGTCAAAAGAAACTGACTTCCAAGAGGTAGAAGTAGCGATTTCCCAAGGGTCTACGTCTGCTAGGTAAGTGTAGTCACTAGTCTGAGAGATAATCTTAGGCATTGTTGTGCCTTTGCCACTGCGTACTTTGAAACTGATGTTATATGTTTCGCCAAGTTCAGCAGGCTCGTCTCCTAGTATCATAATGAACTGCACGTAATATGCTAGTGGGCTTTGGCTTTGTAGGTCATTTGTAACAGATAGGTATGTGTTACCGTTTTCGACTACATATGTGCCGTTAGATTCCTCAGTTGCACTTTCTCTTTTATAGATTTGGTAAGTGCCCTCTGGGTCACGATTGTCACAGCTGCCGTCTTTTGTGTATAGACCATTGCTGTTTGCCCTCATTTGAGCTCCTTGAGCAGTGATAAGACCGTCTAGGTATGTAGTGTTTTGGTCTTGATCCCAACAAAGTGTGTGACCGAATACGGTCTTGCCTGCTGCCTCAGCGTTGCTGATAAATTGGCTTACAGTCGAGAAGTTATAAGTACCATTGTTTTGAACGATTTGACCGTGTTTCATATGGTATGTAGCCACAAGCTCGTCGAAGTTTTCGTTAGCCATTGTTGTAACGTCGCCACCTGCGTTATACTTCGCTGCGTCGATAGCTGCTCCAAGAACGAAATCAGGAGATTTTGTGCGGTTTACATAAGTGTAAAGAGCGTCATAGTCCTCAGGGTCGCCACCACCTGTAATCTCAGTTGGAATACTTGGGTCAACTTCTGGGTCAGGATCTGGTTCTGGATCAGGATCTGGCTCTGGATCGGGCTGATATTCTAGATCGCCACCGTCAAGCCAACCGTTGATGTCAGCATTGATTTGAGTCACTAGAATTGAACCCTCCTCAACGTTGATGCTAAAGCTATATGTGTAGGTGTAACCTGACTTAAATTCAGTGTCGCTTGAGAGCTTAGCTGTGTAGGTTTTGCTGTTGTAAACAATAGTCGCAAGGTCTTCAGTCGCTGTAATAGTTTGAGGAGCGATAATTGAAGCATAGCCAGTCTCTACTGCAATAGGCGTGATAGTAGTCTTTTCGCCAGTAGCTGTGTAGGTATTAGCCGCAATATTACAAAGTGTAGCGTTCTTTGCGCTAAGTGTTGCGCTAGAAGGTGTTATGGCTGTACCGTCTGTTAGCTCTACTGAGAAGATAAAGGTAGAGAGTTTGTGGTTAAACGAAAGAGTAGGAGTAAGGTCTGCTGTGGCAGCAGTTTCTGCTACGAGTAGGTCACATAGTGAATATGTGCTGCTCATACTTTGGTCTGCGCTAGCGGTAAAGGTGAATTCACTTCCAATGCCTGATGCAGTTGGGTAGGTGGCTACAAATGAATAGATGTCATTTGCATCAGTCTTTACGATAGGGCTAGTGCTACTAAATAGGCTCTCGCCGTATGTGTAAGTAGCGGTTGTAGAAGCTCCATCAGCGTTGGCAGTTGCCAGAACGGTGATTTTGTCATTAGTGGCGAAGGTATCGTCAGTGACCTTCGAATAGCCAGTGATTGTGCTCTTGAAGGTAATCTCATTCTTGTCAGTAGAGATTACTTCGGATTCTTCGCAAGAAAAAATGGCTACTAGAGATGCTAGTAGAAGTAAGTGTTTTTTCATACTTTTGTTATTATTTGTTAGTTTATATGTGTGTCTTCTTGAAGTGTCTAGCATTTAGCAGATGCTAGTGGTTCTCGAACTTTCAAAAAAGGGCGTTAAATTTTCTTCAGGTCTATCTAGATACCCTCCTTTCTATAACAAAATTAAATAAATATTTCTCGAAAAACAAATCTTTTTTGATTTTATACAAAAAAAGAGAACAAATTTTCTGTTCTCTTTCTTAAAAATGTGTCTTAGGTATCTCTAAACTTCGTAGTCTTTGAATTTAGGAGTTAGTATTTCACTGTATATCACAGCCTCTCTAAGGTTAAACTTTAGTTCCTTGTTCTCTGTGCTCTCTATTGCTTTATTATATGTCTTCGTAGATGTCTCAATTGCTGTCGTTTGGTTGGTAGATGTGTGATGTAGTTGAGTATTTGACTGAGTAGGTGACTGAGTATAGGGCTGAACTGTCGGTTGAATTATAGACTCGGAGTTACGTTGAGCCATTGTCTGAGCCATTGTCTGAGCTATTGTTTGAGCCGTTGTTTGGGCCGTTGTTTGAGTCATTGTCTGCCCTGTGGGCTGAGGTGGCACAGATGAGGCATAGGGAGCTTCGCCGCTCTGAGGTAGCACTTGTCGAGAACCCTCTCTGCTGTCCTCCATAGTATTATCCTCCTCCCACGGGAATGGAAAGTTCTCTGTACCGCCGCCACTTTGCTCCTTCTTTGACGAAGCGTTCCAGAACTTAATCATCGCAATGAGAATGATGGCTGCTATAAATAAGAATTGTGTCATCGTTGTTCTCCTTTCTTATGAGATTTGTTTTACTTCCTTTTTTTTTGGATGCTATAAAAGTATTTTCTAGAAGTCTCCTTTAGTCTCCTTTAGTCTCCTTTAGTCTCCTTTAGTTCCCTTTAGTTCCCTTTAGTTTATAGTGTCTCCCTCAACTCTATGAATCTTGTCGATACCCTTGATACTTGCCACTTGAGCCATAATATCCTTTAAATCTCCGTTATTCTGAACATAGAGAGTGATTTTGCCCTCGAAAATGCCGTCGTGACTCGCAAAGTCAACCGCCCGTATATTTACATCCAATTGTTCGGAAATAATCTTTGACACATCAAGTAGTATGCCGACACGGTCAATTCCTCTTACCTCGATAGTCGCCAGATAGGAAAGAATCTTCTCTGATGACCACTTGGCTGGAACAATCCTATCTCCGTGTTGTGCCGATAGCCTAACAGCTACGGGACACGAGCGACGGTGTACTTCGACCTTGCCGTTGTCAGTTTCAAATCCTACAACCTCGTCCCCTGCAATAGGCTTACAACACTTGGCTAGAATCATCTCCTGACTGTTGACCTCTGTGTGTTTAGTGGTTCTAAACGAGCGAGAGAGTTGCAGTGACCAATATTTAATTAGCTTCTGCGCTGCATTACTCTTAAGTACACTTTCGAGATTACTCAAATCTATTTGCCCAGAGCCTACTTTAATGTAGAACGCTTGTTTATTGCTGAGCTTATAGGCAGGGAGAATCTTCTTGAATACACGAGCCTGGATAGGAGTGTTAAGTTCCTGCATCCTGTCTTCGAAGAGTTGCATACCCTTTTCGATATTCTTCTGAGTGTCGCCTTTGAGAGCTTGTTTAATGTGGAATTTAGCTTTAGCGGTCTTTACGTGGTCTAGCCATTCTGCCTGAGGTATAACACTTGACGATGTGATAATCTCTATCTGGTCGCCAGAGTTTATCTCTGCGTATATAGATGTTAGCTTATAGTTAATTTTAGCTCCGATAGCGCACGAGCCTACCTTTGAGTGAATCTCGTAGGCAAAGTCTAGAGCAGTTGAACCCCTTGGCATTGTTTTACTCTCGCCCTTCGGGGTGAAGACCATAATCTCGGAAACTTGTAGCCCGAGTTTGAAGTTATCGAGAAACTCCACCGCATCCTCCGTTGGGCGGTTTAGGGCGTGGCGAAGTTGTTCGATAAGTGGATCTATCTCTTCGTCTGCTTTACTGTTTTTCTGCTTGTATGACCAGTGGGCTGCAAACCCTCTCTCTGCTATATCGTTCATACGCTCCGAGCGTATCTGAACCTCAGCCCATATACCTCCAGGTCCCATAAGGGTACAGTGTAGTGCTTCGTAGCCATTAGCCTTTGGGCTGCCTAGCCAGTCACGTATTCTGTCCATTTTCGGAAGGTAGAGGTCAGTGAGCAGCGAATATATATGCCAGCACTGTGTCTTCTCGCTTAGCCCCTCTTTGGGCTTAAAAACGATACGTACGGCAAAGATGTCATAGATTTCAGAAAAGTCTATCTGCTTTGCCTTAATCTTCTTCCAGATGGAGTATATGCTCTTTACACGTGCAGCAATCGTAAAGTCGATATTTGCACCTTCTAACTTCTTTCTAATAGGCGCACAGAGGTTCTCTATAAACTCGTCACGTTTAAGTTTAGTGTCCTCTAGCTTCTCCTCGATTTCGGCATACTGCTCAGCAAAACGGAACTTAAGAGATAAATCCTCTAGCTCGCTTTTTATGGCATATAGCCCAAGCCTATGGGCGAGGGGAGCGAATAGGTAGATTGTCTCACTTGCAATCTTCATCTGCTTGTGTGGAAGCATAGAGCCGAGTGTGCGCATATTATGCAGCCTATCGGCAATCTTGATGAGGATAACACGCACATCGTCCGAAAGGGTCAGAAGCATACGCTTGAAATTCTCTGCCTGCTCCGAGCTGTTGTTATCGAACACGCCGCTGAGCTTTGTTAGCCCATCGACCATAGAGGCGACCTTCTCTCCAAAACGGAAAGAAATATCCTCTAGGGTATAGTCTGTGTCCTCCACCACGTCGTGAAGCAGAGATGCCTGAACAGACTTTACGCCTAGCCCCATCTCGTCCACTACAATGAGTGCCACTGATAGAGGATGGGTAATATACGGCTCACCAGACTTGCGCCTAACGCCACTGTGGGCATTACGTGCAAAAATAAAGGTCTCTTTGATTTTCTCAAAGTCTGATGACTCTTTACATATTTTCTCACAACTCTTTAGGAGTTTGTCAAAGAGTGTGTTTACTATGACTTCGTCGTTCATAACTTATGGGGACTTCTATTTAATTCCCTAATTTTAATTTTCTCTAAAAAAGTTCCTTTGGTTTTAGGGAATCTCTAAATATGCAACTTTATTCTTCTGTTTTAGGTTTGGCGGGAGTGTTGTTTTTGATAGCCGAACCAGCTCTGAGAGCCTCTCGAACTTTAGCTTCGATTTCTGCTGCTAGTTCAGGTTCGTTTGCTAGTCTCTCTTTAACAGCGTCACGTCCTTGTCCGATTTTGCCCTCACCGTAAGAGAACCACGAGCCTGCCTTCTTAATGATGTTTAGCTCAACGCCAAGGTCTAGAATCTCGCCAATCTTCGAGATACCCTCGCCATACTCGATATCGAATTCTGCACGACGGAATGGAGGCGCAACTTTATTCTTCACAATCTTAACCTTTGTACGGTTACCGATTTGCTCCTCGCCATCTTTAAGGGCTGTACCCTTGCGTACGTCAATACGAATAGACGAGTAGAACTTAAGGGCATTACCACCAGTTGTAGTCTCTGGATTGCCGAACATTACACCGATTTTGTCTCTCAGCTGATTAATAAAGATACACGTAGTCTTTGTCTTACTGATAGCAGAGGTCAATTTACGTAGAGCCTGTGACATAAGACGAGCGTGTAGACCCATCTTTGAGTCGCCCATATCGCCTTCGATTTCAGCCTTTGGAGTAAGGGCTGCAACAGAGTCTATCACAACGATATCAATCGCACCGCTGCGGATAAGTTGTTCGGCAATCTCAAGGGCTTGTTCGCCATTGTCGGGCTGTGAGATAACCATATTGTCGATATCCACACCTAGGGCCTGAGCGTAAGTGCTGTCAAAGGCGTGCTCTGCATCTATAAATGCTGCGATACCGCCCTGCTTCTGAGCTTCGGCAATTGCGTGAATAGCAAGGGTTGTCTTACCAGAACTCTCAGGTCCGTAGATTTCGATAATTCTACCACGTGGATACCCCCCTACGCCAAGGGCTAGGTCGATGCCTATCGAACCCGAAGGGATTACTGCTATATCTTCGACAGGTCTATCGCACATACGCATTACTGCGCCTTTGCCATAGTCCTTTTCGAGTTTGTCCATCGCTGCACGAAGTACTTTTAGTTTCTCTTCAGCCACTACTGGGCCTACTGATTCTGCTTTTTTTGCCATTTGTTATGTGTATATTGTATGTTTATATATTTCTTTTTTTTAGTTTGAGAGGCTATCAAATTGAACCTTATGAACTATTTTAGCGGTGAGTTCGGTTCTTTCTTCATAGCTTTGTAGAATAACCTATCGAGAAGGTGTGGGGCGAAAAGCTTTAATATCTTTGTGGCTTTGCCGTCAAAATCCATAACGAGTCTATCTTTGCGCTTAGATGCTGCTCGCATTATTCTCTTTGCTGCCTCCTGTGAGGTCATCATTTTACCTTCGCTACGAGGTGACTCCCCTTGTGCTGACCCATCGGCTGTAAGTGCGCTAAAGCGAACGTTACTCTCCGTGAAGCCAGGGTTTACAATCATTACGTGAAGCCCCGTCTTTAGGTTCTCTACCCGTAGGGTGTCTAAGAAGCCTTGTAGTGCATACTTCGAGGCTGAATAGCCCACTCGTGCAGGAAGTCCGTGAAGCCCTGCCACGCTCGATATGCCCACAACGCTGCCCTTTGATTGGAGTAGATAGGGTAGTGCATATTTTGTGCAATAGACAGCTCCCCAAAAGTTCACATCCATAAGCCTATGGATAACCTCTAGCTCTAAATCTTCGAATATCGCACGCATCGAAAGCCCTGCGTTGTTTATAAGGATATCTATCTTGCCGAACCTCTCGACTGTTTTCTCTATGAGTCTTTTGCAGTCCTCCTCTTTAGTTACGTCACACTTCACAGCTAGAGCCGAAGTCATAGAGGCAGCCTCTCTCTCGATAATCTCCTCCCTGCGAGCGCACAGCACAACATTGCAGCCGAGTGTGTTGCAATGGTGAGCAAGAGCGAGCCCAATGCCCGATGACGCTCCAGTGATGATAACTGTCTTTGACTTTAAATTCATAGCCTTTTGCTGAAAAACCTTTTTTTTTTGCGAAAATTCAAAACTGATTTATAGTGGGTAGAGTCTAGGAGAGTTTTTAGAACTCCTTATCTAGGAATTTTTGGGCGTATCTACGCACTATAAAAGTTCTACAAAGTTAGAAATTATTTTTAAATTATCATAACCAAAGTGAATAGAGTGTGGAAGTTCTTTTGAAATTGTTTTGTATAGCCCCATCTGGTGCGAACAGTGGGTTAGATATGTTTGACGAGGCGAGGTGAGCCTTGCGATTTCGAGGGCTTCTGTGAGGGTAAAGTGTGATATGTGTTTTGTGTGTCGTAGGGCGTTTAGAACAAGAGTATCGCAGCCTTTGATTTTCGACATTGAGGCTTCGTCTATAAAGTTAGCGTCGGTTATGTAGCATAGCCCCCCGATTTTAAAGCCCACTATCGGAAGACGGTGGTGCATCACCCGAATAGGGGTAATCTCTACTCCTTCGATTCTGAAAATGCCTCCATCTGCCTTTTCTGGGTCTATAATGTTGAGGTTAATTTCGGGCACACCTGCATATTTCTTTTCGGGGTCTACAAAGGCGTAGTCGAAGTCTTTGCGTATAACCTCTGCCACACGCTCCTCGCAGTATATTTCGGCTGGTTTTCTTTGCCAGTAGTTAAATGCCCTTACGTCGTCAATGCCCCCGATATGGTCTTTGTGAGAGTGGGTAAGAATTATGCCGTCAATCTCCTTGATGCCCTCTCTAAGCATCTGATAGCGGAAGTCGGGACCTGCGTCGATAATAACCCTTACCGTCTTTTTCTCTTTGGAGTCAAGTGGCTCTATGACCTCTATCTCCACCATAGCAGAACATCGAAGCCGCCTGTCACGAACATCGCTAGATGTGCATACCTCACACCCACACCCCACCATTGGAACTCCCTGCGAAGTCCCAGTCCCGAGTAGTGTTAAGGTAATTTTTAGCTCTCGTCTTTGCACTGTTTCTCTCCCCTCGATTTTTAATGCTGTGGAATATAAAATAAGGGGGAGAGACTTCTTTTGTAAAAAAATATCTTCTCCCCCTCCTTGTTATATGCGCTTTATCTTAATTTGTTTGATAAATTATCTTAGATTTAGCTGATCTTTGATCGCTTCGATTCTTTGGTTAAGACCTGCAACAACCTCGCCATACTTCTCTTTGCAGCAGAGTTCTGCCTTGACGCTAAAGTAGAATTTGATTTTAGGCTCAGTTCCGCTTGGGCGAACAGATACGACTGTGCCGTCTTCTGTTACCCATTGTAGTACGTTTGACTTAGGAATTTCGATTGCTTGTTCTTCGCCTCCAATCCACTTCTTACTGATTTGGTAGTCGTAAACTTCAACGATTTTGCTGCCCAGAATATCTTTTGGAGGGTTAGCTCTGAACTCGCTCATAATAGCTTTGATTTCCTCAGCACCGCTTTGACCCTTGCGTACAACTGACACAAGACCTTCTTGATACAAGCCGTACTCTACGTAAAGCTCCATCATCAAATCCCAAAGGCTCTTTCCATTGTCCTTAGCCCACGCTGCACATTCTGCTGCAATAGCTAGTGCCGATACTGCATCTTTGTCTCTCACGCTGTCGCCGATAAGGAAGCCGAAGCTCTCCTCGCCACCGCCGATATATTGTTTGATGCCTTCGTTCTTTCTGATAACATCTGCGATAAATTTGAAGCCTGTAAGTACGTTGTAGTACTCAACACCGAATGACTTAGCGATATCGACAATCATATTAGACGACACGATAGTCTTGACGATAAACTCTTTGCCCTGGAGTTTGCCTAGGTCTTTCCATCTGCGAAGAAGGTAATATGTAAATAGAACAGCCGTTTGGTTGCCGTTTAGAAGTTGTAGCTCGCCGTTGTAGTCACGGATAGCTAGAGCTTGGCGGTCAGCGTCAGGGTCAGTTGCCATAACGATATCTGCGCCCACTTCGTTAGCCAAATCCACAGCCATTTTAAGGGCTGCTGGTTCTTCTGGGTTAGGAGAAACAACTGTTGGGAAGTTTCCGTCAACGACGTTTTGCTCCTTAACTGTGAAGATGTTATTAAAGCCGTACATCTTTAGAGCTGCTGGAACTAGGTTTACGCCAGTACCGTGAATAGGTGTGTAGACAATTTTGAAGTCTGAGTGTTTTGCAACTGCTTCTGGTGAAAGCGAAAGAGCCTTTGTCATAGCAAGGAATTTAGCGTCAATCTCTTCGCCGATAGTGATGATTTTGCCACCGCCTTTTTCTACGTCTCTGAGAACTTCGTCTGGGCTAGCGATTTTGTTAACCTCTTCTATGATATTAGTGTCGTGAGGGGCGATAACTTGCGCACCGTCGTTCCAGTATGCTTTGTAGCCGTTGTATTCTTTAGGATTGTGCGAAGCTGTAAGTACAACGCCACTCTGACATCCTAGCTCACGGATAGTAAAGCTTAGAACTGGAGTAGGGCGAAGGCTCTCGAAAAGATATACAGTAAAGCCGTTAGCAGCAAAAACCTCAGCAGTAGTTTGTGCGAAAAGTGGGCTGTTGTTGCGGCAGTCAAAAGCGATAGCGACTTTGATTTCTCCTTCGAACGATTTTTTAAGGTAGTTTGCCAGACCTTGTGTAGCCATACCTACGGTATAGATGTTCATACGGTTTGTTCCCACGCCCATAATGCCACGAAGTCCACCAGTACCGAATTCTAGTGTTCTGTAAAAACTTTCTTCTAGCTCCTGAGGGTTGTTTTGTTGAAGTGTGCGGATTTCTTCCTTAGTTTTTTCGTCGAATGAGCCATTAAGCCAGCTCTCAACTCTTGCAATAGTTTCTGTTTTCATAGTTTTGTGTAGCTAAAGTATATTTATGTTAATTTTCTTGTCGAATTGTGCGCCAAAGATAGAGGTTTTTCGTGAGAAAAACTAAAGGGGACTTCTAATAATTCCCTTTATTAAATTTTAATTTAGTTTGCTGCTAATTTTAATTTTTCAAAAGTAGCTTATAGTGGGGCTATATGATGCTTTTGGAAAATTAAAAGTAGTAGTGAAATATGTTAAAATTTTTAAAGGGAATTTTTAGAAGTCCCCTAAAGAGAAGTTATAAAAAATAATTTAGCATATTTTTCGTTTGTCTTTTACGAATTTTTGAGGAGGTTTTTCGGGGCTGTTTTTGGGTTTTGACTCATAGTCAAGCAGTTGTAAATGGGGTGAAATCTTATGATTTGAAAGTCAGTGAGTTGAGTGTTTTTGTTTTGTTGAAAAATGATGTAATATGCAGGTTTGTAGTGTTTTAGGGTAGATTATTTTAACTATTTATTTATCTAAAAGCTCGCATTTGTAAATAGAATATAGGCTTTTGGAAAGTTCTCTAATATGTCTAAGAAAAAAAAAGAAATAAACAAGTCATTTTTTATTTTTTTTCACAAAATTTCCCTACATCTTTGCATTGGGAAAAGAGCGAAATTTTGGATTTTTTAGACCAATATTTGCTGTCGCTATTTCTGGGGGAGGTTTTTCTTCTTATGAAGTCTTTTCGAAAGATTTTTTAGTGACAAAAAATATTTTTAGTTTAGGGAATTTAGGTGAATAGATTTATCACTTTTCAAGTGAAAAAATATTATTCTCAAAAATTCTCAAAAAATTTCAGCCCCAATATTCTTAAGATTTTAGGAAGTGGGATGAAGCGGTAAATTTCGCAATTTTTTCGGACATATAATATTTTTGAGGATTATTTCTTTAAATTATAGTTACTTGAAACTTTAGGTGTTCAAACCCAAGGTCATCTAGCCACTGTTTAAGAAAATAGTAAATAATGAGTTTCCCTTTGAAACTACTCGGCAGTGTTTATGCTTCAGAGAGTTTTTGAAGTTCCAAAACTGAGAGAGAGGGAGGGGGGCTATTGTTGTTAAGACTAAAACTAAAGATTTTAAAACCTTGCTCATAGGCATAAGACACATAATAGGGTGTTTTGTCTGAGGAGTGGTAGGTTAGAATGTTTTCCGATTCCTTTTCTTTTAAAAGGGAGATGTTTCGGACAGCTTTTTCGACCTTTAGACTTTCGGTTTTGGGGTAGATTATGATATATGAAAATATTATTTGTAGAGGGGGGGATAGCTGTTAAAAAAGTAGCAGTTGTTCTTTGAAGGAGAAGAAAGAAGAATTAAGAGATAAGATAAAAAATAGAGACGCAAAACAAAAAAGAAGTTTTTTAGGAGGTAATAAAAAGATGCAAGTAAACGAACAATTGAAAAATAAGTGGTCAGAGTGCCTACAACTGATAGAGAATAGTTGCTCTAAGGAGGATTATTCTCGTTGGTTTTCTGTGCTTGAACCTATAGCTTTCGAGGATGGTTTGTTGCGTTTGGCAGTTCCTAATAAGACACATATAGATTATATCGAGCGTAATTTCATACCTATGCTACGCCCTATAATCCGCAGTTGTTTTGGCATTCAGACACGTTTGCAGTATGCGATACCTGACACGGCTACTATTACTTCATTGCCTCCACAGGTTAAGGGTAATACTAGTAGTGTTACGGCTAAGAATGTGTATGTTGTTCCTGGATTGAAGAAGGTGAATTTTGATTCTCAGCTTCACGAGGAGTTGAATTTCGATACGTATATCGAGGGCGATTGTAATCGTTTGGCACGTTCGGCTGGTAAGGCTATTGCTGTGTCACCTGGTACTACGGCATTTAATCCTTTGTTTGTATTTGGCAATTCGGGATTGGGTAAGACTCACGTTGTTCAGGCGATAGGCAATGAGATAATGGCACGTAACCCAGATAGCCGTATATTGTATGTTAGCTGTGACAATTTCTTGCGTCAGTTCCAGAGGGCTACTTTTAAGAAGGAACTTAATGACTTCATTTATTTTTATCAGACGATAGATGTTCTTATAGTGGACGATATTCACGAGATTGCAGGTAAGCCAGCTACGCAGAATATATTCTTTAATATTTTCAATCATTTGAAGATGTTGGGTAAGCAGATAGTTCTTACGGCTGATAGGCCACCAGTTGAGTTAGAGGGTATAGATGAGCGATTGATAACACGTTTTAAGTGGGGTTTGTCTGCTGAGATAACATCGCCTGATTATAAGACACGTCTTACTATACTTCGAACTAAGGCGGAGTCTATGGGTATAAAGATAGAGAAGGATGTGTTGGAGTTTTTGGCTGAGAACATTAAGGCTAATGTTCGTGAGTTGGAGGGTGCTTTGACATCTTTGAATGCTCATAGTAGTTTTATGGGTCGAGCTATCACTTTGGATTTGACACGTCAGGTTATGCGAAATATTGTTAGTTTCACATTAAAGGAGGTAACTGTTGAGGCTATAATGGATTTGGTTTGTTCGGTTATGGGTGTTAGTGTTGAGGAGGTTGTATCTAAGCGTAAGACTCGTGCTTTGGCTTCGGCTCGTCAGGTAGCTATGTATATCTGCAAGGAGCGTACTAAGGCTACTTTGAAGGCTATAGGTATGGCGTTTGGGGGTCGTACACACGCTACTGTTATGCACGCTTGTAAGACTGTACCTAATTTGTTGGATACTGACAAGATATTGAAGGGACAGGTTGAGGAGATTGAGCGCAAGTTGCAGTACTAGGTTTTAATGATTAGTGATTAGTGATTAATGATTAATTATCAGTGATATAGAGGGGTTTGTGCCCCTTTTTTTGTACACATATAGAGAGGATTCTGGTGTGGTTTTGGTGGGTCAGGCGGAAATTGGGGTCAAGCGATAATTGTGGTGGAGCGTTAAAATTATGTTTGTTTTAGGTTTGGATTTTGAGGTTCGATTTTCGGGGGTTGGTGTCTGCGGAATCTTCGATTCCTTTTTTTGTGTCATTCTGACACCAACCCCCCGCTAGCTCTACACAGCCTCTCATCCGTTTTTCATCCGTTTCTCATCCGTTTCTCATCCGTGTGAAAGCCGCCTGCCATCGCCCTAACGCCGGGCTGGCGGTCTCTCCCGAGACACGGTTGCAGTGCCGAAAAGCCTAGGAAAATATAGAAACAGAACAAATAATAACAGATACTTATTCCACTATAATTATCGCTTGTCCCGGAAATTGGGGTGGAGCGTTAAAATTATGTTTGTTTTAGGTTTGGATTTTGAGGTTCGGTTTTTGGGGGTTGGTGTCTGCGGAATCTTCGATTCCTTTTTTGGTGTCATTCTGACACCA
>JAWXTN010000009.1:0-53432 GCA_044433515.1 Rikenellaceae bacterium | reverse complement strand
TGGCATTAATCCTAACTTAAAGAAAAATCACAATATTGTCAATGAACTTATTCTATATGGCTCAAAGGCCGCCTAATTTCCCCAAAAATTTAACGGAGTATTGAATGATTAATGATTAGTGATTAATCACTAATCATTAATCATTAAAAAGCTAGTCCATTTTTAGGACGGCAAGGAATGCGGACTGCGGCACTTCAACATTGCCAACCTGACGCATACGCTTCTTACCCTTCTTCTGCTTCTCAAGAAGCTTACGCTTACGGGTAATGTCCCCACCATAACATTTAGCAGTTACATCCTTACGTACCGCTTTTACTGTCTCACGAGCTATAATCTTAGCCCCAATAGCCGCCTGTATAGCAATGTCAAACTGCTGACGTGGAATTAACTCTTTGAGCTTCTCACACATCTTACGCCCAAAATCATAAGCATTGTCAAAATATATCAATGATGAAAGTGCATCCACTGGCTCACTGTTCAAAAGTATATCTAACTTTGAAAGCTTAGAAGGACGATACCCAATCTGATGATAGTCAAACGAAGCATATCCTCGTGAAATAGACTTGAGCTTGTCATAAAAATCAAAAACAATCTCAGAGAGTGGCATCTCAAAATTTACCTCCACTCGGTCTGTTGTGATAAAGGTCTGATTCTTTAACTCCCCACGCTTGTCAATGCAAAGCTTCATAACATTGCCCAAATACTCGCTCTTGGTTATGACCTGTGCCAAAATATAAGGCTCCTCAATCTTGTCGATATAATTTGGCTCTGGCATGCCCGACGGATTGTGGATATAGAACTCCTCTTTGCTAGTAGTAGTCACACGATATGATACGTTAGGAACTGTAGTGATAACATCCATATTAAACTCACGATACAAACGCTCCTGGATAATCTCCATATGAAGTAGACCCAAAAAGCCACAACGATATCCAAAGCCAAGTGCTAAGGAACTCTCTGGCTCATAAGAAAGCGAAGCATCATTGAGGCGCAACTTGTCAAGCGAAGTGCGCAAATCCTCGTAATCATCGCTGTCAACAGGATATATACCAGCAAAGACCATAGGCTTTACCTCCTCAAATCCTGCGATTGCCTCACTACAAGGATTCTCGTTAGAGGTAATAGTGTCCCCCACCTTTACATCCACCGAGTTCTTAATCCCCGAAATTATATAACCCACATCACCTGCCTTAATCTCATCCCGAGGGTGCATCTTTAACTTAAGTACCCCTATCTCATCAGCATTATACTCCGTACCCCCATTAAAGAAGCGCACCTTCTGACCCTTACGTATAGAGCCATTCATAACCCTAAAGTATGCGATAATGCCCCTAAAAGAGTTAAATACTGAGTCGAATATCAACGCCTGAAGTGGTGCTTCTACTTCCCCCTCTGGGGCTGGTACACGCTCTACAATGGCTTCAAGAATTTCCTCCACGCCCTCGCCAGTCTTTGCCGAACAGCTAAGTATCTCGTCCCTATCGCAGCCGATAAGATCCACTATCTGATCCTTAACCTCGTCGACCATAGCCGCTGCCATATCTATCTTGTTAAGAACTGGGATAATCTCCAAATCATTGCCAAGAGCAAGGTACAAGTTAGATATGGTCTGTGCCTGAATCCCCTGAGTGGCATCTACAATAAGTAGCGCACCCTCGCACGAAGCAATAGCACGGCTAACCTCATAAGAGAAGTCAACGTGGCCAGGGGTGTCGATAAGATTAAGTATATGCTTCTCGCCATTATGCGCAGTATAGTCCATCTGTATGGCGTGGCTCTTAATCGTAATGCCCTTCTCCCTCTCTAGCTCCATATTATCGAGCACCTGAGCCTGAAGATCACGCTCGCTTACTGTGTTAGTAGTTTCTAGAAGCCTATCGGCTAGTGTCGACTTACCGTGGTCGATGTGTGCAATGATGCAAAAGTTACGTATGTGTTTCATTAAATTTTCGCTATAAAATTGTATGCAAAGTTACGAATTTTTTTGTAATTTTGTTGTGTGAAAGTCAAAGTATTGGTTGCTTATGTGCCTTGCGAAGAACTTTTAGTAATATTTTGTATCCCTATAAATCTCTAACAGTTATGATTAAAAACTCGGAACTTATTATAAACGAGGATGGATCAGTATTCCACCTGCACGCCTGTCCAGGCGAAATTGCCGAAACTATTATCCTTGTGGGAGACCCTGCTCGTAGTGATTATGTCGCTTCGTTTTTTGATAGTGTAGAGCTTAGAAGAGCTAATCGTGAACTAGTTACAAATACAGGGATGTATGGCGGCAAACGTATCTCGGTTGTCTCTACTGGTATGGGCTGTGATAACATTGATATTGTTGTGACAGAACTCGACGCTCTCTTTAACGTAGACTTCGAAACAAGAGAAATAAAGGAAGAAAAAACACAACTCACAATCGTTAGGCTAGGTACGTCGGGCGGCGTGAGGCACGATATTCATATCGGAGACTTTGCGATGTCGACTGCCGCTGTGGGTATCTGTGGCTTGGCATACTTCTACGTAGGAAGTGACGAAGTGCGTAATATAGAATTGGAAGAAAAATTTATCGAGGCATCTAAACCTAATCCAGACCGTGCAAGACCTTACATCGTCGATGCAGACAGTGACCTGGTAGAGCTGTTCGCTCCAATATCAAAAGGCTCGCTAACACTTTCGGCTTCGGGATTCTATGGTCCACAGGGTAGAGTCGTAAGGCTAGCACTCGATGATGCTAACTACTTCGAAGGACTCGAAAAGGCAGGAGTCGGAAATATCGAAATGGAGGCTGCTGCTATCTATCTCTTAGGTAAACTGCTGGGTCATAAGACTCTGGCAGTGTGTGCCATTATCGCACAAAGAGCCGAAGGAGGAAGTAAACCAAATTATGGGGCTATTATCGAAAAGTTAGTGACAGAAAGTTTGAAAACTCTGTCAAAATAGTTACCTTTGCTAAAATTTTGGTGGGGACGAAAGATAACTTTTATACCCCCCCAAAAAAAAACTTTTGAGAAGTTCTAAATAAATTTAAGAAACCAACAGATTGTAGGGAGTCCTTAGTATGACGTAAAACACACTCCCTTAATCATAAGATACACTAGAGACAATGAAATTTAAAATTAGTAGCACAACACTTTCGCAAAACTTGCAAGCTATCGGTAAGGTTATCAGTAATAAAAGCCCACTGCCGATACTCGATTACTTCTTGTTCCAAATCGAAGAAGACAGACTGAAAATTACGGCATCAGACGTAGAGACAACTTTGCAAGTAACCCTCAAGGTCGAAAACGTAGACTCGACTAGTGGCTCGGTGGCTGTGCCTGCACGCCGTATTCTAGATTCACTCAAAGAATTTGCAGAACAACCCCTCACACTCTCTATCGACGAAGTGTCGTGCGAGATTACAGTGGTGTGGAGTAGCGGTAAACTCTCTATCCCTGGCGTTCCTGGAATAGGATATCCCGAACAACAAAGCCTAGACCAAGAAAATACAACTTCAGTAAGCCTCACTACGGGACTCCTTGGCGAAGGTATCTCTAGTACTGTCTTTGCAGTGGCGGACGACTCGCTTAGACCAGTGATGAACGGTATAAATATCGCTATGTCGCCAGTTAATATCACCTTCGTGGCAACAGATGCTCACAGACTCGTGAGATTTATTAACCCTACGGTTACAAGCAGCGAATCTACTTCGTTTATTCTGCCTACGAAGCCTTCTGTCCTTCTGCGTAGTATTCTCCCAAAGGATAACTCTGCGACAGTTGTGATTAAGTACGATAAGAAAAATGTGATTTTCGACCTCCCTTCGCACAAGCTTATCTGTCGCCTAATAGAGGGTGACTATCCAAACTATAACTCTGTTATACCGAAGGATAACGCTAATAAATTTACGATTGACAGACAAGAATTTATGGCTTCTATCCGTAGAGTCTCTGTGTGTTCGTCACAAGCTAGTGGGCTTATCCACCTAGCTATCGGGAGCGAAGGTATCGGTATCACTGCTCAGGATGTTGACTACAATACCTCGGCAGAAGACTTTATTGCCTGCGAATATAGCGGCGAAGAGATGGAAATCGGCTTTAAGGCAGCCTTTTTGATAGATATCCTAAGTAATATCCACACTAAAGAGGTGATGATTAAACTATCTGACCCTACACGCCCTGGACTCTTTATCCCAGTTAACGAGGATGAGGACGAAAAGAGTAATATCCTTATGCTCCTTATGCCGATGATGATTAAATAATGATTAATTGAGATAGTGTTATGAAATTAGAACTTAAAAGACCTATAATATTCTTTGACCTGGAGACTACGGGGGTCGATGTCGCACGTGATAGAATCGTGGAGATGAGCTTTATTAAAGTGCTCGAAAATGGCGATAAAGAGATTAAAACTCGTAGGATTAACCCTGGTATGCCTATCCCTAAAGAAGCTACCGCTGTGCACGGAATAAGCGATAGCGATGTGGCTGATGAGCCGTCGTTTGCGCAAGTGGCAAAGTCGCTGAAGGGGTGGCTTAGTGGCTGTGATATGGCAGGGTATAACTCTAATCGCTTTGATATACCTCTCCTTGTGGAGGAGTTTCTAAGGGCTGGGGTAGAGATTGATCTTAGGGATGTTAAGTTTGTAGATGTGCAGAATATATTCCATAAGAAGGAGCAGCGCACACTCGTGGCGGCATATAAGTTCTATTGCGGTGGTGACCTAGAGAATGCTCACTCGGCGCAGGCGGATATCGAGGCTACTTATGAGGTGCTACTTGCGCAGCTCGAAAAGTATGACGATTTGCAGGGCGATGTGGAATTCCTAGCTGATTATACGCAGATGAATCGTAATGTAGATTTTGCTGGGCGTATAACCCTTGACGATAACGGCACGCCTGTCTTTAACTTCGGGAAGCACAAGGGACGGAGTGTGGCGGATGTCTTTAGAATAGAGCCTTCATATTACGACTGGATTTTGAGGGGTGACTTTACCCTTAACACCAAGGCTGTTGCCAGTGAAATAAAAAGCGGCAAATATATGCAGCAATAAAATTTTGAAGAAGTTAAGAGGGAGGGCGCACACTTGGGGGAGCTCTCCTTCATATTTATTTAATAGAACTCCCCATAAATTTGAATGAAACAAACTAGATATTTATTACTTTTAATATTGTTCTTTTCGCTCCTTATAGGCGGCTCTCAGAGTGAGGCTTATGCTCAGCGTAAGGTCAAGGTTTCTACCCTTTCGGTTATGAACGAGGGTAAGCCCTATACTGTGCATACATATCGTCGTAGGGAGGCTCTTGAAGATATCGCAAAGGCGTATGGCGTGGAGCTTTCGGAGATTTATGGGTTAAATCCTACGGCTCGTCGTGGTGTTAAGCACGGGGATACTCTTTTGATACCTATCGCTGGGTTTGATTATAGCGATAAGGAGGAAGAGGAGATAGAACTTCACGATACCGTGCCTGAGGAGGTCGTTCTTCCCGATATGGTCTTTGGGTCTACTGCGCCAGTGTCTCGCACTGGTGAACTTAATGTGGCGTTGTTGTTGCCCTTTGAGAGGGGCGGTAGCAATATCTTTGTGCAGTTCTATAATGGCGTTCTGATGGCTATGGAGGAGTTGACACAGAGGGGTGCGAAGATTTCTTTGAAGGTTATATCTACTGATAGGAGTGTGCAGCGTGCACAGGATATTATTTCGTCTGGCGAGCTTGAGGGGATGAATCTAATTATTGGGCCTGTATATGCCGAGGAGTTTGCTGTTGTGGCAGAGTGGGGCGGTCGTCGTCAGATACCTGTCATTTCGCCACTTGGAGCAACCGAGGAGCTTGCCAACCCTTATGTTGTGGGAATCGCTCCTCCTGCTAGGACTCAGTGGGATGGCTTTAGGGCACTTGTAGGAGATACTTCTAAAAACGTTATAGCAATTGAACATATGACCCTTATGGATAGGGATATGATGCGCTCGCTTGATAAATCGCTGTCGCCTATGGTTCGTAGAGTTCCCTATGCGGACAAGAATACCGATATAGAGAGTATAGGCGATCTGTTGGTCAGAGGGGTTGAGAATGTTGTTGTTGTGGCGGTGGATAACGAGATAGCTGTCGAGGAGATTCTTTCTCGTCTGAGTTCTTATAATGCTGCTGGGCGTTATCGTATTCGTGTTGTGGGGAGCAATAGCTGGGCTCGGTTTACGAAGCTGAATCTTGATTTGTTCTTCAAGTTAGAGGTTAGCTTCCCTACGTCTTATTATTATGACTATTTGGACGATAGGGTTGCGCCAGTTCATAGCCGTTACATTTCTAATTATCGTTCTGAGCCGTCGCTCTATTCTATGCGTGGCTATGATGTGGCTATGCTCGCAGCAGGTACGCTCTATAAGCGTGGCGAGGATATGATGTATGCACTTTTGGAGGGGGAAATTATTCCGCTTCAGTCGCCTTATGAGTTTAGCCCTATTTCGCAGAATGGCATATTACAGAATACTCATTGGCCTATTGTTACTTATCACTCGAATTATAGCATTGAGGTTTTTTAATGATTATAATCGCTGCTAGCTTAATTGTGAATTGTAAATTGGGCTTTAGCCTAGGGAGTACAAACATAGGCTAGGGGCACTGCAACCGTGTCTCGGGAGAGACCGCCCGCCCGGCGTTAGGGCGATGGCAGGCGGCTTTCATACGGCTCACAGACGGCTTACAGACGGCTCACAGACGGCTCACAAGCGGCTCGCAAGCGGCTCGCACTGGATTAGAGCGGTTTGCGGTGGGGGGATAACATCCCCCAAAATTCTCTGCTAAGAGAATTTCCCCCCACCGCCCCAAAATCCAAAGCTAGAACAGACATAATTCTAGAACAGCATAAGGGAGAGACTTCACTAACAGAAGTCGCTCCCTTATATGTTTAGTACATTACTGAGTAGCACTGAGTAGGGCTGAGTAGGGCTGAGTAGGGCTGAGTAGGGCTGAGTAGGGCTGAGTAAGGCTGAGTAAGGCTGAGATACTGAGATACTGAGATACTGAGAGGCTGAGAGGCTGAGAGGCTGTGTAGAGCCAGCGGTTTTGAGAGGAACGAACAAAACCAAGCGGTGCCGCCACCCCACAGTGGCACCGCTTCTACTTCGTAACGAAGCGATACCCCTTGGCGGCTCCGAGGAGGAGCTACTCCTTTTAGAGGGGTTAGGGGTTAGGTTGTGGGGCTGCGCTCTTTACTAGTAACTCTCGAAGTGTCATTCCGTAATTCGTTATAGGTACACCACGTCTTTGGCATAGCTTTGCTCTATGGATTATTGGGCGTGCTCCTACCATACAGCCTCCGCACTGTATCGCTAAACTATATGGACTTAAGTCTTCTGGGAGGGGGTCTCTGCCGCTTAGGATGTCTACCTCGATATTGCCGCCCACTCGCTCACGCAAAAGGCGTGGAATCTTTACTCTGCCGATATCCTCACAGCTGACACCGTGTGAACAATGCTCTATAAGAAGTACTCTGCTGCCTGGCTTTAGCTCTCTGAGAGCTTTTAACCCTTCGCTGTACAGTTCTATATCCCCTCGCTGTGCTGCTAACAGTATGCTAAAGGACGTAAGGGAAACACTCCCCCTCACAATCTCGCTCACCTCTTTGAAAGCCTGAGAATCCGTTACCACAAGACTGGGCGAGTAACGCTCTATCGCCTCGCTAAGCTCGTCCACCTGAACCACTATCGCTGTGCTATGGATATCTAATGCTGCACGAATAGCTGCCACCTGAGGGAGTATAAGCCGCCCTGCTGGAGCTTCGCTGTCAATTGGGCATACCAGTAGCACAACCTCCTTAGAGCGCAGCATAGAGCCATAGAAGGGCGCAAGAGGCTTTACCTCACGGGTCAGTGTCTCCCGAATCTCAGAGAGTAGCGCTTCGACGTTATAGCCTCGCCTCACATATATAATCGGACAGAGTAGCTTCTCGCAAAAATGACGCTCCTCTCTGTCAATTTCTAAGTCGCTAAGTAGAAATAGGGCAAGGTCTACTTCGGTGGCGATGCCGTGGCTCTTGGCTATACGCTTATCGCCAAGTGCTGTGCTATCGTCAATGCCTGCCGTGTCTATAAAGGTGACTATGCCATAGTCTAGAAGCTCATAAGCACGCCGTACAGGGTCAGTAGTCGTTCCCCTTTGTGGCGAAACGATTGCTATGTCTTGTCTCGTAAGGGCATTTAAAAGGGTGCTCTTACCTGCATTTGTCTTCCCGAAAATACCTATCTTCACTTTCATATCTTAAAAGGGTGTAGTTTAAAACTGCTCTCTTTGTCTGTAATACCGCTGCTAGGGAGCAAAGAATTTCTTGCCTTTCTTTCCTTCCCCTCTCAAACTCGTATAACCCCTAGTTATGAAAGCTAAAGAAAAAAGTTAGTGACAAAATTTCTTTACGTCCTTTACTGTGATGCTTGTGCAGTTGTGGCACAATATCACTAGTCGTTCGATGCAGTTGCGTAGCTCCCGTATATTGCCCCTCCAGGGTCGCTCAACAAGCATATCCATAGCCTCAGGGTCAATAGGGCAAATCGGGCGGTGCTGATCCTCACAGATTGTCTTCATAAAATAATCTATAAGCAGCGGAATGTCCTCTTTACGCTCCCTGAGTGGCGGTATATGAAGGCATATAACACTCAGGCGATGGTATAAGTCCTCACGGAAAGTGTGTGCCTCAATCTCGCTTTGTAGGTCTTTGTTTGTCGCAGCTATAATACGCACGTTTACCGTTATATCGCTGTCACTTCCTACTCTCGAAATCTTATTCTCTTGTAGAGCCCTCAGTACCTTTGCCTGTGCCGAAAGACTCATATCTCCTATCTCGTCGAGGAAGATTGTGCCTCCCTCAGCCTGCTCGAACTTACCCTTGCGCTGCTTCATTGCGCCAGTGAACGAGCCCTTCTCGTGCCCAAAAAGCTCACTCTCGATAAGCTCACTTGGGATTGCTGCACAGTTAACCTCTACGAAGTGCTTAGCTGCCCTGTGGCTAGAGGTATGGATTAGCCTAGCAGCTAGCTCCTTGCCTGTGCCGTTCTCGCCAGTTATCAGTACACGAGCGTCGGTCTGTGCAACCCTCTCTATCATCTCTAAAACCTCCCGAATGGCAGGAGAGTTCCCTATTATCGTGCAGCCTTTAGTGCGGTTGAGCTTCTTCTTTAGCTGTTTATTCTCGTGCTTTAGCTCGCTATGCTCTATGCCGTTGCGTGTGGCTACAAGTATGCGGTTCATGTCTATGGGCTTTGTAATAAAGTCCGATGCGCCTAGTTGCAGACAGCGTACAGCCACATCAATGCTGCTACTACCCGAAAGCATAACTATGGGAATTTCGCTGTGCTCTTCCCTGATTTTTTCGAGGAAATCTAGCCCCTGCATCTCCTCCATCATCACGTCGCAGAAGGCTAACTCTATGACGCTTTGGTTTAGGATTTTTAGTGCTTCTGTTGCGCCGCTAGCCTTGTGGCAGGTGTGCCCCTCGCAGGTTAGCAGCTCAGAGAGCGAGTTTCTCACGGCTCTGTTGTCGTCGACAATAAGTATATTGCTCATAGGTTTTTTAGGTCTTTAAAGGATAGTGATAATAAAATTTGCTCAGAAATTTATCTATCAAATATCTTGCCTAAAGAGCCTACGAGTGGGGCTTTATCTAAAGTGTGAGCCTCTATATGTTTGGAGTCTCCCAGACTTTAGTTGTTGTGCATTGTATATCTATGACTTCGGTGCCTACTTGTATTGTGAAGTCGCCCTTTTCTAGTCTCCATTTGTCGTCTGCTCCTACGAATGCTAGGTCTTTGGCTGGCACTTTAAATGTTACCTCTTCGTCGCAGAAGGGTTGTAACTCTATCTTCGTGAAGGCACGTAGGCGGCGAACGTCGGGCGATAGCGATGCGTAGTGGTCGCTTGAGAAGAGTAGTACGCTCTCTTTGCTGAATCTCTCGCCTGTGTTTTTGACTTTGAGGGTAAAGGTTAGTATATCGTCGGCATTAAATTGCGGTTTGTCGACCTTTAAGTCGCTGTACTTAAAGGTTGTGTAGCTTAGACCATAGCCGAATGCCCACTGTGACGACACAACGGCTTCGTAGTTATATGCTCCCTGCATCACGTCCACTTGTTCGGATGGCTTGTGATCGTATGTTGTAAGGGAGTTTACGTAGCGAGGGTAGGTGTATGGGAGCTTGCCGCTAGGGTTTACATCTCCGTAGAGTATCTGAGACAGTGCATCACCGCCGAAGCTGCCTGGAAGGTAGGTTTGGATAATAGCGTCACAGAGGGGCTCTATGTCATTAATAATTCTAGGTCTTCCTTCGTTTAGGATAAGGATAAGGGGTTTGCCTGTGCGAGAGAGTGCTTTGACTAGTTCTCTTTGATTCTCAGAGAGAGTTAAGTCGTCGATATTACCAGGGGTCTCGGCATAAGAGTTCTCTCCTACGAAGGCTAGGATATAGTCGGCAGAGTATGCTGAGGCTACTGCTGCTGAGATTTCTGGTTCTAGTTCGCTTGCCCAGTGCCCAGTGGTTGCGTACTCAACGCCTGGTGAGTATATAATATTCTCTTTGCCTATGTAATTTTCTAGTGCTGTTTTGAACGAGCTGCCTTTGTCTTCGTATTTATCGGCATTGTTTCCTTGCCAGCTTAGAGTCCAGCCGCCGTTAATGGCTCTTAGAGTACTTGCGTTAGGTCCTGTTATGAGTACACGTTTGCCTTTTTGTAGGGGTAGGATATCGTCGTTATTTTTAAGCAGAGTTATGGCTTCTAGAGCGGCATTTGTTGAGGCTTGTTCGTGCTCTTTGCTGCCGAATTTTGGGAAGTCTGCGGTGTTGTAGTATGGGTTGTCGAATAGTCCTAGTCTGAATTTCAGTCTTAGAACTCTGCGTACTGCGTCGTCGATTCTGCTCATTGGCACTGTGCCTTCTTCCACTAGTTCTCTTAGGTCATTACAGAAGCTCCAGTCGTATGGAACCATAGACATATCTATACCAGCGTTTATGGCTAGTGCAATGGCTTCTTTTTGGGATTGTGCTACTTTGTCACGGCTGTGTACGTTGTTAATATCCGCCCAGTCGGTAACGATTAGTCCGTCCCAGTTTAGCTCGCTTTTGAGCCAGCGTGTTAGGTATTTGGCGTTTATGTGTACTGGTATTCCGTTATTTATGCCAGAGTTTACCATAACGGTTAGAGCCCCTGCTTCAATTGCGGCTTTGAAGGGTGCGAAATATTTTTCTCTTAGTTCTTGTTCGTTTATGTAGCTTGGGGTGCGGTCTTTACCTGAGCGTGGGAATGAGTATCCTATGAAGTGTTTTAGGCAGGCTGCCACGTTGTATTTGCCTATTGAGTCGGGGTTTGCGCCTTGGTAACCTTCTACTTTGGCTGCGCCCATAACTGAGGCTAGGTATGGGTCTTCACCGTATGTTTCCCAGTGTCTAGGCCAGCGGGGGTCACGTCCTAGGTCTAGAACTGGTGAGAAGTTCCAGGGTAGTGAGCCTGCTTTAGTTTCGTAGGCTGTGATTTCTGCGCCTTGTTTTACTAGCTCGGGGTTGAAGGTAGCTGCCATTGCTATTTCTTGTGGGAAGAAAGTTCCTCCTTTTGTGTATGTAGTGCCGTGGATTTGGTCTATTCCGTAGACTAGTGGTATTCCTGTTGTTTCTATGGCTTTATCTTGCAGGAGTTTTACAATTTTGTACCACTGGTCTGGTGTTTGTGGTACGCTCGCTGGGGTATTTAGGATAGAGCCTACTTTGTATTTGCTCAGTACGGTGTCAATAATGTCTTGGTCGAAGACGTGAGGGGTTGTGGAGTAGTTTGCGCCTCCAGTAGTTAGCACGTCTAGGGTTAGTTGGGTCATTTGCCCGATTTTTTCTTCGAGTGTTAGCTTATTTAGGATTTGGTTTATTTTGTATTCTGTGGAGTTTTCTTTATTGTCTAGGCAGGCTACTGTTAGTGAAGCGAGCAGTAGTAGGAGGGTGAATTTTTTCATTGGATTTATGTGTTTAGTTTTTGGGTAATTTCGTATAGTTTTTTTCTCAGCTACAAAGATAGTTAAAAAGACTGAGAATTTAATGATTAATGATTAATGGGTCGAGCTACAGTATAATAAACCTAGGCTAGCAGCACTGCACCCAAGTCCTGGGAAGGACCGCCAGCCCGGCGTAAGGACGATGGCAGGCGGCTTTCGCACGGCTCGCACACGGATGAGAGCGGTTAGCGGTGGGGGGGAATTTTATTCCTCTAGATTCTCTGATAAGAGAATCCCCCCCCCGCCCCAAAATCCAAAGCTAGAGCATACTTAATTCCAGAACAACATAAGGGAGAGACTTCGATTAGTGAAGTCTCTCCCTTGTACATTGTTATGCTATGGTGTAGAACTGAGTAGTACTGGGTAGGGCTGAGTAGGGCTATGAGGCAGTGAGGCAGTGAGGCAGTGAGGCTGAGAGGCTGAGAGGCTGTGTAGAGCTATCTGTTTTGGGAGGAACGAGCAAAACAGAGCGGTGCCGCCACCCCACAGTGGCACCGCTTCTACTTCGTGACGAAGCGATACCCCTTGGCGGCTCCGAGGAGGAGCTACTCCTTTTTGAGGTGTCAGGAGTTAGGGCTATAAAAAGAGCGAGAGCCTAACCTTTTGATTTGGTTAAGCTCTCGCTCTGTATTTGTCGCTCTAGCGTGATTCGCTTTGGTCTTAAACCAAATCAAATACCAGAGCTGAACGATTTATATTGTAAATCTTAATGTAATGCTTGCCGTCTCTCTCGTAACTGAAATAATGAACCGACGAACTTACACGACCAAATCCCCCAAAACGCTCATCGTCACTGTTCAAAATAACCTTGTACTCACCTGCCATAGGCACAGGTATCTCATAATCCATTACAGAATTTGAAGTGTGCCAGTTAAATACAAACAACAACCCCGCCTGCTCATAAACAATAGTCTTGTTCCCATCGTCATTCATATGATTGAACGCATAACCAGAACGCATAACGTGATGCTTGCGTACAAGATGTATCATAGCAGAATCAAACGCCTCCAAGAAAGAATACCTAAGGAAGCCATTCTCCGCCAACGACCACTTGCGCTGTGCGTGTGCATAACTCCACCCATTCCCCTCACGTGGGAAATCTATCCACTCAGGATGCCCAAACTCATTACCCATAAAGTTCAAATAACCATTGCCCCCAAGGGTAATGGTGAATAGGCGTATCATCTTATGAAGTGCCAAACCTCTGTCGACGACAAGACTGTTAGAAGTCTTATCCATATTCCAATACATCTCAGAGTCCATCAAACGGAACGCTATGGTCTTATCCCCCACTAACGCCTGGTCGTGACTCTCACAATATGCAATAGTCTTTACATCGCTAAGCCTGCTGTTCATAGTCTCCCACATCTCATAAAGATTCCACTCTTCGTCAGGCACTTCTTTAAGATACTTAATCCAAAAGTCAGGGATAGCCATCGCAAGTCTATAATTAAAACCGATACCTCCGTCAGCAATAGCAGATGCCATAGCAGGCATACCGCTCACATCCTCGGCTATCGTTATAGCAGAAGGCTTAATGGATTTAACCAACTTGTTGGCAAGTGTAAGGTAAAGTATCGCATCTCTGTTTACTTCGTCACCAAAAAATGCCCCATAAGGGTCATTCATAAAGTCGGCGTAGCCAAAGTGATGATAAATCATTGAGCTAACACCGTCAAAACGGTATCCATCGAAGTGAAACTCATCTATCCAATACTTGACGTTGCTAAGCAAAAAATGCTGAACTTCGTCTTTGCCATAGTCGAAGGTTTTGCTGTCCCAATACGGGTGGTTGCCAAGGTCTCCTGCTGGTGAATAAAGTGTATCTGTCCCGTCAAGACGATTTATACCTTCGGCAATATTCTTTACGTAGTGGCTGTGGACAATGTCCATAATGACAGCCAACCCCATTTTATGGGCAGTTTGTATAAGGTGCTTTAAATCCTCTGGTGTGCCGAAACGTGAACTAGGAGCAAAAAAGCTAGAGACGTGATAACCGAAACTACCATAGTAGGGGTGCTCGGCAATTGCCATAAGCTGTATGGCGTTATAGCCTAGTTTCTTGATGCGAGGGAGCATAATCTCTTCGAACTCTTTGTATGAACCTACCCCTTCTTTCTCTTGCGCCATACCTATGTGCGCTTCGTAGATAACAGGTGAACCATTAAACTCTATATGAAATTCTTCGTCCTCCCAATCGAATTTCTCAGCAGGCTCCCATACTTGTCCGCAAAAATCTTTGGTCTCGTCGTCTTGGATAACACGACGAATATATGCAGGTATCCTATCGAGACGAGAACCGTCAGCACCGCAAATGTGTAATTTGACTAAACTCTTGTCTTTGATAACACTCTCTTTGCTATTGTCAGCAAGGAAGATAGTCCAGTTTCCCCACTCGTCTTTGGTGAGGTGGTGTTCGTATCTATTCCAGTTATTCCAGTCCCCGAAAACCGTTACTTCTTTTGCGCCTGGCAACCATTCCCTAACCCACCAGCCTTTGCGGGTAGGGTCGTAATGTACACCATAGTATAGGTGCGCATTGGCATAGTCTCTCAGTGAGCCAGAGTAGTGGCGGATTTCTCCTAGCCTCCATTTGTATCTATCATATCGGAAGTTCAGCTCGCTTTCTACTGGTAGCAGCCATTCATCTCTTTGTACGATGGGTAGACGCATTCTTTATTACGGCTTTAAGTTAAAAAATATTTCCTAGTGTGTTATCATATAAGACATAGTGTCTGGGTGCAAAGATAAGAATTTTATTTTTGGTTTTACCTTTTTTTGGTCACAAAATACAATTTTTCGCTCTTTTCTTAGGTTTTTGCGCTAGATTTTTAGGAAATAGGCATTAGGTTTTAGGGGTTAGGCTTATATGATGATTAACCCCTACAACCTACAACCTAACACCTAACCCCTACAACCTAAAAAAAAGGGGGCAAAAGCCCCCAAAAATTAATCATTAATCACTAATAATTAATCATTAAATTAGACCTCCTCGCAAAGGATGTGATGGCGTGTAAGAAGCGCAGCTCCCACAACCCCACCATTGTCGTCAAGTGCACTAAGGCGTATCTTAGAGTCATTGTTAACAAGTGACAAAGAGTAGCGTGACAAAGCAGTACGGATAGGAAGTAACAAATAGTCGCCAGCCTTTGAAAGGCCACCGCCAATAATCACCGACTCAGGATTGAACAAGTTCATAAGGATTGCAATGCTACGACCCAACTTCTCGCCAATAGCCCCGATAAGCTCAATGCTAAGTACATCCTCGTTGTTAGCTGCCGTTACAATCTCGTGGAACTCAACAGTGTCCTGCGTGTCCAGCTTTGACTGAAGTATTGTAGAACGACCTTCCTTAACATTCTTGATAAGTGCACCCTCTAAAGCTAAACCCGAAGCCTCAGTCTCCAAACACCCCTTCTTGCCACAGTGGCAGATAATTTGGTTGTCAAACATAGGAATGTGCCCGAACTCACCCGAGAAACCGCTCTTACCATAGTAAAGCTCACCGCCAATAATGATACCCACACCAATACCTCTATCCGCATAGATAAATAGTCTATTCTCGTCACGTGCATCGCCATTGATAACATACTCAGCAAATGCCACCGCACGAGTGTCATTCTCTACAATCGTGCGAATACCTGTCTTCTCATACATTATTGTAGAAAGAGGAGTGCTGCCCATATTTAGGAATGAGTAACTGAAACCCCCAACAGAGTCTACACGACCACGAACCGTAATGCCCTGACCCAAAATCTTGTCCTTGCTAATGCCAAACGAAGCAATAGCCTTCTCGATATTCTCAACAATAATGTCAAGAGTCTCAGCAGACGACATAGTATATACCTCGTCAGCCGTATATTGGCTAACAATCTCACTATTCATATCACACAGCGCAAAACGAAGCGAACCATTAGCCGCCTCTACACCAAGGAAATAACCCGCATCCTCTTTTAGCGCATAAGAAGCTGGACGACGACCTCCCGTCGTCTCAATCTTACCCATCTCTCTTATATACTCGTCTTTGACAAGTTCAGAGATAAGTTTCGTAATTGTAGGCGTGCTAACATTGAGCTTACCAGAAAGTTCCGCAACGGTAAGAAGCGACTCCCCTGCAAGAGAACTAATGATTTGTCGTTTTAATAAATGAGACTTTAGAAGCACACCGCTAGTTGTGTTGCAAGCCTCTGGGCTGAAAAGTGAAACTCGTTTTGTCATTATTTTAAAATTATTTTTATTTTTGTTTTTTTGCTAGTTTACTACAAATATAAACAAAATTTCTGAAAAAACATAAATATAATTAAAAATGCAGCAAAATTTTTACAAATCACCTCTTTTGCTCAGTAATTGTTAGTAAAAAATAAAAGGAAAATTCTTAGGCTGTGCTCAAAAAATATAGTTATTCTTCTTTCGTATATGTCAAATATGATTATTTCCTTAAAATTTAACAGTCAAAATAAAAGGAGTGCTCTTTCAAAGTGAGCACCCCTTTATTTTAAAAAAATTACAAACAAGAGATTTATATCCCCTCTTTAGGGGAGTTCTAAAAATTCCCTAAAATACTTTTCGAAAATTTCTCACCCTCTTCCGACTTTCCCAAAAAGTCAAGTAGGAGCCACTACGAGCCATTTTGGAAAAGTCGAAAGAAGATAAAAACTTTTTAAAAATTAAAAATAGGGAATTATTAGAACTCCTCTTTAATAAAAGTGCAGCGACGTTTGTGTACTCTATTTTTGAAGACTCCCCACTGATTCTGCATAGTTTCGTTAACCTCTAATTCGGGATTCGTCTCAGCCTTTTCGCAGCCAAGAGAAATAATACCCTCTGTTATGTCATTTATTATAATGGCTGTAAGTCCCTTGTTCTGGTACTTCTTGTCAACGGCTATAAGCATCAAATCGACATACTCCGCCTTTTTGCTCTTAAGGGCTTTAAGCATATAGTACCACCCGAATGGGAAGAGCCTACCCTTAGACTTCTGAAGTGCGTGGCTCAAAGAAGGTAGAGAGATACCAAAGCCCACAAGGTTATCCTCCTGGTCAGCTATCATACATATAAGCTCTAGGCGTGCAATCGGCATATACATCTTAACATAGTGTTCGATTTGGCGGTCGTTCATCTCCGTATAGCCATAAAGCTTGGCATACTCCTGGTTTATGAGATTGAAAATCTTATGTGCCCAACCCTGTTTAATCATCTCTTTTGTGTTCTTTAGTTTGATGACCTTTAGGTTGTTCTTCTCCTTTACAATGCTAGAGAATCTGGCGATGCGAGCAGGTGGCGTGTCCCTAGGCATTGTCAGGAGCATCTCTACCCAGCCAGCATCCTTTCGATAGCCTAGCTCCTCCATAAATTTTGGATAATAAGGGTAATTATATAGTGTTGCCATAGTGCCAAGCTCCTCGTACCCTTCGGTAAGCATACCCTCCTCGTCCATATCGGTAAAGCCTAGTGGACCTACAAGACCTGTCATACCACGCTCCTTAACCCAAGCCTCGGCTGCTTCGAGTAGAGCCTTTGCGACTTCTATATCCTCGATAAAATCGAAGAAACCGAACCTGCCGTTTGTGTTGTTCCACGTCTTATTCGCCTTAGTGTTTATAATGGCGCAGATACGCCCTACAATTTTACCTTTCTCGTTGTAAGCCAAGAAGCATTGTCTCTGGCAGAACTCCATTGCTGGATTCTTCTTCTCGTTTAGAGTAGCGAGTTCGTCAGACTCAAGCGTAGGGATTGCATACTTATGCCCCTTATAGAGTAAATTCTTGAAACGTGTAAATTTCTTTAGCTCACGTGAGCTATTAACAGGAACGACCTTTACCATAGTTTTGCGTGTTTGGGTTTGCGTTATGGGAACTTCTAGAAGCTGGGCTTTCAAAGCCACTTAATTAGAAGCCTCCTTATGTTTTTTCAAAAAGCTTTTAGGGGAGTTCTATAACCTCTCCTTTAAACCTCTACAAAGTTAACTTATTTTTAAGTGCTGTGCAATAGCTTTTTGCTTATAATTTTTCAATTATCGTTTTGAGTACCTCCACAGCTTCCTCCATAGTACCATAGAATTTGCCTCCAGCGGCATTCTTGTGCCCTCCGCCATTGAAGTGTTCGTTTGCTATGGCGTTAACATCTATATCGCTGAGCGAGCGTAGTGAAAGTTTGATGTGGTCTTTGTTCTCGATAAGGAGCGTTGAGAAGTCTATACCCTCTATTGTCTGAGGTACGTTAACAAGTCCTTCGGTGTCGCCTGTTTTATAGTTATATTGTAGCTTCTCCTCTTGGCTAAGTGTTATATAGGCTGAGCGGTGCTCTTTGTCGAGGGTCATATTGTTGCTCAGAAGGTAGCTTGTTAGGCGTACTCTATCTTCGCTCTGTGTATTTAGAATCTCTCTATTCACTCGGACAAGGTTCACCCCTGTGCGTGCAATTTCTGCCACTGCGCTATACAGCTCAGCGTTTAGATTACTGAACATAAAGCCACCCGTGTCTGTCATCATACCTGCATAGAGGGGTTCGGCAATCTCGGCAGTGAGTTTAATTTCCATAGCCTCTAATAAATAGTATGCCAGTAGCGATGCAGAGCTAGCACTAGCGTCGTGGAAGTTTACATCATAGCTCTTTGGCGACAAGTGGTGGTCGATAAGGACTCGTGGGGCAAAGAAATTTTTCTCTAGTGCACCTCCCATACCCTCTAGTCTATGAGGGTCGTTAAAGTCTGACATAATTACCAAATCGGCTGCTGCAATGAATGCTGTCGACTCGTTTGTGCTAGCTGCCCATACCTCTACGTCACGGTTTGTGTCAAGAAAACGAAGGGTAGAGGGCATCTCGTTAGGTACATAGATGCGGAACTTCTTATCAGGGAAACGGCTTCTCAGACCACGCAAAAGTCCCAGCGAAGAACCAATAGCGTCGCCGTCAGGATTCGTGTGCGAGAGGATAACTACTCGCTCTGAGGAATTTAATAGAGAAAAAAATTTCGAAATTTTATCGGAACTAAAAATATTTTTCATAACTTTGAGATAACTTTAAGGGAGGTTTAGTCCCCCCTGTGGTTTCATATAATCTGTGGGGAGGTCTTCCCTTCACAGTAAAATTAAATAAGTGTGTGTATATGGCTGCAAAGGTAAATATTTTTCGCAAGATTTGGCTATTCTATTACGAAGGTTTTCGCTCGATGACCCTTGGGCGTACTCTCTGGCTTATAATTCTTATAAAATTAGCCATAATGTTTCTTGTGCTTAAAATCTTCTTCTTCCCCTCTTTTCTTGGCGGTAAAGACGAAGTGGAGAAAGCCGATTTCGTGTCAAATGAACTGATTCACCGCTCGACTTCACCCGATTAATTCTCCTTTTAAAAAAACTTAAAGAGTCTTTTATTAGCAGAGGATATCTGGGATATAAGATACATTTTCCAAAAAAGAAATAACAATTAACTTAAAACCTATATAAATTATGAATGACTTTAGCGCAACAGTAGATTGGAGTAGGGCGATGTTTGCTCTAACTGCGATGTATCACTTTCTCTTTGTGCCGCTGACTCTGGGACTTGGCTTTATCATAGCCTTTATGGAAACAAAGTATGTGCGCACTGGTAACCCCGAGTGGAAGAGAATCACTAAATTTTGGATGAAACTCTTTGGGATAAACTTCGCTATTGGAGTGGCGACTGGACTTATCCTCGAATTTGAGTTTGGAACAAACTGGAGTAACTATTCTTACTTTGTGGGCGATATCTTCGGTGCGCCACTGGCAATCGAAGGAATCTTCGCCTTCTTTATGGAGAGTACCTTTATTGCTATTATGTTCTTCGGATGGAACAAAGTCGGAAAGAAAACTCACCTTATGGCTACGTGGCTCACTGCAATTGGTGCTTCGCTCTCGGCTCTATGGATTCTTGTGGCTAATGCGTGGATGCAGAACCCTGTGGGTATGGAATTTAACCCTGTGACTGCTCGTAACGAGATGGTCGATTTCTTTGCTGTGCTCCTCTCGCCTACGGCAATCAATAAATTCTCGCATACTGTCACTTCGGGCTTTGTGCTCGGCAGTGTCTTTGTAGTGGGAGTGTCGGCTTGGTTCTTGATTAAAAAGAGAGAGAAAACCCTTGCTGTTAAGTCTATGAAAATGGGGGCTGTCTTTGGGCTTATAAGCTCGCTGCTTGTTATGTTTACGGGCGATGGCTCTGCTATACAGGTGGCTAAGACTCAGCCTATGAAACTAGCTGCTATGGAGGCTCTGTATGACGGTACTCAGAATGCGCCTCTCTCTATTGTTCCAGGTGTGGATATCCCTTCGGGGCTTTCGTTCTTGAGCTATCACGATATGGATGCCTATGTCGACGGTATTAATAATATGGTGGCGGCTGCTCCCGAAAAGATGGAGGCAGGTAGATACGCTATTGATAAGTTTGCTGAGTTTAAAGATGCTCAGAGAATGGGTGATAGCCTTAAAATGGCTGAGATATTAGCTCTCTTTAAAGACTCTACCTTTAAGGCAGATTACTTTAGTAATTTTGGATATGGGTATCTATCTTCGCCAGAGGATATTGTGCCTCCTGTGTGGCTAACCTATTGGAGCTTTAGGGTAATGGTAGGTTTGGGATGTTTGTTCCTGCTGCTCTTTATGGTGGTTGTTTTCTATGGAAGGAAGGGCAAAATCGCTGCAATGCCTCGTTCGTGGCTCTATGCTATGTTGTGGGCTATTCCTCTTGCATATATTGCGTCGCAGGCAGGATGGATTGTGGCAGAGGTGGGTCGTCAGCCTTGGACTATACAGAATCTGTTGCCTACGGTGGCTGCTGTTTCGAGAGTTGACGCTTCGTCGGTTCAGCTAACGTTCTGGATATTTGCAGCTCTCTTTACCCTTATGCTTGTAGCTGAGATAAAGATTATAACAAAGCAAATTAAAAAGGGCGCACCTGCCCCTAAACAGATAATTGTTTTGGAGGACGAGAAAGAGGCGTAAGCTGTCGGCAGCTCTTTAACGCAAAATTATAAATATATATAAAGCACATATAAAATAATGGATTATACATTTTTACAGCACTACTGGTGGGCGATAATATCGCTACTGGGTGCACTACTCGTTTTTTTGATGTTTGTTCAAGGCGGACAATCGCTGCTCGGTGAGGTTACTCGTGGAGATATGCAGCGAAAGATGGTTGTAAACTCGCTTGGGCGCAAGTGGGAATTTACCTTCACGACCCTTGTGACCTTTGGCGGAGCGTTCTTCGCTTCGTTCCCTCTGTTCTATTCGACAAGCTTTGGTGGGGCATACTTTGTGTGGCTCGCTATACTTTTGGTCTTTGTTATCCAGGCGGTTGCCTATGAGTACCGCTCGAAAGTGGGGAACTTCTTGGGACAGAGAACCTATGATGCCTTTCTGATGATTAATGGACTGGCAGCTCCATTTTTGATTGGTGCGGCTGTGGGTACTTTCTTTACTGGGGCGAACTTTACGGTGGACTTCTCCAGAATTGGACTATATGGCGCAGGTGAGAATATTATATCGCAGTGGGAGAGCCCTTGGCGAGGATTGGAGGCACTGGGCGATGCTCGTAACTGGGCACTCGGTATTGCTGTTCTCTTTTTGGCTCGTATGCTTGGGGCACTATATATTATTAACAGTGTAGAGGATGAGAAGATTGTGGCACGTTGTAGGGGTACTGTGTGGATTTCTGCACCAGTCTTTGTGGTTGCGCTTGTAGTCTTTTTGATAAGTGCCGTTAGCGGAATTTTTACCGAGCCTCTTTTCCTTTCTATTCTCCTAGTGGGTGTTGTCTTTGTACTCTTGGGACTTTATGCAGCTTTGATTAAGAAAAGACGGTGCGGCATTTGGGGTGCTGGTATCGGTACAGTTTTGGCGGTTTTCGCCCTGTTGCTCTATGCAGGTTATACAGGCTCGTATTATCCTTCGCTTGTAGATTCGGCTAGCTCCCTTACAATCGAGAATAGCTCTAGTAGTGAGTTCACACTCACCGTTATGAGTTATGTTTCGCTCTTTATTCCATTTGTTGTGGCGTATATCTGGTGGGCGTGGAGAACGATGAATAAAACACGGATTACAAGTGAGGAAATAGAGTCTGATAGCCACTCGTATTAGGAGAGCAGTGGACTGAAAATTTCCTTTTAAATGGGCTAAAGTTTTCGTTTAAAAAGGGCTAATTTAATTTTTTATTTAAAAAAAGGTTTGAAATAGCGTTGTAAATACAAACAAATTTTTATACCTTTGCCATTTCTATGGGTAAGGTGTACGAATGTGTGAAGTAGCCTGAGACGTAGAACTGGGAAGCTAACTAACTTATAAACAACTTAATAAAGATATGCAAAGCAAAGGTGCTATCAAATTTTTTGCTATAATGCTCGCCATAGCGTGTGCATTCCAGCTCTCATTTACATTTATTGCAGGCGGCGTTACAAGTGACGCTGAGAAACTTCCTGCTGACAAACAAGCTAACTATCTAGACTCGATGAAGAACGAGGTGGTCTACAACCTAGGGTTTGTAGAGTACACCTATGGAGAATGTCTTGAAAAAGAGATTAACCTCGGTCTTGACCTTCGTGGCGGTATGAACGTTACTCTGCAAATTGCAGTTGAGGATATCCTTACTGCTCTTGCAGGCGAAAACGCTAATGAACCAGAGTTCAGAACTGCAATGGCTCAAGCTAAAGAGGCTCAAAAGAACTCTCAGGCTGACTTCATTGACCTTTTCTCGGAAGCTTACCTAAAGGTTAACCCTTCGGTTCATTTTGCTGATATCTTCGGTACGTATGACCTTCGTGAGCAAATTAACCCTAACACTACAAACCAGGAGGTTCTTAACGTCTTGCAAGAACAGTGTGACGGCGCAATTGCTAACTCGTTTAACGTACTTAGCAACCGTATCGACCGCTTCGGTGTTACACAGCCTAATATCCAAAAACTAGGCAACTCTGGTCGTATCCTTGTGGAACTTCCAGGTGTGAAAGACCCTGAACGTGTTCGTAAGCTGCTTCAAGGTACTGCTAACCTAGAGTTCTGGAGTGTATATAAGGCTAGCGAAATCGCTCCTATGTTCGCTTCTGCTGCTCAGGTAATCGCAGGGTTGGAAGCTGCTCAAAAGGCTGAAAATGTTGAAGTGCAAGAAGTTGAAGAGGTAGTTGTGGACGAAAATCCAGATGTCGCTACCACTGAACTTACAGAAGACAATATCGTGGCTGACCTAGCGGGTGCTGATTCTTTAGCTGAAGAGGTTCTTCCTAGCGGTCTGTACTCGGTACTTAGCCCTATGAGTGCAGACTCTCCAGTTGTGGGTATGGCTCGCTCTTATGACACTACAAAAGTAAACTCATACCTTGCCCTTCCTCAAGTGAAGGCTATCTTCCCTCGTGATGTTAAATTTATGTGGGGCATCAAAGGTACTGACGCTGCTAACTCAGTATTCGAACTTTATGCTATTAAAGGTACTTCGAATGGCAAAGCTCCACTTGACGGTGGCGCAGTCGTAGACGCTATCGGTGAGTACGGTCAACAAGGCTCTGCTGCTGAAGTTTCTATGGTTATGAATGCTGCTGGCTCTAAAACTTGGGCTAGACTAACTGCTGACAACGTTGGAAACTATATCGCAATCGTTCTTGACGACTATGTGTACTCTTCTCCAAGAGTTAATGGCGAAATCACTGGAGGCCGCTCGGCTATCACTGGTGACTTCACTATCACAGAGGCGAAAGACCTTGCAAACGTACTTAAGTCTGGTAAACTTCCTGCTCCTGCTCGTATTATCCAAGAGTCAGTTGTAGGTCCTACACTTGGTCAAGAATCTATCGACTCGGGTGTCGGCTCATTTATCATCGCATTTATCCTTGTCCTTCTATATATGATATTCTTCTATAGCAAGGCTGGTTTGGTGGCTAGTGTCGCTCTTATCGCAAACTTGTTCTTCCTTCTGGGAGTTCTGGTTAGCTTCGGTGCGGTGCTTACGCTCCCTGGTATCGCTGGTATCGTCCTTACGATGGGTATGGCGGTCGATGCGAACGTTATCATATACGAACGTGTCAAAGAGGAACTCAAGAGCGGTAAAGGCTTTGCTATGTCGCTCGCTGATGGTTTCAAAAACGCTTACTCTGCGATTATCGACGGTAACGCTACAACCCTTATCACTGGTGTGGTTCTATTCACATTTGGTTCTGGTCCAGTTCAAGGTTTTGCTACAACACTTATCATCGGTATCCTTACTTCACTATTCTGCTCAATCTTTATCACAAGACTTATCTTTGAAGCATTTGTAGTGAAAGGTAAAAAACTTTCGTTCTCGAATAAACTTACTCAGAACTTCCTTTCAAAATCAAAGGTTGACTTTATTAAGGCTAGAAAGGTTACTTACGTTGTGTCGGCTCTCCTTTTCGTAACAGTGATTACTTCACTTGTGACTCGTGGCGTTGAATATGGCGTTGACTTCTCTGGTGGTCGTACCTATGTTGTACGCTTCGATAAGGCTGTTACGGCTAACGAAGTGCGCAGCGAACTAGGAAATGTCTTCACTGAAGGTCTCGAAGTTAAACAATACGGTACGGTTGACCAAAACCAAATGCGTATTACAACTCAATACAAATTCGACGACGAAGGTGACGAGGTAACTAACGAAATCAACGAAATGATGTACCGTGCGCTATCACCTCTTTATAGCGGTGCTATCACAGCAGAGGACTTCACAACAACTGTTGACAATCCACTAGGTATTATCTCGGCTGAGAAGGTTGGTCCTACAATCGCTGACGAAATGAAGGTTAACGCTATTTATGCAATTATCTTCTCGCTTATCGCAATTGGTCTATACATTGTAGCTCGTTTCCGTAGATGGCAGTATGCAGTCGGTGGCGTTGTGTCACTTATCCACGATACTGTGATTACAGTGGGTATGTTCTCGCTACTTTACTCGATTATGCCGTTCAACCTAACGGTTGACCAAGCATTTATCGCTGCAATCCTTACAATTGTGGGTTACTCTATCAATGATACCGTGGTTATCTTTGACCGTATTCGTGAAAACGTGGGATTGTTCCCAAAACGCTCGCTTAAAGACAATATGAATAACGCCCTTAACCAAACTCTTGCTCGTACGATTAACACAGCAGGTTCTACTGTCGTAGTACTTCTAGCAATGTTCCTATTCGGCGGTGAGGTTATCCGTGGCTTTATCTTCGCACTTCTTTTCGGTGTGATTATCGGTACTTTCTCTTCTATCTTCGTTGCAACACCAGTTGCGTATGACCTTATCCAAAAGAACGAGAAGAAGAATAAAAAGAAATAATAATAAACTTACACTTTTTACCGTTTTAGAGATACACAAAATATCGATTGGAAACTTCTAAAAACTGGACTTAAAAGCCAGCTATTAGAACTCCCTTATTAAAAACTTTAAAATAATAACGAAGTGGGATTTATTATAACAATACTAATAATCGTGGTAGTTTGGCGACTACTGCGATTATTTTTTCCGTTTATCCTTCTCTGGCTCGTGCGCAAGCAGCAAAAGAGAATGCAGAGAGAGGGAGGTGGTGCTGGCTTTGGCGGAGCATTTAATTCTGGAGGCTATACGAATAACTCTGGAGGCTATACGAATAACTCAGGGGGCTATACGAATAACTCAGGGGGCTATACGAATAACTCGGGGGGTTATGCAAATAACTCAGGTGGCTATTCTAATTCGCAGTATGGCGGATACAGTAGCGGTGGGAGTCAACGTGCAAATGCTAGAGGCGGAAATAAAAAGTCAAATGTCGGAGATGTGACTATTAGGGTCAGCGGACAGGTGGAAAAACAAGTCTCTAAGAATGTCGGTGAGAATGTAGACTTCGAAGAGATAAAAAACTAGAACTCCCCTAGGGAGAAAATTAAACGCTTCTGGAGAGAGATTCCCCTTCAAATGAAACAAAAATAGATATGAAAAAAATTACTATAACACTACTTTTAGGTGTCGTCTTTCTCGTGTGTGGCGTGAGGGAGACTAAAGCTCAGGCATTTTATTTCGGTGTGAGAGCAGGTGCTAACTTTTCATACGTTTCGGATAGGGTAAACTCCACTGGCAAATTCGGTGGTAACTTCGGTGGTCTGGCAGGATATCAGATATCTTCCGAAGTCGCTGTACAAGGAGAGGTGCTATACTCTTTCCAAGGATATATGGCAGGCAACCCTGCTCTTGAGGGAACGCCAGGCGACTACATAAATCTAGATTACCTAAAGATACCTTTAATCGGGAAGCTATATCTTATTGACGGACTAAACTTTGAGGCAGGTGTGAGCTTTAACTTCCTATGCTCAGCACTACAAAATTCGACTAAGCTCGATGGTATAACGGGATTCGATGTCTCAATTCCTGTCGGTCTAGCATATAAATTTACAAAAAACATTGAAGCGGGACTCAGATGGGATATCTCGCTGATAAAGATTAACGAAAAATATACAGGGGCAGGGGGAGTCTTATCACTTAACGCAGCCTGGATTTTTTAACCCGTAATACGTAACCCACCTTTATGCTGTGGCAGGAAGAAGTGTTAATAACCCTTAAGACTCCAAAGTGCAGCACAAAAATAAATTAAACAACTAACTATGGAATTCACAGCCGAAACAATCGCAGCATTTCTCTCAGGAGAAATCGAAGGAAATAAAGATGCCAAGGTAACGACAGTAGCCAAAATCGAAGAGGCTACCGAGGGTACACTTGCTTTTTTGGCAAACGCTAAATATGAAGACTACCTCTATACTACTGGGGCATCTATCGTACTTGTAGCAAAGACTCTAGAACTTCGTAAAGCTGTGTCGGCTACACTCATTAGAGTGGAAGATCCGTATGCCTCGTTTGCAAGACTTCTAGACCTATACAACGCTAGCAAAACGGAACGCCGTGGCGTTAGCCCTCGTGCCTCGATTGCCGAAGGTGTAGAGATTCCAGAGAGCAGCTATGTGGGTGACTTCGCTGTTGTGGAGAGCGGTGCTAAAATCGGTAGCGGCGTGAAGATATATCCTCACTGTTACGTTGGCGAAGGTGTGGAGATAGGCGATGACGTAACGCTATATCCAAGAGTAACAATCTACGAGGGATGTAAATTAGGCAATAGAATTATAATTCACAGCGGTGCGGTAATAGGCGCAGACGGCTTCGGTTTCGCTCCTCAGAGCGACGGCTCGTACTCGAAGATTGCTCAGATAGGAAATGTGGAAATCGCCGACGATGTCGAAATCGGAGCAAACACTTGTATCGACAGAGCGACAATGGGCTCTACACGCATAAAACAGGGCGTTAAACTCGATAATTTAATCCAAGTGGCGCATAACGTTACTATCGGGAAAAACACCGTAGCAGCGGCACAAATGGGTGTTGCTGGCTCGACAAAGATTGGCAGTGAGGTTATGATTGGCGGTCAAGTGGGTATTGCTGGGCATATTTCGATAGCCGACAAAGTGAAGATACTTTCGCAGTCGGGTATTAATAATACCATTGAGAAAGAGGGAGATATGCTCCTAGGTTCGCCTGCGATTAATGGTATCTCGTTCCACCGTGCCTATGCAATCTTTAAGCAACTTCCACAACTGCGCAAAAAGGTGCTAGATATGGAGAAGGAACTTTTGGGGTTGACTCAACAAAAAGAAGAGTAAGTGTAGTGGGGCGTTATCTGGTAGTAGATCAAGGTAATACGTGCCTGAAAATCGCAATCTTTGAGGGCGATAGAATCGAATACTGCCAGAACTTTGCTGCCCCGACTGAGCAAAAAGTAATTGACTTTGTGACAAGTGCTCGAAGGGTTGACGCTGCGATAGTGTCGACTTCTTCGGAGTTTTCATTCGATATTGTAGAAGAACTTGAGAGGTGCGGCATCGAAAGAGTCGAACAATTTAGCCATTCGACACCCCTGCCCATTAAAAATCTCTATGCCACACCCCAAACACTTGGGCTAGACAGACTCCTAAGTGCCACTGAAGCACACAATAAATTCGGGGGAAAAGAAGTTCTAATTATAGACCTCGGCACAGCCATCACAATTGATAGGCTCTCGGCAGAGGGTGAGTTCCTCGGAGGGGCTATCTCTCTAGGTCTTAAAATGCGTTTTAAAGCCCTGAGTACATTCACAAAAAACTTACCACAACTGCGTGGTGGCGAGATTGATATGCTCAGAGCAAATTACTGTGAGGGAAAAATTCCAACCACAACCCTCGAAGCAATTTTTTATGGTGTTGTAGAAGGCATCATCCACGAAATACGTGGATATTTGAGGGAAAATCAAAAGAAAGTGATTTATTTTACTGGTGGAGATGCACTTTTTTTTGAAAAACTAATAAAAATACCGATATTTGTAAATTCTCAGAGCACACTTTGTGGGCTAAGAACAATAATAGAGAGATTATGTATAGAAAAATTGTAATTTGTGTGATGCTAGCTGTGGCTAGCTTGGCGGCGAATGCTCAGGTTGAGAGTTCGCTAGGATCGTATTCTCCATATACTATGTATGGCCTTGGAGACTTATCGGTAGGTGGAACTGTTTCTTCTAGAGCAAAAGGTGGAGTTGGAATTGCCCTGAGAGATTCTTATGAGTTTAACTACCTTAACCCTGCTGCGTTGAGTGCTATCCCTCAACGTTCGGCTCTCTTTAGTTTCGCTGTGTCGAACTCTAACTACTATCAAGATATGGGCGACCAAACGAACGCTTATAACGGCTCTAACCTTCACGACCTCTCGTTCGCTATTCCTCTTGCTAAGGGGCTAGGACTCGGAGTGTCGCTTACACCGCTTAGCTCGGTGGGGTATAGTACTACGCTTATAAATGACAATGAGGATGTCATCTCAGACATCGGGAGAACAGTTTATAGCTACTTCGGCGACGGGGGCGTTACGCAATTCAATACCTCGATTGGGGGTAAGGTCATTGGAGGGCTAAGCCTTGGTGCGACAATGCACTACGAATTCGGTTCGATTAACAGAACCTGGGATAGCCAAATGTACTCGCTGCTTAGCTACGAAACGTACAGAAAAGTGCGTACAAAAGAACAATTGCAAATCGACCAGCTGAGATTCACATTTGGTGGACAGTACCAAATTAGAGTCGGTAGCGATGACGAAATTATTATCGGGGCAACCTATTCGACGAAAAAACACACGTCACTAGATAATATCTTTTTGAGCTACTCGGATAGTGGTGTGTTGTATGACACTGTTGCATACTCTAGAGGCTATGTAGATGTGGATGTGCCTGAGAAATATGCTGCTGGTATCTCGTTTAGTAACCCTAAACTTACCGTGTCGTTTGACTACTCGTACCAAGACTGGGCTGACGCTTTCGAAGTGGTGGGCGATATAGGGCTTGGAGCTATTAATGATTATAGATTCGGTATGAGCTATACCCCTGATAGAAATAGCTTGCGCTCGTTCTTCGCTCGTATGACCTATAACTTCGGGGTGAGGTATGCTACCTCATACCTGCTCTATAAAGGAGAACAACCACAGACGTGGAGCGTGTCAATGGGTTTTGATATGCCGATTAAGAGCCGAAACTTCTCGGCGTTTAACTTCGGGCTTGAGGTCGCTACACGTGCTGCCCAGACTGTTGTACTTCGGGAAAACTACGTCAGTGTCTTCCTAGGACTTACACTCTTTGGCGGCGACGATATGTGGTTTATGCAGCGAAAGTTTAACTAATTTTTTGCTGTACGCTTTAAACAAATACTTTTGGAGACTGTGGAGGCTCTATAAAGTATAAGCACAAAAGAAAAACTCCACAACGTAAAGAAATAATTTTTTAGAACCAAAAATAAGAAACCAAAACTTGAATAAACATATAAATTAATAACTTATCATCTGACAACTTTTAAGCAATGAAAAAATTCCTTCTTTTGGCAGTTTGCGTAGTCGCATCTAGCCTTAGCCTATCAGCCCAAGACTATAGCGGACCTGAGTTCGCTAAGTATGGTGAACTTGAACACCGTGAAGAAAACATCAAAAAATTGAACTTCTTCAACGATGCGTACACTACAAAGGCTTATGACGAAGCCCTACTTTTGATGCACTACATTATCGAGAATTGCCCTCAGGCTTCTCTTAATGTGTATATCAAGGGTGGAGATGTCTATCGTATCAAAATGGCTCGTTCAAGATCGAAGGATGATCGTATGGCTTACCTTGATAGTATGCTTTATCTTTTGGATAAGCGTATTGAATTCTTTGGTGACCACTCAAAATATGGTGAAAACTACCTAAGAGCGCAAAAGGCATATATCTTTAATGAGAACAACCCTGCTGACCGTGCAAAGGCATTCTCTTTGTTCAAAGAAGCTATCGAAGTGAGCGGACACGAAGTTGACCCAGAATTATGTGTTGTCTTCTTTAACTCACTTACAGAGAGCTTTAAACTTGACGATATAACTCCTGAGGAATATCTTCAAGACTTTGACCTTGTGATGTTTGCACTTGAAAGTGGCGACAAGACTGACGAAGATTTGGAGGCTATCTCTATTATCGAGAATCTGTTTGCTAGCAGTGGTGCTGCTACTTGTGATAATATCGAGAGTATCTTCCGTCCTCAGTACGAGAAAGACCCTGAGAATGGCGTGCTCGTCAAAAAAATCCTTTCGCTATTTAACCGTAGCAAATGTAGCACTGCCTTCCAATTTGAACTTACTAAAAAGTACTATGACATTGAGCCAAGTCCAGAACTTGCTTCTATGCTAGGAGGTATCTACGAAGAGAGAGGTGACTTCGACAATGCTGTTAAGTATTTCCAAATCGCTATTGACAGCGAAGGGGATGCTACTAAAAAATATCAGTTGCTTCTACGTATTACAAACGCTTCTATAAACGCTAACAAAAATAGCCAAGCGGCTGATTTCGCTAAGCAAATGATTGCTCTAGAACCAGATAATGGTTATGGATATTTGTTCTTAGCTACTGCTTATTCGGGTGGACTTAACAACTGTTCTGGTTTTGAGGCTCAGGCTGCTAGCTGGTTAGTTGTTGACGCTTATACACGTGCAAGGGCTAAATTCGAGGGTGACCAAACACAGATTGACAACATCAATAAGATGATTAGTTCTTATGCTTCTATGTATCCAAAGGTTGAGGATACCTTTATGCGTGGTCTTAAGCCAGGTGACCCTTACACGGTACGTTGTGGCTGGTTGAGCGGTAGCACTACTGTTCGTGAGAGATAACAGGCAGGAGACTACTTTTATAAATATGCTGGGCGAAATTTTGGGAATTTCGTCGGTTGAATGTATATGATTAGAAATATCAAATATATAAACTCGCAGGTGCAGAGGGGATTCTTTAGAGTCCTCTCTGCTGTGGGTTTTATGGCTCTGGTGGGTGGATGTGGTACTGCTGAGGTTGAGCCTCGGGTTAAGGACACTGAGACTGAGCCTACACAGATTTCCATAAATCTTATTAGTCAGGAGATTAAGGATGGCATTCGTACTTATGTTATGACTACTTCTCGGATGGAGAGGTATGAGCTAGCTGAAGAGCCTTATGTTAAGTTTCCTGAGGGCATAGATGTTAAGACTTTCAATGACTCTACCAAGGTTTTGGAGAGTGAGCTGGTTGCGGATTATGCTCATTACAATGAGACTAAGAAGTTGTGGGAGGCTACTGGTAATGTTGTGGCTACTAACTATGCAGGTCATCGGACGTTATATACTGAGCAGTTGTGGTGGAATGAGATAACTAAGCGGATATATTCGGACACTGTTTCTAAGATTGTGGAGCAGGCTAGTGTTCATATTGGGCTTGGGTTTGAGGCTGATGAGAAGTTTGAGGAGTGGATATTTAGGAAGCCTCAGGGACAGATGGAGATGGTTGTTAAGAAGGACAGCACTGCGGTTAATGATTAGTGATTAGTGATTAATGATTAATGGGGTTCTAGATTAATTGTGAATTGTGAATGGGGTTATAGCCTAGTGAGAACACGTATAGGAATTAGAGCCACAGTAGAATAACCCTAGGCTAGGGGCACTGCACCCAAGTCCTGGGAAGGACCGCCCGCCCGGCGTTAGGGCGATGGCAGGCGGCTTTCACACGGATTAGAAACTGCTGAGTACTGCTGAGTATTACTGAGTAACGGATGCGAGGCTGTTTAGCAGTAGCCAGGGGGTTGGTGTCAGAATGACACCTAAAAAGGAATCGAAGATTCCGCAGACACCAACCCCTCAAGTCTGAGGTGTTAGGTGTTAGGTGTTAGGTGTTAGGTGTTAGGTGTTGGGTGTTAGGTGTTGGGTGTTAGGGGGTAGGAGTGCTTAAAAGTTATTATTATATTTTTCTTTAAATAAAAAGGGAATGGATGCTTCGCTTATAGTATTAGCGGCGGTTTCGCTCGTTTTCTCTGCCTTTTTCTCAGGGCTGGAGGTGGCCTTTACTGCTTCTAATACACTGCTGCTTACACTCGAAGAATCGCAAAACAAAACAGTCGGAGCATTTCAAGATATCTTCCGCCGTAACCCCTCAAATTTCCTTACTAGCGTCCTTGTGGGTAATACGCTCTCGCTCGTTTGCTTCTGTCTGGTGTCCGCTAAACTACTCTACGAAATAGAAATCAGTGGACCCTTCTGGGTCATCGTATTCCTATGGATTGTCGTGGTATGTGTCGCTGAATTCCTGCCTCGTGTCATAGTTATCCGTGCCCCTGCTCTCTATTACAGAGCATTCGTTATACCTGCCTTTGTCTTCTATATTCTCTTTTACCCCATTAGTGCATTCTGCGGCTGGATATCCTATATCCTACTCAGAGTCTTTGGATGCAGAGTTCAGCGTGGAGTCCTCCTAAAAGGCTTCGATACCTCTGACCTGCAAAACCTTGTGGAAGAAGAAATAGCTCAGTCTACACCCCTAGAAAACGAAATGAGACTCCTTCATAATGCCTTCGACTTCTCGCAGGTAAGAGTCAGAGAATGTATGGTGCCACGTGTCGAAATTGAGGCGTTTGATGTGGAAGGCTCTATCGAGGAACTACGCAAACTCTTTGTATCGACAAAATTCTCCCGCATCCCTATCTATCGAGATACGGTAGACACAATTATCGGTTACGCCTCCTCTAGAGACCTTTTCGAACACCCAGAAACTGTCGAACAAATACTACGTCTACCCCTCTATGTTCCCTCTAGCGCACTTGTAAGAAGCCTGTTGGAAGACTTTGTAAGGGCTAGGAAATCTATGGCTATTGTTATAGACGAGTTCGGTGCTACCGCAGGACTCATTACAATCGAAGATATACTAGAAGAAATCTTCGGGGAAATAGACGACGAACACGACGGCGAATACTTCGTAGGCAAAGAACTGCCAGATGGCGGATATCTCCTATCTGGACGTGCAGACCTTGACGAACTACTAGAAAAATTCGACATAGAAATTCCCCAAAGCGAAGACTACGAAACTCTAGCTGGATATCTGCTATACACCATCGGAGATATGCCGCAAGTGGGGTACAAATCCTCTACAAATGGCTATAACTTTACCGTTGAGAGAATCTCGCACCAGCGTATCTCTCTGGTCAAAGTTACACCACTCGACAATAACGACCATACGGTCATAACAAAATCAGATAAATAATAACTAATGCAAAAGAGTCAAAACGACTCTCCCGCAAAATAAAAAACTCAAATAAATGAATAGTAAATTTACCCTTTGTACAGCTCTTGCTGCCCTGCCCGTAGTCCTAGCTACTGGCTGTAAAGAAGAAAAAAGTGAGGCTAAACGCCCAAATATTATCGTAATTCTAGCCGATGACCTAGGTTATGGCGATATGAGTGCCTACGGTGCTACTAGCGTAAAGACCCCTAACCTCGATAGGCTAGCAAACGAAGGAGTATGCTTTTCAAGTGGCTACGCTACCTCGGCGACCTCGACACCTAGCCGCTATGCCCTCTTTACAGGGATGTACCCGTGGAAAAACCCAGGCGCAGAAATCCTAGCTGGTGATGCCCCTCTAATTATATCTGAAGACCAGTTCACACTCCCATCACTGCTGCAAGATAACGGATATGTGACTGGCGCAATCGGTAAATGGCACTTGGGTATGGGTAGCGGTAATGTAAACTGGAACGAAAAAGTTACCCCAGGGGCGAACGAAATCGGATTTGACTACTCGTGCCTTATCGCCGCTACAAACGATAGAGTCCCTACGGTATATGTCGAAAACGGAAACGTTGTGGGACTTAACCCCGAAAACCCTATCGAAGTGAGCTACGGAAAAGGCTTCGAAGGAGAACCTACCGCTATTTCGAACCCTGAACTTATGACTACTGTAACGTGGCATCACGGTCATAACGCTACGGTTGTGAACGGTATCCCTCGTATCGGATTTATGCGTGGAGGCGATGAGGCTCTTTGGGTCGACGAAGATATGGCTGACTACTTCGTAGGGAAAGTGGCTGACTTTATAGACGAAAATAAAGAGAAACCATTCTTCCTATACTACGGTCTACACCAGCCACACGTGCCTCGTGCTCCACACTCAAGATTCGTGGGCTCGACAGATATGGGTCCTCGTGGCGACGCTATTGTAGAGGGCGACTGGTGCGTGGGTGAACTACTCGCAAAACTAGAAAAAGAGGGTCTTCTGGAAAATACACTTATAATCTTCTCGTCAGATAATGGTCCTGTGCTAAACGATGGCTATAACGACGGTGCTGCTGAACTGATTGGCGAGCATAAACCAGCAGGTGCCCTAAGAGGTGGAAAATATAGCCTCTTCGAAGGCGGTACTAGAGTTCCGTTTATGGTCTACTGGAAGGGCGAGGTTATGCCTGTTCGTAGCTCAGCTATGGTGTCACAGCTAGATATTGCAGCTTCGGTGGCTGACCTGTTGGGTATAGATGTGCCTCAGGGGCTTGACTCTCAAAACCACATCGAAACACTCCTAGGACGTGATACAATATCTCGCCAAAACTACGTGATGGAAGCGATGGGACGACTAGCCTACCGCAAAGGTAACTACGTGCTTATCCCTCCTTACGCAGGTGCAAGATTCAATCAAACAGGCAACGAGGTAGGCAACCTCGAAGAGATGGCTCTGTTTGATGTGTCGGTTGACCCTTCGCAACTAAATGATATTGCAGCCGAAAATTCTGAACTAGTGAAACAAATGTTCGAGGAATTCAAAGAAATTACCGCTGAGGCGTGTATTTCTATTCCATCGTGGGCACTAACGAATTAGAGGGGAGTTCTAATAATTCCCTATTTTTAATTTTTAAAAAGTTTTTATCTTCTTTCGACTTTTCCAAAATGGCTCGTAGTGGCTCCTACTTGACTTTTTGGGAAAGTCGGAAGAGGGTGAGAAATTTTCGAAAAGTATTTTAGGGAATTTTTAGAACTCCCCTAGAGTAAATCTATAACCTTACAAAGAATTATTTTTCACTAAACTATATATGACTCGATTAATTACGCTACTGTTCCTAGTGCTAGCCTCTACGGCTAGCTCACTCTCTCAAACGCTCAACCCTCCACGGTTGGTGCTTAATGTTACAGTCTCAGGACTTAGGTATGACTACCTCCTTAAATATAAGAAGGCTATGAATCCTGGCGGTATCTTTAAGCTGATAAATGAAGGAGCTAGCTGTACACTCACCAGAATTAATTACCTAAATACAAATACCTCGTCGGGAGTAGCCTCTATCGCTACTGGTACTACTCCCGATGGTCACGGTGTTATCGGTAACCACTGGTTTGACTATACCACGAACGAAAAGGTTATACTCTGCTTCGATAAAAATACCCGAACAGTGGGCGCTGACGAACTTGATGCTCAGCTTTCTCCAAAAAACCTCGTAAGCTCGACTATCGGTGACTGTATCAAAGATATCTCTCCGACCTCAAAGGTCATATCTGTTGCGCTAAGCCCATTCTCGGCAGTGGTGGCAGGCGGCTTTATGGCAGATGACTGCTACTGGGTTAGCCCTCGTGACGGCAAAATGGTGACATCTTCGTATTACCGTGAGCAGCTACCTGATTGGGTAAAGAGCTTTAATGAGAAGAAGCTAGCAAGTGCCTACGCTACGCAAAAGTGGATTCACGCTAGAAAAACTTCGGAGTACCACAACGTGATTAGCAGCGATATAGGCGGTAAAAATGTGGCGAAAAACTATAATTATACCGCTCTTACTACAACGCCTGCTGCTAACTCCCTGCTCAAAGATTTTGTGGTGCAGACAATCATTGCCGAAAACCTTGGCAAGGATGCTGCAACAGACTATCTGAGCGTTACATTCGATGCCCTAGAGAGAGCTACACAGAAGTATGGCACATCGTCGGTGGAGTGCGAAGATATCTTTTATAGACTCGACGACGAAATAGCTACACTACTGGCGTTCGTGGAGAGCTATATCGGCAAGGGACAACTCCTAGTTGTGTTTAACTCTGCACACGGAGCGTCAGAACCAGTGCTAAAGGATAGCAAACTCCCCTCTGGCAACTTCAATGCTGCACAGTTCGAAATACTTATGAATGGCTTCCTAGGAGCACAGCTTACCTCGAAACTCTCGAAAGAAGCACTTAGTAAAATCGAGGGCGAAGACCCTAAATGGGTGCTGGACTTCTCTGAAAATCAGATATACCTTAACCGCAAGAAAATCTTTAGCGCAGGGCTATCACTTGCTGAGGTACAAAATATGGTGGTGCAGTTCGCTATACAGTTTAGAGGTGTCGCTTCGGCAATTACATCTAGCACGCTCCAAAGTGGGCAGTTCAGTGATGGGATTATGGGTAAAGCCCAAAAGAACTACTTCGCAAAACATAGCGGCGATGTGACAATTAACCTGCTGCCAGGGTGGATTAACTCTACCGACTGGCTAAGCGATAGCGGCTCGCCATATATCTATGATACACACGTGCCTCTAATATTCTGGGGGGGAGCTATTGCAAATACTCAAATCGGGGAGGAAACCTCACTTGAAGATATCGCCCCTACTGTGGCAAAGATTGTGGGGGTTACGCCTCCTAACTCCTCTACGGGGAAACCGATTGTGGGAATTTATAAATAGACAAAAATTTTTATGCGGGAATAATGCCCCCTTTCTCTGGAGTAAACAGAGAGATAAATTAAGAAAAAACGAGAGATAAGAAAAAATGAACGAAAAACTGCAAAACATTGTCGACGAATTTGAGCTGCTGCCTGAGTGGCTCGATAAATATAATTATCTAATAGAGCTAGCCGATGGACTAGCTATATATCCCGACGAACTGAAAACGGAAGAGTATCTAATCGCAGGCTGCCAGAGTAGAGTGTGGATTAAACCTTCACTGGACGTGGATGGCAAAATCGTGCTCCAAGCCGATAGCGATGCAATAATCGTTAAGGGTATAGCTTCGCTGCTTGTGACGGCTATTTCGGGGCTTACTCCTCAGGAGGTTGAGGCTGAAGGTTTTGAATTTCTGGACACTATCGGACTTAAGGAAAACTTGTCGCCTACTCGTGCTGGTGGACTCGTCTCTATGATAGAGAAGATAAAGGCTTTTGCGCAAAGCTGCTAAACGAAAGTTGTCTTAAGGAAAAGATATTGAGATTTAAAAGAAGAAGAAAAATTTAAGAAAGAAAAGTGGGGGAGAGAACACCCTCTCTAAAGATAAAAATAGATGACAGCACTTGAACTACTCGAAAAAGAAAAAGAAATAGCCGCAGCACTCAAAACAGTGTTCGACCCCGAAATACCAGTCAATATCTATGACCTAGGGCTTATCTATGATATAGACTACGAAGCCTCAGGACATACGGTTATAACAATGACCCTTACAGCTCCTAACTGCCCTATGGCTGACCAGCTGGTCGAAGATACCAAAAATGCAGTCCAGAGCGTTGAAGGAGTAAGTGAGGCAGAGGTAAATCTGGTCTTTGAACCAGAGTGGGATCGCTCAAAGATGAGCGAAGCGGCACTCCTCGAACTAGGGATGCTCTAGCTTGAAGAGAAACACACGTGACTAAACTAAAAAATCATAGAAAAATGTTTACAAAAGAAACTTATACACTTCGTCGCAGTGGACTTGTTGCGAAGATGAAAGAGCAGGGATTAAGCGGTATTGCGCTACTTATGGGCAATGATGAAGCTTCAAAAAATTATCCTTCGAACCAGTATGCTATGCGCCAAGACAGTACGTTTTTGTACTATTTCGGGCTGCGTCGTGCAGGCTTTGCTGCTATTGTAGATATTGACAGTGGCGAGGTTACTCTTTGTGGGGATGACTATACACTTGATGATATGATTTGGATGGGTGTGCAGCCCTCTGTTGCCGACGATGCAGCTTCGATAGGAGTGGAGAAATCAGCCCCTTATTCGGCTGTTGGAACTAGTGTGGCTTCTGCGCTTAACCTTGGGCGTAGCGTTCATTATTTGCCGCCTTATAGGGCAGATAACCGCCAGTTTCTTGCTGAGGTGTTGGGTGTGAGGTATTCAGAGGTTATAGCAGGTGCTTCTGAAGGACTCATTAAGGCTGTTGTGGCGCAGCGTGAGATAAAGGATGCAGGCGAGATAGAGCAAATTGAAATGGCTTGTGCTATTGGTAATCGTATGCACCGCACTGCTATGTCGATGTGCAAGGTTGGGGCTACCGAGCAGAGTATCGCAGGGGCGATTGAGGGTATTGCCCTTGAAGAGGGTAGTGGCGTGTCGTTCCACTCGATAGTCTCGCAGCACGGCGAAACACTCCATAACCATAACCATAGCGGTATCTTGACAGAAGGGAGACTCCTTTTGGTTGATGCAGGGGCAGAGAATAATATGAACTATTGTAGCGACCATACTCGTACATATCCAGCTTCGGGAGTCTTTACAGATACGCAGAAACTTATCTATGAGATTGTCGAAAGGGGCTTGCGCCTTGCTATGGAGATGGCTCGCCCAGGTATTACGTATCAGAGTGTGCAGAGGGAGGTTACCTACTCTATGGTTCGAGATTTGACTGCGGCAGGGCTTCTGTGCGGCGATGTTGATGCGGCAGTGGAGAAGGGAGTTTTAGGGCTTTTGATGCCTCACGGACTTGGTCACCAGATGGGGCTTGATGTACACGATATGGAGGATTTGGGCGAGAGATTTGTGGGCTATAACGAGCTTACGGAGCGTAGCACAGTTCCTGGTATGGCTTCGCTTAGAATGGGCAAGACCTTAAAAGAGGGTCACGTTGTAACGGTTGAGCCAGGTATATATTTCGTGCCTGCACTTATTGACAAGTGGGAGAGTGAGGGCAAATGGGAGGAGTTTGTAAACTTTGAAGAAGTGCGTAAGTTTATTGGCTTTGGCGGCATACGCCTTGAAAACGATATCCTTATAACATCTTCGGGTGCTCGTGAACTAGGTGTAGAGTCTGCGCCTCTTGGAGTGAAGGCAGTTGAGGACTTTATGCGAGGTTAATTCTTCGTATCATATAAATTAAGAGGGGGGGAGTGTGTAGCTCCCCTTTTTGTTAAAAACTATAAAACCCTAAAGATGGATGCTTAAATTTACTAACCCCTCGTCGCTGTTGGCACTTCCAGTAGTGGCACTCGTTGCAGGTTGCGCTGCGGACAAAAGAGATGCTTTGGTGGAGCGACCAAATGTTGTCTTTATCTTTGCTGATGACTATGCTTATAATTGTATGGGGTCTTCGGGCTTGGATAATATTAAGACTCCGAACCTTGATAGATTGAAGGCTAGTGGTACACATTTTACACACGCCTTTAACCAAGGGGGATGGAACGGAGCTATTTCGGCTGCTAGTCGTGCGATGCTTATAACTGGTGAGAATATGTGGAGGGCGGCTAGCCACTCGAATTATGTTCCCGATTTGCAGAAACCTAATAACTGGCCTCAGGATGCTAAGCCGTTGGAGACACAAGAGATAGTGCCGTTTGGTACAACTTGGCCAGAGTATATGAAGATGGAGGGCTATGATACTTATATGACAGGTAAGTGGCACGTGGAGGTCTCGCCAGAGAGTGTTTTTGATTATGCAAAAAATATTAGGGTGGGGATGCCTAAACAGTCGGAGGATTGTTATAATAGGTTATTTTTGGAGGGTGTAGAGGATGCTTGGCAGCCTTATGATACATCTTATGGCGGCTATTGGGAAGGTGGTAAGCATTGGAGTGAGGTGCTGACGGACGATGCTTTAGAGTATATCGGTATGGCTGCTATGTCGGATAATCCTTTCTTTATGTATTTGGCTTTTAGTGCGCCACACGACCCTCGTCAAGCTCCACGAGAATATGTGGATATGTATCCTTTGGATTCGGTGTCTGTGCCTGAGAATTTTATGGGAGAGTATCCTTATAAGGATTCTATTGGTTGCAGGGCTTCGCTTCGGGATGAGCGTCTTGCTCCTTTCCCTCGTACGGAGCGTTCGGTTCAGATCAATAGGCAGGAGTATTATGCTTTGATTTCGCATTTGGACACGCAGGTTGGGATTATATTGGATTCTTTGGAGGCTACGGGGAAGATGGATGAGACCTATATCTTATTTACGGCTGACCACGGTATTGCTATTGGCGACCACGGTTTTATTGGTAAGCAGAATATGTATGATGCTAGTATGCGAGTGCCTTTGATTTTGTCGGGTCCAGGTATTGAGAGGGGCAAGGAGGTAGATGCTTTGGTGTATTTGCAGGATGTTATGGCTACGGCTTTGGATTTGGTGGGTAGCGAGGGGGTCGATTCGGTGGATTTTTGTTCACTTTTGCCCCTTGCGCTTGGTGAGAGTGGTGCGGAGGGTCGTTCGGCAGTTTATGGTGCTTACACTGGTTTGCAGCGTTCTGTTCGTGACAGTGAGTATAAGATGATTATATATCCAGAGTATGATTTAGTTCGTTTGTATAATTTAGTAGACGATCCTTTGGAGATGAATGATTTGGCGGGTGATTCAGCTTATAGGGCGAAGCTAGAGGAACTGTTCGAGAAGTTCAAAGTTTTACAGAGCCTGACAGGTGACCCTTTAGATTTAGAGCTGTTCTTCGAACGCTTTATGGCAACTTTTTAATGATTAACGTTAGTCAATGATTAATGTTTAGTGATTAATGGCATCTAGCCAAGGGAGTATAAGCAGAAGCGAGAGTTAGAATAGAACAACCCTAGGCTAGCACCCTGCAACCGTGTCTCGGGAGAGACCGCCCGTCCGGCGTTAGGACGATGGCTGGCGGCTTTCACACGGATAAGAGCCAACTGAGTCACACTGAGTAACACTGAGTGACAGCTGAGTAATAGCTGAGTAGCGGATTAGAAACGGATGCCAGGCTGTGTAGCAGTAGGAGGGGGGTTGGTGTCAAAAAGACACCAAAAAAGGAATCAAAGATTCCGCAGACACCAACCCCCCAAGTCCTAACCCCTAAAACCTTTTCCTCTTAATAGAAATGTGCAGTTCGGAACTGTCTGTTTCGGAACTGTACATTTCGGAACTGTCTGTTTCGGAACGCAATGATTAAATTATGAAATTCTATAACAGAGAAAAATAAATTATAGCATTGCGTGAGATCTGTGAGCGATTACGAGTTTAATATTTATGGACTTTCTATGGATGATATGTAATTTTGTGGTCAAGTGACAGTTCTTGGTGGAGCGAAGTCATAAAAGGGGAGCACTATTCTCCCCCCCTAAATTTATATGGATAAGATATCTTGAACTCCTGCCATCTCCCTTCCACCCATAGACTTAAGGGCAGAACTCTCTAATCTAAGGGTTTTATGCTGTGGTTCTACAACTACCTACCCCCCCCTAACACCTAAAACCTAATGCCTGCAACCTAAAACCGAATGACACGTGAGTGGCAATATGGCTCTGTGCCTTTTCTCTGGTAGTAATCTTGATGATAGCCCTCGGCTGGGTAGAAAACTGTGGCTGGGGTGACTCTGGTGGCTACGTCATATCCCTTTGATTCTAGTGTCTTTATTAGTCGCTCGGCTATTTCTTTCTCTTTGTCGCTGCCGTAAAAGACCTCTGAACGATACTGGTCGCCGATATCGGGCCCTTGACCGCCTTGTTGTGTGGGGTCGTGAATCTCGAAAAATAAACGAGCTAATGTTTCGTAATCTACCTTTGTAGTGTTATACAATACTCGTACAGCTTCGGCGTGACCTGTCCCCTCGCCTCGTACCTCCTCGTAAGTGGGATTAACTGTGCTCCCCCCGATATAACCCGACTCAACACTCAAAACACCCTCTTGCTGCTGCATCAAATGCTCTACACCCCAAAAACAGCCACCTGCAAAAATCGCCTCCCCGACTGCTGTCTCACGTGGTATGAACTTCATAGACAGAGAATTTACACAATGACGAGTCTCCTTCTCAGTAAAACCCTCTCCCTCAAATACGTGCCCAAGATGCCCCCCACAGGTAGCACAAGTTATCTCGACCCTATGACCATCAGCATCAAGCGTGCGCTGTACAGCTCCCTCGATTTCATCATCGAAAGACGGCCAGCCACACCCCGAGTCAAATTTATCTCTGGAACGATATAGCGGACTATCGCACCGCTTGCATATATAAGTGCCATCCTCGTAAAAACTATTATACTTCCCCGAAAATGGACGCTCAGTACCTTTGTGCTCAATGACAAAGCTCTCGTCACTTGTAAGTTTGTTCATTTGTGTAGAATCATTTAAAGGGCGTGCAGCTACCCCCTCGCCAAGGAAAGCCACCGCCATACATATTATTACTCTTTTTATCATACCTAAAGCCTACTGCAAAAAGTAAACCCTAAAGTTTTTCGTCGGCTGTGCCGCTCTCCTGGCTCTTTGGTTAGCAGCGATTGGTCGATTATTGTGTATTAGAGAGTTGCTGGAATTTGATATTCGTTTGTCAAAACGCAGGTGCTCTTTTTTATCTACTACAAAGATAGTGATTTTAGGGAACTTTTAAAAACTGGCTTTCTTGGATTGTTGTTTGGGGAGGGGGAGAGGATATGAAAAAAGCAGTTGCTTATTTGATAAGTAACTGCTTTTGTAGTGGTGGTGCCACCAAGAATCGAACTAGGGACACACGGATTTTCAGTCCGTTGCTCTACCAACTGAGCTATGGCACCGTATTTTTTCGGGCGACTTGCGCTTTTTGTTGCCTCTGTAAAAGGGGCGACGTTTGTCGTTTGAGTTGCAAAGATAGAAGCTTTTTTTTAATTTGCAAAAAAATATGAAAAAAAATTGTTATATTTGTCGTGTGCAAGAAATACCTCTTGTATGTTTTGACAATCCTAATGACCTAATTACTATGCGTAAAACTCTAAAATTTGGTGGTAAATCTCTTGGATCTGCCGACGCTATGCGTAAAGTCGCTCAAATCGTTAAAGACGAACAAGCGCAGCTAACAGTCCTCTCGTCTATGTCGGGTACATACGATGCCCTTACTGCTATCATTAATGACGACCTATCGAAAATTAAAACCCTCGAAGCTAAATACGCTAAGTGCATCGAAGAACTCCTTGTAGACAGAAAAGATGAAGCCTACTGCGCTCTTAACGAATGCTTCGATATTATACGCACTAGTAAAAACCCTATGAAGATTATGGCGCAAGGAGAAATCCTTACTTCCAAAATCTTTACACTCTACGCCAAAGAATCAGGAATGAACGCTCAACTGCTCTACGCTCCTGACTTTATACACCTTGACCAAGACAAAAACGTAAGCGTAGATAACCTTATGCTCAGACACGACGCTTTCTACTTTACGCAAGGTTTTATTTGTAGCGACCACAAAGGTGAAATCTGTAACCTTATGCAAACTGGCTCTGACCTTACTGTCTCGCTGCTAGCGAGCACAACTGACAGTAGCGAAGTGCAAATCTGGTCAGTCGACAAAGTGATGTGCACAACCGATGCTAAAATGGTGAAAAACGCTAAACCTATCGAGGTTATGAGCTACACTCAAGCTGCCGAGCTAGCTTACTTCGGTGCGCAAATACTACACCCTCTAACGATTCAGCCGTGTAGAGACGCAAATATAGATATAGTTCTGAAAAATACTGCCGACCCAGATTTCGTAGGAACGAGAATTACTACAAATGAAAATAATATTAACTTCCTAGCCACTGCATACAAGGATAACATCTCGCTAGTGAGAGTGACTGCAAACAGAATGCTCAGTGCCTATGGCTTCCTAAGTAGCGTTCTGGATGTTTTCGAAAAGAATAACACCAAAATAGATATGGTCACAACCTCTGAGGCGGCTATCGCTGCGACTCTCTCAGACACTCACGCCATAGCTGATCTAGTGGAAGAACTCTCTAAACTAGGAAAAGTGGAGGTGGAGCACGCTAACTCTGCTGTAAGTATCGTCGGAAATATGGACTACGACAACCAAGGTATGGCTGCCGTTATCTTCGAAACAATTAATAAAACACCTGTCAAAATGATTAGCTACGGTGCTTCGCAAAGAAGTATCTCGCTGCTCATCGACTCGAAATACACAAAACAAATGCTTGAGAATATTAACACAATGTTCTAAAGTGTCTATGTATAAAAAGGCAAAGGGGAATGTCTTAAACCTTCCCCTTTTTTTATCTAGTGATTAAAGTGCTGAAATAATCCGCCCGAGTAAGGAAAAAATATGGGAGCGACTCAAAAAAAACGCAAACAAATATTTTTCAAAGGAGATAGACCCCTATGGCTCATTATCGCCATACTCTGTTTTACCTCTATAATTGTTGTATATTCGTCTACCGCTTCAATGGCTTACAAAGAAGCAGGAGGCAATACCTCGCACTTTGTCCTCAAACAACTGGGCTTTATTATTGCTGGATTCTTTATTACGTTTATTGTCCACTATATGAACCCTCGTGTCTATCAGAGGTGGAGTAAATATATTTTCTATATAAGTTTGGCGATGGCAGTTCTAGCCTACACGCCCTGGTTCTCTGACCCCCGAAATGGTGCGTACAGATGGTTCAGGATTCCTGGAACTTCGCTAAGTCTTTTGGCGAGTGAGCCACTCAAAGTAGCACTGGTCTTATACCTTGCGCTAAAGCTGGGTAGAAGGCAACTCTCGATAACAAAGATGAAGATACTGCCCTCATTTAGACCAAAGGACTGGAGGGGTAATTCAAGGGCTAATCTAGATATTCTATTTTACAACACACAGCCGCTCGTGCTGCCTATCGTCCTTGCGACTGCTGCCGTGATATTCTCGAACCTCTCGACGGCTATGATAATACTCTTTGTGGGGCTTATTATGCTTATGGCTGGAAGGGTCAAAAAACGTGAAATGAGGCGGCTTATTACTCTGCTCGTGGTATCTATGATTGCGCTTATTCTCGTTATGAAGGTTCTCGGGATAGGGCGTGCTGATACGTGGATGAATAGATTTGAGAGCTTTATAAGTCCTATTACCAGTATTGTGGTGGAGGAAAACGAGGAGGTGCACAGGGATGACTTCCAAAAGACTCAGGCTAAAATTGCGATTGCATCGGGAGGGCTGACTGGTAAAGGTCCTGGTAAATCGACACAGCGTTCGCAGTTGCCTCACCCATACTCGGACTTCTTGTATGCCTTTATTATCGAGGAATACGGAGTGGCAGGGGCACTGTTTATATTGACTCTTTATCTGTGGATTTGTTATCGGCTAGTCATTATTGTAAAGAAGAGTAGGGGCTGGACGGACTCGCTTACGGTCGTGGGGCTTGGACTTATGATTCTTTTCCCCGCCTTCGTCAATATGATGGTCTCTACTGGACTTTCGTTCGTGACAGGGCAGTCGCTGCCGCTAGTCTCGCTTGGGGGAACTTCCACAATCTTTACATCTATATCCTTCGGGATAATACTGGGTATCTCTCGTAAGGCTGATGCTAGGCTGTTGAGGCAAAAGAGGCTTGAGGAAATTGAGGCACAGAGGCTGGCAGGTGAGTTTGTAGGAGATGGCTCAGAGGCGGAAGATATATTGTCGCAGAATGTTCTGGAGGAGAGCTACGAAAATATTGAGGAGGCTGTTTATATTGCGGAGGAGGATGTTGTGGAGGCAGGCTCTAGTTATGTGCGTGGCGAGGAGTTTGACGATAGGAGTGACTATGGGTCTGATAACGGCTCAGGCTATGGCTCAGGCTGTGGCTTAGAGGAGGAAGGGGGCTATACAGATAGCGAGGGCGACTTCTATGGAGACTCTAAGGATAGGGCTAGCAGGGGCGGCTATGGCGGTCGTTCTGGTGGTGGTCGTTCTGGTGGCGGTCGTTCTGGTGGTGGCTATGGAGGAGAGTATGACGACTCAGAGCAGGATGATGATGCAGACTCAGATTTCGAGGTTATAGACCAAAGAGATATTGACGAAGAGGCTGAAAAGGGAGACTCACAGCGTATATACTACGACCTGGAGGATTAGCCTTCGGGGGGGGTAGAGTCTTTGCAGAGCGAGAAAATTAGAAATATATAAATTATGGGGAGGATTTAAAACCCCTCCCTTTTTAAAGATAAAACTATGCGAGTAATTGTTAGTGGAGGAGGCACAGCAGGTCATATATACCCAGCCCTTGCTGTTGCCGAAGAACTCCGAGAAAGAGGGGTTGAGGTGCTCTTTGTGGGAGCATCTGGTAAGATGGAAATGGAGAGAGTCCCTAAGGCTGGATTCGAAATTGTTGGGCTGCCCATAGCAGGGATTCGTCGCTCGCTTAGCCCAAGCGCTATTTGTCATAATCTTAAAGTGCCCTTTAAGCTAATGAAGTCGTCGGCAAGGGCTAAGAGAATTCTTAAGGAGTTTCGTCCCGATGCCGTGGCAGGATTCGGGGGTTACGCCTCTGCTCCTATTGTTAAGGCTGCACAAAAGCTGAATATTCCGACCCTTCTGCAAGAGCAAAACTCTTATGCAGGGCTTACCAATAAAATACTAGCCAAAAAAGCTAAGGCTATTTGTACAGCTTATGAAGGTATGGAACGCTTCTTCGGTGAAGGGAAAATTACGATAACGGGCAATCCGCTGCGTGGAAATGTCAATACACTGCCTTCGAAGGCTCAGGGGGCTGAGGTCTTTGGATTTAGCGAAAATAGCCCTATAATTGTCGTTACAGGAGGGTCGCTTGGTACACGTACTATGAACGAAATGGTCTTTAGCTTTCTGAAAAATGCAAAGCCAAAGGGTAGCGTGCAGGTGGTGTGGCAGTGTGGTAAATTTTATCACGAAGAATTTAAGGGAAGGGTTCAAGGGCTAGAGGTCGATTGTAATATTAAATATCTACTTGTGCCCTTTATCGAGAATATGGGGGCTGCCTATGCTGCAGCTGATTTGGTGGTGTGTCGTTCGGGGGCTTCTACGGTCTCGGAGCTGCAACTGCTAGGTGTGCCACCGCTCTTTATACCGTCGCCAAATGTGGCAGAAGACCACCAGACGGCTAACGCTAAGGCTGTGGTGAAGTGTGGAGGGGCTGAGATGGTCAGAGATGCTGATGCTGTGGAAAAGGCTATGGATAAGGCTCTTGGGCTTTTAGAGAATAAACAGAGACTCGAAGAGATGAGCCGTAATATTAAGACTATGGCTAAGCCAAGGGCTACAAAAGATGTTGCGGATATGATATTTGAAATATCGGGATGGGAACTTCCGCCTCAAAAAGAGGAGAAGGAAAGTGACGAGGTCTCGGAGAATAGAATAGAGAATATCTATTTTGTAGGTATCGGGGGGATAGGTATGAGTGCTCTTGCAAGGTTCTTTCTGCATAAGGGATACCGTGTGGCAGGATATGATAGGGTGAGGACTGCGCTTTGCGCTAAATTAGAGGCGGAAGGTGTAGAGATACACTATGAAGATAGCATCGAGGAGATACCTAGACTCTTTAGGGATAAGGCTACGACAAAGGTTATCTACACCCCTGCTATTCCTAAGACTCACAGTGAGCTGAATTGGCTGAGGGATGAGGGCTTTGAGGTTATTAAGCGTTCTAAGGCGTTGGGGCTGCTGTGTAGCGGTATGTACACTATGGCAGTGGCAGGGACTCACGGTAAGAGTAGCACGTCGACTATGGTGGCGTGGCTAAATCATACGTCGTCAACCGATGGTGGCGGCAGTGCTTTTCTAGGGGCTATATCGAAGAACTTCGCTAGTAATATTGTGATGGGCGACGGGGATAGAATAGCTGTTGAGGCAGATGAGTTTGACCGCTCGTTTCACGCACTTACCCCTTCGGTGGCACTTATCACTTCGGCAGATGCTGACCATTTAGATATTTACGGTACGGCTGAGGCGTTTAAGGAGGCGTTCGAGATATTTGCCGCAAAGTGTAGCGATGCTGTGGTCGTTAAGAAGGGTGTGGAGCTAGTGCTTCCTTCGGCTCTTAAGAACTATACCTATGCCCTAGAGGATAGCCAGGCTGATTATTTCGCTAAGAATATTACGCTTACAGAGAGTGGGTGTTATACATTTGATATCGTAACTCCAAGTGGGGTTATTGAGGGTTGTGAGCTAGGTGTACCAGGGCTTGTTAATGTGGAAAATGCAATTGGAGCTGTTGCCCTTGTAGACCAAAAGGGTTTTGATAGGGATAGGCTTAGAGAGGGGCTAAGGACATATAAGGGCATCGAGAGAAGACTGGATTTGTGGGTTAATAGCCCTAAAGGGGTTTATATGGACGATTACGCACACCATCCGACTGAACTGAGGGTTATGCTCCTTTCGCTTAGAAATATGTTCCCAGAAAGGCATATTACGATAGCTTTCCAACCGCACTTGTATAGTCGCACTAGGGATTTTGCTGAGGGCTTTGCTGAAAGTCTGAGTCTTGCCGATAGGGTTGTTTTGATACCTATCTACCCAGCACGTGAAGAACCTATCGAAGGGGTTAGCTCTGAGATGATTCTAGAGAAGGTTTCGGGCGAGAAGTATATCGTCGCAAAGAGTGAGCTAGTGGGTAAGATAGCCTCTCTTGAGACTGATATCGTGGTGAGCGCAGGGGCAGGTGATATAGATACCCTCAGAGGAGAGATTGCAAAGGTTATAGAGGAGAAGGTTAGAGCGTAGGGGTTGTAAAGCTCTTTCTTAAAGGAAAAAGAAACGAAAAGATAGGGGGACTATTAGAAGTCTCCTGTAAAAGAATATGACTAGAGGCGCAAAAATAGCTTTGAACGTAATAACGGCAGTGGTGTTGCTATCTTATTTGGCATACACTATTGTAGATGCTGTTATGCGCAGTGGCGAGATAGTTGTTAGGGATGTAAGGGTTGAGGTGCTCGATAGCTCAGAGATTGCTTTTGTGACTTCTGGCGAAATAAGGGCGATGCTCCTAGATTCGCTAAGCCGTAGGGGGATGAAGGTCGATAGCCTTAATCTATGGCAAATTGAGGAGAGTATAAGGGGGATTGAGGCGATTGAGTCGGTCGAAGCAGTAGTCACTATGGAAGGGCTCTTGTCGGTTGAGATTTGGCAGCGAACGCCTATTGTGCGCCTTATGGATGACGGGAAGTATGGCAGGGGAGATTACTATATGGATTCGAGCTATAATTTTATCCCTCCCACCAGAGGATATCGCCCCGATGTGTTGGTCGTTAGCGGAGAGTTGAACCTTAGTTTTAAGAGAGATAGCCTAGGAGAGGGTGAGGCTAAAAAAAATGAAAGTCAATTGATTTTTATAAAAAATATTCATACCTTTGTAGGACTTATAAGTGGGGATAAATTTTTCGCTGATTTTGTTGACCAAATATATATCCGCAGAGAGGGCAACTCACATAAACCCTTTGTGGAGATAGTGCCATTTCAGAGAAATGGGGTTGTCTATTTTGGCGATTTCAATAATATGGAGGCAAAGCTCCAAAAAATCAAAACATTTTATCGTGACGCTTATAGGTATGCCTCGCTTGGTGAGGGCGATGTCGTTGACGTTAGGTTCGAAAATCAAGTGGTGGTCAGAAGAAGGTGATTTTTTAGGGATGAGATGTCTCCAAAAAAAATTCGTTTGCCTTACTTTTTAAAAACACAGCTGAAAAGAAGAAGATGAAAGTTTAACTAGGGGATAGATGAAACTTCTCCTAAAAATATAGGTGATATTATGGAAAATAGTTACGTAGCAGCAGTTGACTTAGGTACAACAAAGGTAATTATAGCAGTCGCAAAGAGAGCGGAGAAGGGGAAAGTTGAGATTGTGGCTGTTAGAGAACACGCCTCGAAAGGTGTGATTAAAGGTGATCTGAAAAACAACGAGCAGGCGTTCGCTGCTCTTAGTGCGGTTAAAAATCAAATCGAAGAGGAGCTTGGCATTAGAATTAGCGAAGTTTATATCGGTATCTCGGGGCAGCACATTGAATGTGCTAAGGCTACGGGCGGAATCTTTGTGAAGAGTTCTGACCGCTCGGTTAGCGAAGTTACTGCCGAGGATGTCGATAGACTTATCTCTGAGATGTATAAGTCGGATTTGCCACTCGAAAAATCTATAATAAGTGTCCTTCCGCAAACCTATAAGGTCGATGACGAAGAAGAAATTACCGAGCCTGTGGGTATGGAGGGTAAACGCCTTGATGCTGACTTTAATGTTATTATAGGTCAGGTGGCGGCTATTGACCGTATCAAAAGGTGTTTTGTGAGAGCTGAGATGGATGTTCTCGGTATTATGCTGCAACCTCTTGCCTCGTCGTATGCTGTGCTTAGCGAAGATGAGAAGGAGCTAGGCGTTGCTGTGGTGGATATCGGAGGGGGTACTACTGATTTGTGTATATATCACGACAAAATTATCCGCCATATCGCAGTGCTGCCAGTGGGCGGTAGCGATGTGAATAAGGATATTAAATCTTATGGCATTTTGGATCGTCACCTCGAAACCCTTAAGACTCTTTATGGCGAAGCGGTGGCTGAGAAAGCACCTACTCAGGTCTATGTTAAGATTACGGCGGCTAATGGGCAGAATGCTAAACAGGTCTCTGTGCGTTCGCTTGCAGGTATTATTGAGCCTAGGATGTACGATATTATCGACTTTGTGGGAGATCAGATTGAGAAGGCAGGCTATAAACTTGGCGCAGGTATCGTGCTTACTGGCGGGGGAAGTAATTTGAAGAATCTCGATATGTTGTTCCGCAACAGACTTGGCTGTAATGTACGTTTGGCATCGCCTACTCAGTACCTTACGGATGAGAGTCTTGAGAAGGTAAATTCGCCTAAATATTCGACAATTGCAGGTCTTTTGATTGACGGGGTTAGAAGCGGTAAGTTTACGAAAATAGAGAAACTTCCCGATGAAGAGGAGTTAGAGGCTATGGGCGTACAGGTTGAGGACGTGAATAGTTATCCTCAGGAACATCCCACAAGGGAACAAATCTTAGAAGCACAACGCAGGGCGTATGAAGCAGGACAGCGTGCAGACCGTGAGGACTTGGAGCGTCAGCGTGAGAATGATAACTTAGGTGGGGGCGCAGGTAGACCAGAGGGTGGCTATCAAGGCGGCGAAGATGACGAAGGTAATATAACTAAACCAGTAGAACCACAAGAACCAGTAGGACCACAAGAACCAGTAGGACCACAAGAACCAGTAGGACCAGAAGAGCCAGGTATTGAAGTAGTTCGTCCTCCGAAGCGTGGAATCTTTGGTGGTCTGGTTAAGGGCTTAGGTAAGCTCTTTAATCCTGACGATGTCGATGCTGAGGATGACTATGATGATAGAATCTAACCTTTTGCTAGAGAATTCTAAAGTTCAGTTTCTAGAAGTTCCCTTAAATTATAGGGTGTTTTATTGGGTATTACTCGCTTGAAGAATTCCTTATTGAGTTTTTGAAAAAATAATTATACAAAATTATGGATATAAATTTTAAGATGCCACAGAGCGTGCAGTCTATCATAATGGTGGCTGGTGTCGGTGGCGGTGGCGGTAATGCAGTGAAGCATATGTACTCTTTGGGAGTGGATAATGTTTCGTATATGGTTATCAATACTGATATTCAGGCGTTGGATCGTAGCCCTATACAGAATAAGATTCAGTTGGGTAATGGTCTGGGAGCGGGTAATAACCCTGAGAAGGCTCGTATTGATGCTGAGCAGAGTGCCGATGTGATACGTGAGGCATTGAAGGTTAGCGGTGTGAAGATGCTTTTCATTACGGCAGGTATGGGCGGTGGTACTGGTACTGGTGCTTCGCCTGTTGTGGCTCGTATAGCTCGTGAGATGGATATTTTGACCGTGGGGATAGTCTCTATACCTTATGCAGGTGAAGGTCCTAGGCGTGTGAAGCAGGCGGTATCGGGTATTGATGAGCTTCTTCCTTATGTCGACTCGCTAATTGTCATAAACAATGAACACATTGCTCAGATATATGGTAAGCTAGGTATTAAGGAAGCTCACGCCAAGGCGGATGATATCTTGACGATGGCAGCTAAGAGCATTTCGGAGATTGTGCTTAGTCCTATGGATGTGAATGTCGACTTTGCCGATGTGACTACTATTATGAAGGATGACCTGGCTTTGATGGAGGGGGAGAATGCTAATAAGAGGAATGGTAAGGTCGCTCTTATGGGTTCGGCAGTCGGTGATGCTAACGGTGAGGATAGGGCTTTGCGTATAGCTGAGGAGGCTGTAAATTCGCCACTTCTGCACCACAACGATATTAGGGGCGCACGTAAGGTGTTGCTTAGTATAAATTGGGGTAATGACGAGGTTCAGGTCTCTTATGAGGAGGCATTAAAGGTTATGGACTTTATACAGCAGCGTTCGGGTTTGGTTACGGATATGAATTCTAATCAGGCGGATGTGATATGGGGAGCTGGTGAGGATAAGACTCTTGGCGATAAGATACGTATTACGGTTGTGGCTACTGGTTTTAATGCTGATAATATCCCTGAGATTAAGGATCACTTCGCTTCTACGATTAATCCTCGCAAGGCTGAGGAGGTTAAGCCTAAAGAGCCTCAGCGTCAGGTTGTGAGCATTGGAGATGAGGCTACGGCTACTCCTGTTCGTAAGTCTCAGCCTGTTATGGGTGATGGAGAGATAGGGCTTGTAAGTCGTGGAGAGTCGTCTGATGGTGTTGTTGTTCGTGAGTTGGAGGAGGTTCATCCGCAGCGTATTAGTGTTAGTTCTCGTCGTGAGGTCTCTGGCTTGGAGACTCAAATTTCTACCATTGAGTTAGGGGCTGAGAGGTCTGAGCGTGAGGGAAGTGACCATAGCGGTAGTAGTGCTGCTCGTAGTAGCAGTTCCTCTTCTAGAGGTGGGGCTAGTTCTGTGGCAGCTGAGCCTACACTTGTTAAGCCTTCTATACGTCCTATGTCTGCTCGTGTGAGTGAGAACAGTAGTTCTTTGGTTCAGGGAGGGGACGGTGACTATGATAAGCCTGCCTATCTGCGTAGGGCTTTTAGTGTCTATAAACCTGATGGAGAGTCGGCTGCTGCTCGTGAGTATCTGGGAGGTCAGACTGCTAGTCGTTCTCATAGTGACGAGTCTACTTTGTCGCTCTTCGATGAACAGGGTTCTTATAATGATTAATGATTCAATACTCCGTTAAATTTTTGGGGAAATTAGGCGGCCTTTGAGCCATATAGAATAAGTTCATTGACAATATTGTGATTTTTCTTTAAGTTAGGATTAATGCCAAACTTGCG
>JAWXTN010000008.1:0-55113 GCA_044433515.1 Rikenellaceae bacterium | reverse complement strand
ACAGCAGAACAAACAGAAACAAGAACCACAGCAGAACAAACAGAAACAAGAACCACAGCAGAACAAACAGAAACAAGCACCACAGTAGAACAAGCAGAAACAAGCACCACAGTAGAACAAACAGAAACGCTAACAAACTAAAATGATGAAAGTTTTTTTGGTTCTTTTTGTTCACAAAAAGAACGATGGCAGGCGGCTCGCAGGCGGCTAAAATACTGTGTAGAGACTGTGTAGAGCTAGCGGGGGGTTGGTGTCAGAAAGACACCAAAAAAGGAATCGAAGATTCCGCAGACACCAACCCCCCAAATCAGAACCCAAGAACCCAAGAACCCAAAAACCCAAAAACCCAAAACCCCAAAACCCAAAACCCCAAAAACCAGAACCAAAGAATCAGAACCAAGAGTCCAGACCCCCAGAAAAGAAAAAGTGCCTACTCCCAAAAGAAGCAGACACTCTATAAATCAGATAAGAAACTTACTTACCCATACACATTTTCCAGTCACCGTCAGCCTTCTTCAAGAACATAGGGAAGTCAACAGTCTCGCCACTCTCATAAGTAACTGTGTAAATCACTTGATAAACTTCGTCGTTAATCATACCTGAACCGTCTTGAGGAACATAATCTACAATTGCGCCATTTTCGTCAACTGTATATTCCATAGCAGCAACGAATTGTTCCTTTTGCGCTGGGTTCAAAGCTGGAGTAAAATTGTCAACATACTCAACGAATTTGCCATCTTTAAGCATCTCCATATAAGATACTGAATCAATAGCTACACTAACGCCACCACAAGAAGTGAAAGCAACTGCACAAAGTGCAAAAAGAGAAAAGATAATTTTTTTCATTTTAAAATTAAAATTAAAGGGTTTATGTAAAAAACTTATGCTCTTATCCCTAAGAGCACCTTTGCTAAGTTCAGTGCAAAAATAAAAATAAAAAAATTATATTCCAAATATTATAGTACAATTTTAACGACTTTTTAACAAATTTACAGGCAACAGACACCCTCAGTAAACTACCTGCATAAGACCGCACTAACTCACAGAAACAGAAATCCCAAGACCTTCGACCTCTCGGGCAATATCCAAGAGTTCATCCCTTGTAATTTTTACAAGGTCACTATGCGGAGTATCCCTATCTATCGAGTATAACATCACCTCTCTTGGACGCAGCCTAGCAATAAGCTCTAACCAAGCGACAACCTCCTCCTTTGTTGTGTTATCAAAACTCACACCGTTATACTCCCCTCTGAGAAACATAGTCTGAATCACAAAATCGCCCTCCAAACTCTCCATCAGAGCCACAGTCTCCTCCACACTCCTACGCCCAAGTGGCTGGTTCATCACTTGCATAGTGGCATCAAAAGCACTATCGAGCTTAAGCATAGCCTTATCTACCCTTTTAAGGGCACGCTTCACCGACTCCCTGTGCAGCATCGTAGAGTTAGTCAAAACCGCCACCTTTGCCCCACTAGCCAACCTGTCACGCACCGCTAAAGTCCCCTCGATTATCTCCTCGAAATCTGGGTGCATCGTCGGCTCACCATTACCTGCAAAGGTTATGTAATCGGGAGGTGTTCCTTCGCCCACCATCTTTTCTATGATCTGAGAAAGTATCTCCAAAACCTCCTCCTTCTTGTTAAAAGCCCCACCAGGGCTATCCCTGTTCCACCCACATTCACAGTATATGCAATCGAAATTACACAGTTTCGCACTAGGCAACAACAAATTCACGCCAAGCGAAACGCCCAGCCTACGACTCTTAACAGGTCCAAAAATTACTTTATCGAATAACGCTGTACTCACTTCTTCTTTCCTTGAATATTATTACAACTAAGGAGTCCTAACGCTACAACTAACGCTAGAACTCCCCATTAAAACAGATCTCAAAGGTAACAGTTTTTTCTTAATTTCCTATACTCCCCTAAGAGTCTTTTGGCTCTTTTTATTATTTCTTTTGAAGCTTAAGTTCAACCTCTCTTGCGAAGTCACTAAAGACATTCATATAATTCATAAATGCTTCGTAAGGCGAATCGTAAGGATTAAAATAACTATGAACATCGCCATCAGAGAACCACTTAGTACACATATAGTAGAAGTGGTCAGAAGTTTGAAGCGCACCAAAGACACGACACATATCCTCATCATCAAGCTCTGCTACCTTGTCACGAATGCTGTAAATTTTGTTAAACGCCTCGTCTTGAAGTTCATTACCCAACCACGCCGACAAGTCACGTTCTTCGTCAGCCCACGACATTGGGTGCGGTGCGCTAAGAATAGCAACGCTTTGGAACGCTTTTGCTACCTCACAAGGAGTCATAAAGTTAACAGAGCCGTCTTCCACGCCAGCATTAATAAATCCTTCGAAGAACTTAAAGATTCCGCTCTCAGCCTTGTTGTGCTCACCGAAAGTTTCGTAGTCCATAAATAGGTTCACAACATCACCAGTGCCGCCCTCTTCGTTAAGCCAACCGATATATTTTTCAGCAGTAAGAGGATACTCCGCCCAACCTTGATCAGAGAATCTAAAGGCGATATCATCCGATAGCTTATAGTTACGAAGCAAAATCTTTTGGTTTTGTTTAATTGGGTTCGAGTAGATGTAGTTTGGCGATTTCCAACCGAGCACCTGTTTTGCGCCCTCTGCAAGGACTGTTTCAAAGCCCAATTCTTCTGCCATCGAGCCAATCTCATCGCTATACACAAGCTCAGTATTGCGGAACGTAGTAGGCTTTACACCAAAGAGTTTAGTGATTTCATCACGGTGTTTAACCACCTGTTTTTCGAACTCTACTTTGCTCCTAAGAGCCGCCAGAGTATGGTTCCAAGTCTCAGCAACAAATTCCACACAGCCAGTAAGTGCCAGAGCCTTGAAAGAATCTAACACCTCAGGAGCGAACTCTTTGAATTGTTCGATAGCCGAGCCAGTGATTGAGAAGGTAACCTTAAATTTGCCTTCGCTCTTTTCGATAAGTTTCAAAAGAAGGTCATTCATAGGCAAGTAGCATTCGCTAGCAACTCTTTGCATCACGGTTCTATTCAAGAAGCTATCAAAATAGAAGTGATCCTTACCCATATTAAAGAATCTGTACTGTTTCAGTCTATATGGCTGATGTACTTGGAAGTATAAACAAACGTTTTTCATTGTATTAAAAATGTATAATGTATTTTTCAGGGTTGTTTTTAGGGGTTTTTATCTTGTGTTATTTTTTTCAGGGATTTAGGGAAACACTCTACATAAGTGCTGCGTATATATCTTTAAGCATACCAGCAGCCTTATCCCACTTAAGAGTATTCACCTCTTCCATACCCTTTTCTTTAAATAGGGCAGAAGCAGACGGATATGTAAGTAGTCCATAGATTGCATCAGCCATAGCGTCCACATCCCAGTAGTCAACCTTCACAGCATAGTCCAGAACCTCTGCTACGCCCGACTGTTTAGAGATAATACACGGAACATTGCTTCGCATAGCCTCTAGTGGCGAGATACCAAATGGCTCGCTCACACTAGGCATAATATAAATATCCGAGAGTGCAAACATCTTCTGCACATCGTTACCCTTCAAGAAACCAGTGAAGTGGAATCTATCCGAGATACCGAGCTTCGCAACACGACGAATCACGTGGTTCAACATATCGCCCGAACCAGCCATCACAAACCTCACATTAGGAACTTTAGCAAGCACCTTCGCAGCTGCTTCGACAAAGTAATCAGGACCCTTTTGATAGGTTATACGCCCTAGGAATGTAACGATTTTATCGTCAACGCCCCTTTCGATAGTTTCGCCCTGGTCATCGGTGTTTTTAAACAGCACACCGTTGTGAACCGTTGTAACCTTATCGGCAGGTATTCCATATTTTTCGATAACAGTCTTTCGAGTCATATTCGAAACGGCACAAACCATATCGGCAGCACTCATACCCGTACGCTCAATATTATAGACAATCGTATTAACGTTCTCACCCGTACGGTCAAACTCCGTAGCGTGCATATGCACCACTAGAGGCTTGCCACTCACACGCTTAGCAGCGATACCAGCGTAGTATGTCAACCAGTCGTGAGCGTGAATAACATCGAATTGTCCCTCCAATTTCTTAGCTATTTCAGCAGCCACCACAGCATATCTAGCAACCTCTTCCATCAGCGTAGCTCCATACTTGCCGCTAAAAGTATAACGCTCTTTCCACGGGTCTGTCAACTGACGTGTAACAGTTTCCTTAGAGTGTTCTTCGTGCAAGACCTCATACTCCTCAGGCGAAAGATAAGGCACGAGGTTTGAGTTAATGTGTATAAAGCTCAAATGCTTGTAGAAATCGTCATCAACGGTTAGAGCACCATACTCAGCCTCAACATCCGAAGCATTGCTAATTTGTACAAAACTTTGGTCTTCGTCGCCATAGGCTCTAGGCACAACAAATGTCACATCAACACCAGCAGCAGCTAGGGCTTTAGTAAGTCCGTAGCAGGCAGTACCGAGTCCTCCTGCAATATGTGGTGGGAACTCCCAGCCGAACATTAATACTCTCATATTTATTTAAGGTTTTTTATGTCGAGGAGTTTTTTCTTTTTTTACGAGAAACACTCCTCAAATTATTTTTATTTTGTCGGTTATATATCTTGTTTTTTCAAACGCCTTATCCTTGTCCTCATCCTTATACCTTATGCTTAGCCTTGTCTCAGCCTTAACTTTGCCTTAGCCTTGCCTCAGTCTTAGCCTTAGTCTCAGCCCTAGCCTTAGTCTTAGCCTTGCCTCTGCCTTAACTTTGCCTTAGCCTTGCCTCAGTCTTAGCCTTAGTCTCAGCCCTAGCCTTGTCTCAGCCTTAACTTTGCCTTAGCCTTGTCTCAGCCCTAGCCTTAGTCTTAGCCTTGCCTCAAAGGGAAAGCGGGGGGGATAAGATTGCTTTTAAGAGTTTTCCTCTATCATTTTCTGTACACGCAACACCATCGACACCGAAGGGGCAAACGATATTGCACCACCAGGACGGTGTGCAGGGTCTCCGTCGTAGAATTCTGGCATAGAACCTACTCCATAAAGAGTCAAATCCTCTCTAAAGTTATTCAATAAATCTTCAGCTTCCACAAGGAACGATTTGCCCGAAAGTTCGAAGCGAGCCTTAACGTAATGCCCAAGCAGCCACGGCACCACAGTACCTTGATAGGCAGCAGTACTTCTTTCAGCCTGCGTTCCGCCATAACGTCCGATATAGTTTACACTAAACGGCGATAGGGTACGAACACCACGAGAGGTCAACAAGTGACGCTGAACAATATCCAGAACCTTACCCTTCTGAGTATCTTGAAGAGGGCTATACTTCAACGACACTGCTAGCAATTGATTAGGGCGTACATCAAAGTTTTTGTACTCACCCATCACGTAGTCCGCAAGGTAATTGTGCTTTTCACACCAGAATACCTTTACAAAGTTGTCTTTGACAGAAGCAGCGATTTTCTCCCACTCCTCAACAAACTTATCATCACCTGCCTTAGCAGCTAGCTCCACTGCATAACAAATCGCATTATACCAAAGAGCATTAACCTCAACAGCGAAACCAGGACGCTGAGTCACTGGCACTCCGTTTACAGTACCCTTCATCCAAGTGAGTGCTGCACCTGCTTTGTGCGCCCAGACAAGCGAGTTATATTCCATTCTAATACATCCTTCAGGAGTTTTGCCATCCTTGTAGGTGTAAAGTATTTCCTTCATAGCATCGCCGAAGTTCGCCCAAATAGCCTCAGCCCCAACCGCACACTCAAGTTGCGTAAGACTATGGAAGAACCACAACTGCGTATCTGCTGCGAGGTGACTACCGAAGATACCGCCACGAAGCCTAGAGGTATGGTATTTCAAAATATCCATACAAGCCTCCACATATCCTTGGCTCAATAAACAACCCGCAAGAGCGACAAAGGTTTCTCTCGAACGAGGGTTATACCACGGATAACCTGCCTGAAGCATTGCATTGCCCTGATATTCGATAAGGAACTGACGAGCCGAGTGCGACATCGCCGTAATAAAATCTTTCTTTTCGCTTCTTCTAGCAATCTCTTTTTCGAAAAGTGAAGAAAGAGCACGAGGTTTAACCTCAGAGGTTGAAGCCGAGAAAATCACACTTTCACCTGCCTTAAGTTCTAATTCGAAATAACCAGTAGTCAACAAATCTTCGTATGCTTCTTCGCCACGAGCTGCTTCCACAGGGTATTCAAAACCGTAGTACCAGTCAGGAGCTGCAATAAATTTAGCCTTTTTTGAGGTCTGCATCCAGAGCTGAGGAAGTCCACGATACAATTTATTCATCACTCCATTAGGAGCTTCATAACTATGCACATCAGCCTCCATATTAGCTTTGCTAAGGGCGTGTCTATCTCTAAAAGCTAGGAAAGGTCTAAGTCTAAGAAGTGTCTTAGAGGTCGCCTGTTCAAGAGTGTAGCGCACCAAAAGTTGTTCAGAGCTGTGAACCCACAGAAGTTCTTTTTTGAGAATCACTCCCCCGACACGATAGGTAATCGTAGGGGTAGGAGCATACCAAAAGTCGGTAATATACTTATGCCCCTTTGGCTCATAATTATCTTTGTATCTATGAATTGCAAGATTAAAGCTTTGGTCGTGCTGAATGATTGTCTCATCAAGCGAACTGAGAAGAACATACTCTCTATCCTCTAGTTCGTTAACAGGACATACCATAAGACCGTGATATTTGCGTGTATTACAGCAAACTATCGTGGTACTCATATAACCACCTGCACGATTTGTAGCAAGTATTTCTCTCTGGAGCGAATATTCCAGGTTTCCGAGTTGGTGTTTGTCGAAACTTAGTGCCATTATTTATAATTTCTTATTTATTAAATTTCCATATCACTAGCAGTACTGAGAGCCTTAATATTTGTAATTTTTACAAGTAATACTCATCTTCACGCCCCTCACTCAAAAGAGACATCTCTAAGTGCCGCACTCTACTTTCCGAAAAAGCGAAGACTCAGCACTCTATAAACTTTACTTATTAAAAATTCAACATCTCTCAGCCCCAATTCTTAAGGGCAGCCTCCGCACTTTTACGACAAAAAGGTTGTACTTTTGTGCTTAGGCTATGTAAATTTAAAACTAAATTTTTGAAATTCCAAGACTTTCTTATTACTTTTTTACAAAAAAAATTAGCCACGCTACTTTTCTGCAACGCGGCTACTGAAAAAAAAGAGGGTCGTCAAGGCAGTAATTCCAAACCCACCAGGGAACCTTTCCAACTAAAAATAGGCACCCTTCACTACCCCTATACCCCCTTTTAAATCTAATATATCCTATATTTCTGAGTTTTTAAAACCCAGCGGATAGATAAGTCATATTGTGTATTATATTATACGATAATAGTACTAAAAAAACCTAACCCCACAACTTCAAACACACTCATCACAAAATCTGATTACTCAACAGCATCCTCCTTCGCTCTCTCCTCCTCCACATAGAAAGGCTCAAAGTCACTAGAAGGGTCACGCCACTCTGGTTTACGTCTCGCAAAAATCACAAGCGGCAAAGCCACTATAACTATACTTCCCCCGACCAAAACTCCCCACCAGAGTCCGCTCGAAATCTGACCCACAAACATCTCTGGCATTATAAAACTCAACACAAACGCAAGAAGCGAGCCAAAGAAACCCACACCCGCTACAATCCAAATCAAAAGGTTAGAGTTCTTACCAATTCTAAAAGGACGTTCTACATTTTTTAGTTTATAACGTAGGAATATAGCTGCGGCAAACATCATTAAATACATTATCAAATACAAAAGCACCGTAAGCTGCGACAAAATCTGATAGAACGACTGTACAGATGGTAACACAACAAAAAGCATACCAAGAACCGTTACCATAGCCCCCTGAACCAAAAGAATATTTTTCTGCACACCCACTTTGTTAGTTTTCTGAAAGAACGGAGGGAGATACCCAGCCTTCCCTACTGTAAAGATACCACGTGAAGGACCAGCCACCCAAGTCAAGACCCCTGCGAGGACACCAAAGGCTAGTGCTATCGCCATAATAGGACCTGCCCAACTAATTTTCAGATACTCAAAGTAATTATCGAATCCCACAAGCAGCGATTGCGTAAGATTAATTTTATCCGAAGGTATAATAAAACCCAGAGCAAAAGTCCCTAGCACAAAGATAGCCACTGTCGCAAGTGAACCTATCATTATAGCTTTGGGGTAATTCTTCGTAGGATTTTTTACCTCCATTACGTGCACCCCCATCATTTCCATACCTCCATAGAAGAGGAAGATTGAGGAAGCCAAAACCAGATTATTAAAATTAGAGAGGTCAGGCAGGAAGCTACCGCTCATATCCATATAATTATGCCCTCCTGAGGCTAGATAAATAATCCCAAAGACAATCAGCAGCCCAGCAGGGATAATAGTCCCTACAATCGCCCCAAATTTACTCACCTTTCCGACCCAACCGAGCCCTTTAAGGGAAATAAATGTAGCCACCCAATAAATTAGAAGTACGACACAGAGTGTAAAAATCTTATTCGAAGCGAGTGCTGCATCCGAGGTTGTATTATCTCCAATAAACGCCAAAGACACCGCCCCAAAGGTCAGCACCGTAGGAAACCAGATAGTATTCTGAAACCACTGCAAAAAGATAGCCACAAAGCCCATTCGCTTGCCGAATGCTTCGCCTACCCATCTAAAGACACCCCCTTGTTTACCTGCAAACATCGCAGCGAGTTCAGCAGCAACCATCGAGGTAGGTATCAAAAAGACAATAGCCGCAAAGAGATAGTAAAACGCCGAGCTAACTCCGTATGTAGCCTCAGCAGGCAATCCTCTAAGCGACACAACGGCGGCAATATTCATTATAGCAAGGGTCATAACCCCAAGTGTAGCCGTCTTTTTCACTACGGGGGCTTTACCCTGCCCCGTAGAACCATTGGTTTGATTTGTTTTCATCCTTTTCTTCAATTACATATATTCGACTTGAACTTAAGTGAGACTTTCTTAAAGCCCACACCCAAAAGAAGAAACTCCAAAATACGTGCCACTACAACAACACACAAGAAGAGCACTTAAGAATTAGAGTTATTTCCGCCTAACCCCAAAAAACAAAAAAGCCAGACCCATAAAGGCTGACTTTTCAATTTTTAGAGAAGGGGATTTTCAGAAATCCCCTTTAAAAGATTTGTGGAGTTGGAGGGAATCGAACCCTCGTCCAAACAGTGCAAGTGTAACCTTTCTACATACTTAGTTTTCGCTTAATTGTCGAGACTAAAGCTGGCGGAAAACAACCAATCGAGAGTCCCTATCCTCAACTGTTTCGGCTAAAGTGGCAAGGCGACCACTCTAATTACCTATCCCTTGTAAGTGTTGATACCCATTGTCTATACCCTAAAGAGAGAAAAGATAAGACGGGTACTCGTCGGCCGAGCAGCCTTGGCTCAGCGGATTAAGGAATCTTACTTTTGTTTCAGATTACGCAGCGAGTGCATAGCTATTATTGCCAGTCAAAATTTTGTTGTCCGAGATTAAAGAGGTAGCCAACGACCCTCTGTATGCTTAGAAACCCCCGTCATCCTGCTGTCAAAACCGGTCAACCCCGAGTATCTTTATGATGCAAAAGCATCCATTTCGGCTACAAAGTTACAAAATCTTTACCATTTGGCAAAATCATTTCATATATTCCCTTTTGTAGCGAGAAAAGTAGTATCTTTGTGACTGGGAGTTCTTTCTTACAAAGACCTCCCGCAAAACTCACAAAACAGAACATAACGAAAACGTTTCATATAATTTTTTTTACGCTGTAAGGTATGTATAGAAGTCTAACAGAACAGGAGATAACCATTCTAGAGAGCCGTGGCTGCACGGCAGAGGATTGGAGCAAAGTAGAGGTTAAAGAGTTTAATAGCTCTCGATTGACCAACGTACAGTTTCGTGGTTGGGTCAAGGTCGGAGTTCAGAGCGAACTTGTCGAGCTGTCTGAAGGGATTGAGGTCTTTTCGGCTCTTCGAGATGTGGTGCTTCACAACTGCGAAATTGGCGACAATGTATACATTAGCGGCGTGAGGCAGTACATATCGAACTACCGCATCGAAGACAACGTTATAATTAGCGGTGTAGACTCAATTATTGCCCTTCCAGGCGCAACTTTCGGTCAGGGGGTAAGGATATCACCCATTAACGAAGCAGGAGGGCGAGAAGTGGCAATTTGCGACAAACTATCCTCTCAGATAGCCTACATATATGCTCTGTATCGTGAGCGCACAGGACTTACCTCTGCACTAGAGAGAATGGTCGAGGAGTATGCCCTAGAGGTTCAAAGCCGTGGGGCTTATATCGGCAGGGGTGCGATAGTGTGCAATTGCGGTGAGATTCGTGATGTGAATATCGGAGCAGGGGCATATCTCGACGGAGTATCAAAACTTCTGGACGGTTCGGTAAATAGTACACTTTCTGCGCCTTGCTATATCGGCAGGGGCGTTACCTCCGAGCACTTCATCATTTCGAGTGCAGCAAAGGTTACAGACGGTGCACTTCTTGACAGATGTTTTGTGGGTCAGGGGTGCGAGATAGGCAAACAATTTTCTGCCGAGAACTCTCTTTTCTTCTCGAATTGTATAGCGATGCACGGCGAGGCTTGTTCTATTTTTGCAGGTCCTTATACTGTTACACATCATAAGTCCACACTCCTTATCGGGGGTATGTTCTCGTTCCTTAATGCAGGGAGTAACTCGAACCAGAGTAATCACTTCTACAAGTTCGGGCCCATACACCAAGGCATTGTTGAGCGAGGGGCGAAGCTCGCTAGCGGCTCATATATGATGTGGCCAATGCGTGTCGGAGCGTTTTCTTTAGTTCTGGGCAAGCACTACAGCAATTGTGATTCATCTGCCCTACCCTTCTCTTATCTTATCGAGCAGAAGTATGGAGAGCCTAGTGTTATACCAGGGGCGAACCTTCGCAGCGTAGGGGTAGTTCGTGATGCAGCAAAGTGGCCTCAACGAGACAAGCGAGGCTACGAGAACCGTCTCGATAGGCTATCCTTCAGACTTCTTAATCCCTATACCGTCGGCAAGATAATAGAAGGCAAGAAACTCCTTTGCTCTCTTTTAGAGGATAGCGAGACTCAAACCACTAGTGGAAGTTACCTATACAATGGGCTACTCATAAAAGAACAATATCTCAAACGAGGGATATCATATTACGAAGATGCAATCTACAAATACCTAGGTGGGATTCTCCTTCGACGTTTAGAGAACGGCAGCTTTAAGAGCATAGAGGATTTACGAAAGACCCTAGAAACACCTCACACTATTGGCGAGGGTCAGTGGCTTGACATATCTGGTCTTATTTGTCCTAAGAGTTCGATAGAGCAACTGGCTTGTGAGATAGAGAGTGGAGATATCAGCAGCATAGATATGCTACTTTGCGAGTTCAAAAAGTTGGACGAGGCATACGACAGCGACTCTTGGGTATGGGCACGTCCTATTATCGAGGCGTATCTAGGCGAGAGTCTATCAGAGGTAACAACTGCACGCCTGTGCAGCTTTATCGAGCGTTACAAGGAAGCTATACACTCAATCGACAGTGCCATCCTAGAGGATGCACAGAAGGAGTTTAGCAAGGCTATGCAAGTAGGCTATGGCATTGACTGCGACATTGACTCCGACATTGACTCTATAGAGGAGCATAGAACTAGTGATTTTAGCGCAGTAAGAGGGCGATTTGAGCAGAATGATTTTGTAAGAGATTTACAGACACACTCAGAGCGCAAGAGCACCAGAATAGCGACTATACTGTCAGCCTTAAAGGCGATAGAATAGCCCACCCCTTTAATCAAACATAAAGAAGCGAGAGCCTAACCTCCAAACGGTTAAGCTCTCGCTCTTTTAATAGCCCTTATAAGCCCCCAACAATTTCCGCCACCCGATTCCACACTTCCAAAATTTTTTCGTATCTTTGTCACTGGAAACCTATGGCGAATTTTCACCGTAGTGTTTAAAATAATATTTTACGTTTGCGTAAGATCTTGAAATCGAAAACTGGCAAATTTTCTTCAACCAAGAGACTTAACCGCAACGCTTGTACTATAAAATCTATGGTACGGGCTTGCTTGTCTGGTTGAATGGTATGCCAGTACCACGGTTTCGGATCAAGTTTAAGTCCGTGCCATTCTTTTTGCTTGGGGATTTAACGATTATGCAAAATCAGAAATAATACCCATAGAGAGAGGATGACATAGTACTGAACAAGTCAGCACAAAAATCACCATAATTTTATTATACACAACGCAAACAGCTTGTTTAGGCGTTTCACTCCTCTGTCTTGTTTCGACAGATTTCGTAAGCAACTTTTAGAGGACAAAAAAAGAAGCGAGAACCCAACCTCCAAACGGTTAAGCTCTCGCTTCTTTTAGTTTATTCTTCCGTGGTTCGTCCTAGAGAGAACCTAGATATTCTACATTCTAGGAGAACCTCCGCCACCAGGGCCGCCACCATAGCCACCAGGACCACGACGCTCACCACCGTCATCATCGCTACTTCCTCTGTCTCTCTTACTGCGAGTGTCAAATTTAAAGCTAAGAGTAGCCATATAATAACGACCCAAAACCTGAGAACTAGTAATCTGAGTATAGGTGTCAGCAGCAGTTTGCCACAACGACTGATTCTGGTCAAGTGCATCATAGACACCGATACGAATCTCAGCCTGACGATTACTTAGGAACTTAGCCCCAATCGCCGCATTGACAATAGCGTAGTGCTGAGTATATGAACTCTGCGTACCGAAGCTATTCTTCCAAGAAGCATCCGTGCTAATAAAGAAGTACTTCAAGAATATAACATTCAAGAACGCCTCAAGGTTATGTGAGTAGTACTCGTCCATACTTCCTGCGCTACTTGTCGTAAAGCTAACACCTGGACGATAAGCAAGTGTAAAGTCCACATTCTCCGAAATATTAGAAGTCAACGAAACCCCACCACCAAAGCGGTTACTGAAGGACATATACTCTACATCATCCTCAATCGAAGGAGTCTTAGTGTAGCGATAATAGGCATTGAGACTCAAGTTACTCTTCAGCGGTTTGATACCAACGCTAAATGTCGTATTGACCATATAACTCTCATAACCCTGCAAGTTCACAGGTTTAGAGAACTGAGCACCACTAACAATCGTAGTACCATTAACGGTAGTGTCAGCAGTCAAGTACTGTCTGTGAGTTGCTATATAGTTAGAAGTTAAAGTTCCTTGTGCAAAAATGTTTAGATTTAGATTCTTCTCAGGAATAGCCAAGTTATATCCCAAGCGTATTTTATGAGTATAACTTTGCTCCAAATCTGGGTTACCCTGGCTCACTTGTAGAGGGTTAGTAGTGTTAAGCACCTCTTGCAACTGCGAAACCGAAGGGAACGAAGAATAGGCATTGTAATCAAACTTAATATTCTGACCAACCGCTGGCATATAGTTAACCGTAAGAGAAGGAAGCAACGCATCAAACGAATACTGGTCAAAGACCGACACATTATCATAAATCGGAGTTATCTGAGTATTATTAAGGGTAGAATACTGATAGTTCAAAGTTGCATTAAGAGTAAACTGCTTACCAAGTGCATAGTTATAACCTAGACCCACGAGGTGTGTGGTGTAGTTTCTATTGATATTATTTGTTGTTGTCGTATCTTCAAGTGAGTATGTTTGAAGTGCAGCATCATAATTCAAACCGTCATTATCACTAAAGCTTCTGTCATACGTAGCAGAGTAGTTCAAACGCACCCTCGATCTCTCGCCAATAGGCTCAGAGTAGGTAATGCTACCCTTTACATTATAACCAGACGAAGCCACAACACCTATCTGGTCAATAGTATCGAGAACAGCCGCACTAAGGTCATCCAAAGAGCTGTATAGCGAGTACTGATCACGAGTACCATCGTCTATATTGCCACTGAAAGTACCGCCAAGACTAAGCGTACGACCAGGCTTCTCGAATCTGTGTTGCCACCACAAACCCATACTACCACTGAAGCGGTCAAGACGTGTATTATACTCCGAGTCATTCCAGTTATTCATCAGTGAATCCAGAATAGTTTGTGAATACATAGAGCTTCCACCATAGTTATTGCTATAACTAGCCGATAGTGTAATATTAAAACGGTCATAATCCGTTGGATCCCACTTAATTTTAGAGCTTAGGCGGTGAGAATTTTCCCAGCCCATCGAAGAGTCAGCCTGATAGTATTCACGAGCAGTCGTAAGATAGCTCTGCTCTGTTGTCTTAAGGTTAAGGGCATTCGAGCCAGTATAGAAATATGTAGCACTAACATCAACCTTCTCGAAGTCACCAGAGTATGTACCCCCGATCATATAGGTTTCGTTAAGACCGCCATTCGAAGTAGTAGTATAGTCATTAAGGTCACTATTGTCACTACTCCAATTACCACGTCCACCGCCACGTCCACCGCTCGAAAGGATGCTCATAGGGCTAAAGTCACGCTTGTTCGCATTATTCGCCTGTGCAATGATTGCATAGTTATGAACATCGCCATATTTATTAAGCTGAACCCCTGCCATATATCTATCGTCTGTACCATACCCCACGCTAGCACGACCCGAAGTCGAGTTCATAAACCCTTGCTTCACTACGATATTTATCGCCTTTATACGCTCACCATCGTCAAAGCCCGAGAACTTAGCATCGTCACTCTGGTCATCATAAAGCTGGATACTCTCAACTGCATTCGAAGGCAATGATTTAAGAGCCAATGAAGGGTCATCCTCGAAATACTCCTTACCATTGACATATACCTTTTGAATAGCTTCACCCTGCGACTCAACATTACCATCGTCGTCAGTTGTGATACCAGGCATCTTTTTCAACAAATCCTCAGCCGTAGCATCGGGGTGAGTCTGGAAGGCAGCAGCATTAAACTGAATAGTATCCTCCTTAATCATACTCATCGAAGCTTGCCCCATAACCGAAACGCTCTCAATCATCTTTGAGTCTGGGCGCATTTTAACAGTTCCGAGGTTTATATTTCTATCCCCCATTTTCACCTTCACTGTCCTATCCTTATAACCGAGATAAGTAAAGGTCAGTTCCATATTCTTCTCATTTGCCCACACCGTGAAGTTACCGCTGGCATCAGTTGCAGCCACACGCCCCTTCTGGTTAAGTTTTGTAGAGTCAGCGATGTTAACCACCACTACTACGCCAATCGCAGGTCCATCGTCATCTGAAAAGACCACCTTCCCTTTCACAGTAGTAGTCTGAGCATACGCCCCTACCGAAAAAAGCAATAAAAATAAAACAGTAAAAATTTTTGCCATACTCTCTCTTTGGATTTTTTAAATTTTTTGGATTTCTAAGGAGCTGTACATCTCCCATAAATGCAGACCTTCCACAGTCCACATAGTTATTGTCTCTTACCTTTGAGTCACAAAAGTAGAAAAGGTTTAACGGCAAGTTCAAAAAAAGTCAAAAAACAGTCCAAAAGAATAGAAATTCCCGAAAGTTGTAATATATTTGTAACATTGCTGTAATGTTATTGTTGTATTATCGTCATATTTTTGCAGGCGAAAGAAAGAACTAAAAAGAAAACTCAAATGAAAAAAAATCCCAACAAACTTTTTAGAAATATTGCCGCAGTAGCAATGTTTCTATGTGCGCCCTATGCAGCGGCACATAGTCCAGAGATACACTCTGACTCTTTACACTTTGCAAAAGACACACTAAAGACTAAAACCGAAAAGACAAAAGTTAACCTCACGGACTTCGACTTCGGGAAATATGGCAAGCTCAAACTTTCGGGCTATATCCAAGCCCAGTGGCAGTACGCCGAGAGTAAAGGAGCTTCGGCATTTGCCCAAGGGGGGAGCTTCGACGCAGAGAGCAATAATCGTTTCGCCGTTAGACGTGGACGCATCAAGCTAGCATACGAGATAGGCTTTGCTTCGCTAGTTATCCAGCCAGACTTTAGCGAAAAGGGATTAAAGATGCGTGACGTATATATCAAGCTTATGACCTACGACAAGGTCTTTGGAGGGCAAATAGGGGGTTTTGACCGCCCATTTGGCTACGAGATATCATATTCTTCATCAGTGAGGGAGAGCCCCGAGCGCAGCCGCATCTATTCATCGCTTATGCCAGGTGAGCGTGAGGTCGGTGCACTTCTTAAGTTCTCGAAATGGGGGCTATCACTTGATGCAGGTGTATTCAACGGCAACGGACTCGCTACGGATAACGACTCCTATAAGGACTTTATCGGAAGGCTAGCTTATAGTATAAAGTTCAAAGACACAGAACTAGGGGCAGAGGCATCATACTACCGAGGCTCTATCCTTAACAAAAGCACGAACTACTTTAGCTTCATCGAAGACGAAGGCTTCTACTCTAAGAGTTCAAACAACGAATATAACTACAAGAGAGAGTACTTTGGCGTTGGCATACACTACAACCAGAAGTGGTGGGCAGGTCGCACGAACATCTATTCAGAGTATCTATGGGGCACACAGCCAGGTTCTCTATATGTAAACTATAACACAGTCGACGGTGACGACCTAAGTAACCCTGACAATGCTATATATGTACGTAAATTCCGTGGGGGATATGTTATGCTATCGCACCAGATAGCTCAGTCTAAACACTCCGTTGTACTTAAGTACGACCTCTATGACCCAAACACTCAGGTCAGGGGTGATGAAATTGGCAAACTCCAAAATACGACCTATGCAGACATAGCCTATACAACCTATGGCATTGGCTATGTATTCGATTGGACAAGCTACCTAAGACTAACAGCATACTACGACATAGTATGCAACGAAACATCAGAATCATACATTGACTATAAAACTAAACGTGACGAGAATATCCTTACGCTTAGGATGCAGCTGAAATTCTAAATTTACCTGTAATAACAAACACACACTTTTATAAAAATGCAAACTATTCTAATTGTTGACGACGAAAGAGACCTAAGAGAGATTCTAGCTTTTAACCTTTCACGTGTAGGCTACACAACTATCGAGGCAGCCTCTGCCGAAGAAGCCGCCACTATTGTCGAGAGTGGCGCACCTATCAAACTCATCCTTCTGGATGTGATGATGGGCAAAATGAATGGTTTTGAATTTGCGGAGCTACTAAAATCCAAGGATATAGATATCCCCGTTATTTTCCTCACCGCTCTAGACACCGAGGGAGACCTACTCAAAGGCTTCTCACTTGGGGCTGACGACTATATATCTAAGCCATTCTCTATTGCAGAGGTACAGGCACGTGTCAAGGCGGTTCTGTCTCGCTCAGGACAAGAGGAAGCTATTAGCACTATAAAGGTCGGCAATGTCACAATTGACCAGGAGGCAAAAAGTGTGATGATAGACTCTAATCAAATACTCCTTACAAAGACAGAGTTTCAGCTACTACTTATGCTCTCTCAGAAGCCTTCAAAGACCTTCTCACGAGAAGAGCTGCTCAATAAGGTATGGGGCACAGACGTATATGTCGAGCCACGCACTGTCGACGTACATATTGCACGCCTTCGCAAGAAGATAGAGGGGGCGGACGTACAGATTATCTCACGTTCGGGCTATGGCTATTCCCTCAGCTAAACAGAGAACGATTATGAATTACAAGAAGCGATTATTTTTCTATTTCCTACTGGTCTTTGCGGTATTTACAATTGCTGTAATATCTTTCGAGCAGTTGCGAGACACGGAGTATAGGGCAGCTATGCTATCCTCTACGCTCAAGGCTTATTCCTACACTGCTGAGACAGACCCTGAATCAGAGGTACTCTCTAGCGAGATGCGTGTGACTAAGATTTCTGCTGACGGCACGGTACTCTATGACAATGACGTAGAGAACGAGAATAATATGGAGAACCACTACGAACGTCCCGAGGTATTAGGAGCTAGACAGAGTGGCGAGGGGTATGACATTCGCAAGTCTGCTACTACGGGTCAGAGTTATTTTTACTTTGCCCGTGCCATACCAGACGGCTATATTCGTGTTGCACTGCCTTATTTGGGCGATACTCGTTCACTTCTTAGCCCTGATATAAACTTTGTTGTTTTTGTGATTGTACTGTTTATTGTGGCTATGATATTTTTGTGGGTTATAGCACGGAGTTTCGGTCACGACCTCCAGAATTTGAAGGACAATCTCACAGAGGAGGTACGTGCACGAGCTAAGCTTAAGGCGGAGATGACTAGTGCCATTGCTCACGAGTTGCGTACTCCTACTTCGGCTATACGCAGTTATGCAGAGACTTTGTGCGAGGATGACATTTCTGAGGAGTATCGTGAGCGTTTCATACGTCGGATACACTCTGCATCGTTACGCTTGTCGGAGCTACTAGAAAATGTATCTCTTTTGACGAAGATCGAGGAAGCTCCTTCGAAGTTTAATAAGGAGTCTGTTAATGTTGCGAAGATAGGGCGTGATGTACTCGACGAGTTCTCTTATCTTGCAGAGAAGAATTTATTACAGCTAGAGTGTGTTATGCCTAGCGAGGTGAATGTGTGGGGCAGCAAAACTTTGATCTATTCTATATGGCGGAACTTATTGGAGAATGCCATAAAGTATGGGGGCAAGGGTGTACGAGTAGTATTGAGTTTGGACGATGAGACATCTTCGCATTATTATTTTAGCGTTAGCGACAATGGTGAGGGTTTGGACGATGAATATCTTCCACGCTTATTTGAGCGATTCTTTAGGGTGGACAGCGGTCGTACTCGTGACACTGGTGGCAGTGGTCTAGGACTATCAATTGTGGCGCACGGCGTTAAATTTCATAGGGGCGAGGTCGAGGCACTCCGTTCACCACAGGGAGGTCTTAGAGTCTCATTTTCCCTTAGCAAAACCCTTTCTTAGGTGTTAGGCATTAGGTTATAGGCGTTAGGTTGTAGGGGAGGAAGTAATAAGGCATTAGAAAGTAGTAGAACAGCCACTTAACACTTAACACTTAACACTTAACACTTAACACTTAACACTTAACACTTAAAACTTAAAACCTAAAACCTAAAACCTAAAACCTAAAACCTAAAACCTAAAACCTAAAACCTCCTATAAGCTATCAGCCCCTGCCTCAGCCCCACTCATCAAAGTAGAGTCACTCTCGCTATTTTCACTCTCGTCCTCCATACCCTCTTTGAAAGCCCTATTCGAAAGCGAAGGTCTCCTAGCTTTTCGAGATTTTGACTGCTGCCCCGATTTCGAGGAATCCCCACGATTATCACTTCCTCCGTCGTCTTCTATAGCCTCAGCCGACTCAATCGAATCCATAAACTCTCTAAACTCTATACGCTGCTTATCGAAGTCCGTATTCTTCAGTTTAGCTTTAGTTATATCAAAATCAAAATCCTCCAGATCACCCTTAAGGTCGACACCAGCTTTGAACGGCAGCGGCGACTTCATAATCGAAACGTTATAATCGAAGTTCACATTATAGAGACTATCAATATGCTGAGTCCCTCCGACAATAGCCTGATACCTATCTATCACAATATTAAACGGCAAAACGTCAAACTGAGAGCTATCCGCCGTAATACTAAGCGCAAGAGAGTCAATCAAATTTTTGTCCTTATTCTTAAACATCAGAAGTTTCGAAAGGTCAGTAAATGTTTCGCTATCCATCAGCACGAGGTTACGCCCACTCACATCAAGTGCAGCCCTCACTTTCGAGAGGTCAAAGCCCGTACGGTTATTTATATCCCCCACAGCCTTCAATTCCAAATCCACAAGCCCTTCGAAGGACTTCATCATTGGCATAAGAGTGTCGAGTTCTGGCATTAGCTCCCCTATACGATTTATATCTACCTCCTTCAAACCCAGCTCCACAAAGACCCTCGAACGATTCCTATCGACATTCCGATAGACTATACTACTTGTAGCCTCTGCCCCAATAGTCCTCAACGATAATTTCTCCATAGATACAACCCCACTCTTAATCGTAGCATTTCCCACAAGCGATTCTATCGTACCTCCGTCATAAACTATATTCTGTAAATTAAGTTTCAAATCAAAGTTTATATTCTTTGGCACAAGGAACATAGAGTTCTCCTCTTGTGGGGCAACCTTACGTTTCTGTTGTGGCTCTTTTCTCTCTCTATTAATACGAGAAGACCCAACTCCAGGGCGAGCATTGCCGACTTGATTTGCCGACTTCTCACCCCCCTGCTGTGGCGCAGCGGATTTGTTATTATCCCTCTGAGCATTGCCCCCTTGAGAGCCTTCTCTCTGAGCATTATTTCCTTCCCTATTATCCGCCTTAGCCTCAACACTCTCCTCCTCCACAGGGTCATTAATCGTTACTGTCTCCACAACGGTGATATACTCCGTAGTCGTCTCATCATAATAGGTTGTATCACTCAACAATACACACTGATTCGTAGCCTCCATAAGCTCCGTAAGGTTCAAAGACTTCGAACGAATAGTAAGTTTACCCTCCAAACTCTTTTGAGCCTGAGCCTTCCCTTGTGTATTACCTTTACCCTGCACATTACCCTTCTGAGCAACACCACCCTTCTCGGCAGCATTGTCTCTCTGTGCAGTATCACCCGACTGAGAAGCATTGCGAGAAGTACCGCTCCTAACATTACCAGCACCTGCGCCACTACCTGCACCACTAGCACTACTACCCCTCGAAGCCATACTATTTCTAGCCTGCTGAGGACGCTCATCACCAAAGAGCACACTAAAGAGGTTACTAACGCTACCAGTCGCCACAATCTCACTCTCTCCAACCTTAAGGCGAGTATTACTCAACGTAACCACATCATTTGCCACAGCCACCTTCGACTTTGTCAAAGATATATCCAGAGGGAACAAATCGCTCACAAGACTCAACCTAGAGAAGCCTACATCCCCCTGTATATCCCAATCTTTTTTGTTTTTCTGCGCAAGGTTAAACTCCAAATCTGCACTACGAAGTGCCATCTCTGAATTATTGATATACTCATAGGCAGAAAGCGAATCACTCTTAAGGCTACCAGTAATCTTCATCTTCGTTTGTTTGCTTCGAGGAATAAGGGTAAGAGCTATCTCAGTGCTCTTCATATCGACATCAAGTTCCTGTTCGATACCCCCACTGAGATTATCCGCATTAACCGTAACCCCTACACCGTTAACCCTCTTTGTCTTATTATCAAAGCTAGCCCCAGCCTTCATATCGAGATTTTCGATAATGACATATTGCCCCTCTTTATCCTTAAGGGCAAGACCCGATAAGTTCACATCACTTAGCAGTGTGCGACTCTCCGTTCCCTCTCTAACGTTATCCCCAAAGAGGAACTTCCCCTCCTCAATATCTAGATACAACGAACCCGTATATGTAGAGTCACCTGTGTACTGTTCTGCATCAACTGCAATGACCATATCGCTAAAAATAGATTCACCAGAGATATAGAACGCCCCAAAATTACTGTCAGTTATATCCGAGAGAGTCAATTTAGCACTCAAATCGCTCTTATTCTGTCCTTCGAGCACAATCCCCTCTCCAAGAGGAAATAACTCCGTAAAACGGCTAAAATCAAAGTCTGCCACAAGACTCAAATCCATATACGGGTCAATAATCATATTCGAGACCTTACCCTTTACGCTAAGGTCAATAATATCCGAGGCACGAAGTTTAAAGCGGTTTATCGCCGCATAAGATTTTTGCTCATCATTCATATCGAGATAGACCTTCATATCACAGTCAATCTCCTCGATAGAGAGCTTGCGAGAATTATATTTAGCCCTAGCATTTTCAATATCCACATCAGCGGTAAGCAGCGGCATTGTCACACTGTCATAAACGCCCTTAAGTTCAATAGCCAAATCGACCGTACCGTCCGTAGTAAGAGATTCCTTACCGTCAATAATTGTAGAGGGGATAATCCTCAAAAATTCAGCAATCGAAGGAGTGGTAAGTGTCGAATAGATATCCATCGAAAAGGCATCAAAAGTAGAGTCAGCCCTTAGCCACCCCAAGGTTGTAAGGTCTATGGAGTTTATCACCATATCAGCCTGAGTAATGCTCAGAAGCATAGAGTCCGCTTCATAGCGCATATTCGCATCTAACGAGAAGGAGTCTCCACTTGCGTAGCTCACATCGTCAAGCTCGACAACGATATCTGGCAAATCTAGCAGCAAATCGAAATCTATAAGCCCAGTCGAGAGGCTAGCCGATAGCTCCATACTCATACTATCGAGTTTTGTATAGAAGTTTCTAGTCCTATCGTCAATTGTTATACTAGAGGAAAGAATCTCTATTTTATCGAGTGTAAAGAGATAGTCGTCCCCATCGGAGAGTGTATCGACTGCCACGGTATCGCTCTCAGGGAGTTTGAAGATCTTCAGAGGTCCAATCAGCGAATCGACATAGAGGTTAATATCTGCCCCATCGAGTGTCACCCTATTCACCTTCACCTCTCCATCTAAGAGCGACATAGGATTTATCGAAGCGAGTGTATGGCGTGCAAAAATAAGCGGCTGAATCGTGTCATTAAGCTGCGAGATAGAGAGCGTGTCAATTTTGACCGAGAAGTCTGGGAAGGTCGAAAAGAATGTAAGCTCGACCCCCTTAATCTCGAAGTCCGAAGCGATATACTCCTGAGCAATATCCCGAACCATAGGGGTAAGCCTTTCGGGAGTAAATACAAAATACAGAACCACAGCTATCGCCACGCTTACGAGTCCGACAAGCGAAGCAATAGAAATACCCACCCATTTAAGAACCTTTTTCACCATCTCTTCTAGTTACGCCACCACCAGCCGTGGCGGCAATTAATTACACTGTAAAAATAAAGGGAACTTCAAATAATTCCCTGAATATTATATTTAAATCCTAACAGGGAAGAGTTCTTTTTATTCCCAAAGACTCCTCCCTATTATTATAGGGGAGTTCTAATAACTGGTTTTATTTGATTTTTGATTATAAGGCTTTAGATTTGGATTTTTTAAAATGCAAGCGTAGGGGTTCCTACGGTGCATTTTCAAAAATTCGAAGATGAAGTCTTAGAATTAAAAAGCATTAAAGTCCAGTTTATAGAAGTTCCCTATAGGCACTATTATGACTCATTTAAAAGCCCTATACTTCTGTGCGGTAATACTACCACAAACGCCACGACATCGAGAGTATAAAGTTATCGTTACTGTATTTTTGCGATATATTCTCAAATGACGCAATTTCAGTTCCTTCGGCATAGACATCTCCATTTCCTGCATTATAGCTATTGCTTGTCACATAGTCAAAGAATTTCGAAGGAAGTTCAGTGTACTGAGTATTGACATAGGCGAAGTCTATATTAAACTTACCAGTGCGGTAGCCGATACCTGCGCTATACTTTGTAGTAGCTCCGTAGTCAGACAGCATATCGCCATTAGAGTAGTACGATTTTTCGTCAGCGTAAGGCGAGTCGCTATAAGCAAAACCTCCACGGATAAAGAAGCTCTTTATTGGCTGCACCTCTAGACCTACTTTGTAGCTATTTATAGGGCGATAGTAGTCCGAAATCATAGCGTTCAAGTCCATAATTCCGCTCTCAGAAGTATAGTCAAAATAAGTTGGCAAGTTCTCGATATCAGTTGACAGTGCGCCGTCTCTCCATTTCGAAGAGTAAATATCGGTTGTGTACATCATAACGTTATACCACACTCTTTCGTAGTCAAACGACACAATCATAGCACCGAATAGCGTAGCCGACACCCCTGCAAGGAGTCTACTAGGGCTTTGCATATTATAATCTTGTAGCAGATCAGGAGTCCAGCTATATCTACCAGAGCCCTGAGTGAAGTATGGCTGCATTTCCCCAACGCTATATTCTGTAATATTCATCCACGTAGGAGAGTGATAGGCAAGACCTACTCTCAGCCACGACAGTGGGCGAACAGTTGCTCCGACCTTCATATTAAAGCCTACACCTTCGAGCGACAACCTATCTGCCACATAGAAGTTATCAAAGACTCCCGAAGCGGTATTTCCACTAGCGTCCATTTTATTGAATTCCTCATACATTGTCTCCTCGCTGTAATATAGGAATTGGAATCCTAGAGTAGCTCCCAAATAAATAAAATCATCAAAGTTATAACCTGCCGATACAGTAAGTTCGTTAAGACTCCCCTCTGTAATTTTAGTAATCTGCGAAGCGATATAATCGTCTGGGTCAATTATGCCCCACAAGCCATAGCTAGTGTTATTGTCTGAGGGAGATTCAGGGTCTATCAAATAACTGTCATACGCCATAATAGCATCCCAAGTAACAGGGGCTTGTCCCGAGAATAGGGTGTAGTCATTATTTAGTTTCGAGGCAGAGATACCATTTAGCTGGTCAGCCCAGATTCTAGCCTTCGAGTTAAATTGTTCGTAGTTACCTGTTGCACGCATCGAGGAGTTAAAGTTAGCTAGCGTACTTACTCCAAATCCGATTGTGACATCTCCAACATTATAGACCCCTGCGATATTAGGCATACTAAACTGCGTAGAGTTTTGCGTATTCGAGGCGTTCGAGCCGTAGCTACTTGTTGTATTAGCAGAGTTGAGTCCAAAAGAGAACCCCACTTCACTAGACGAGTACATAGCGATACCCGCAGGGTTAATACTCATAGAGCTAAGGTCAGCCCCCAGCGAGGTATAAGCTCCTGCCATAGCGGCACTTCTCGCAGTCATAGCAGAGAAGTCATAGTTTGAGAATTTATACAGTTCCGATATTGTTTGTGCCTGCACACTTTGAAGTGCAAAGAAGGTAGCACAAATAAGAAATATTTTTTTCATCATAAATTTTGTAAGTAAAAGTAATTAATCTTATACCCAATATATAATATATCCATTAAGACATAGAGCTAATCATTAACCCTACCTACGGCTACCAGACGACCTACCGCTGCTACTGCTACTGCTGCTACCAGACGAAGACCGACCAGTCGATGTAGAACGATTAGTTGTAGTAGGGCGAGAGACAGGACTTTCGAAGTTAGAGCGGCTGCTACTATTGTTATTAGTCCTTTCGTATGAGCGACGTTCGGTAGTGCTACTATTCGACTCATTTCTCGACGAGCTAGAGTTCGAATTAGAGTTATTATTTCTATCAACAGTATTACGGTTATTACGATTATTACTGTTACCCGAGCTATTGTTGTTTCTGTTATTTCTATTATTAATAATACTTGTACTATTATTCGAAGAAGTAGAGTTACCACGTCTATCGGTAGAGTTAGCCACAACGCCTGTATTATTACGGAAGTTATCCGCAACGCTACCATTTGGAAGTTTAGTAGCAGTAGTTTGGTCTCTCCTGCTTCCAAGTCCGCTAACGGTATTTACACCCGTAGGTTTAGCGTCAGCTCTAGAGAAGCTACTTCTAGAAGAGCCTAGCCCAGTTCTACCCCCAGTTCTTGAGTTAACATTAGAGCGGCTAGAGTTACCATAGACAACCCCACGAGAGTTACGAGGTTTGCTATAACCAGGGCGATAACCGTGATTATATCCAGGACCGTACCAGCCTGGTCCATACCAGCCACCGTACCAGCCACCATACCAAGGGTCATACCAAGGGCTATACCACGAGTAGCTCCAAGGGCTGTACCAAGGGTTATACCATCCGCCTCTATATCCGCCACGACCATATCCCCACCAAGACGAGAAGCCCCAGTTAAAGTATAGTCCGAAGTTTGGCACGTCATATACGCTATCCACATAGTAGATATTATAGACATCACCGCTACCGCCCTCAACATTCTCAGTAGTTTCCACCTGCACGTCATCAGCTGCTAGATTTTGGAGCACGCTCTCACCGTAGGCATTAAATCCTTCGATAGGGTCGCTACCGTCAAACATTGCAGTGATATATTTAGGTTCAACCCACATATCCTTACCCACCACTACGATATTGTAGAGGTTTTCGTCATATTTTCTCTCCAGTACGCTTTGGTACTGTTCCATAAGCATCCAGTAGTTTTCGTCCATTTCTTCGTTTTCACGAATAGCAGTGATACGTCTTTGGAGAGCTTCATCGAAGTCTTCGATAAGTTCTTTGGTTTGATATCCGCTATTTTGCACCTCTTCGAATTGTTGATGTTGAGACTGCTGATATGCTTCTTGTTGTTGTTCTTCTTGTTGTTGTTTTTTTGACTTACCCCAAGTTCCCGAGTACATATCATCTTCCCACTGTGCTGACGCTATGTTTGCTACAAACAGAAGTGTCGCTATTAAAAGTACTTGTTTCATTTTGGTCACTGTTATATATTAATCTGATTCTATATTTCTTATTTTGATAAATTTACTAAACAAAAGTTTAGCCAAAGATACTGATTTTTATCTAAAAAGCAATATCTTTGTGCGTTAAAATCCCTAAAAGGGCACTTTTCAGCTACGATAACTACTATGAGAATCTGTGCTTTAATATCATTTAATAGGCAAGCACTTAATTTTCACAGTCAGTAGGCTAGTGATACTTGAGTGAAATTTTGGGGAAATAAAAATTTAATGGTAACTTTGCGGTTGCATAAAAATCAGCGAAATAGTATATAAATTTCAAAAAAATAAAAATGGCAAAAGAATTAAAAGATTTAACATCTAGGGATACGGATTATAGCAAGTGGTATAATGATTTGGTAGTCAAGGCTGGACTAGCTGAGAATTCGGCAGTAAGGGGCAGTATGGTTATCAAGCCTTATGGTTATGCTATATGGGAGAAGATGCAGTCGATTTTGGACGGTAAGTTCAAGGCTACTGGTCACGAGAATGCTTATTTTCCGTTGTTTATACCTAAGAGTTTTTTCAGCAAGGAGGCATCACACGTTGAGGGTTTTGCAAAGGAGTGTGCGGTTGTTACCCACTATCGTCTTATGAACGACCCTAATGGCAAGGGTGTTGTCGTTGACCCAGACGCTAAGTTGGAGGAAGAACTTATTGTACGCCCTACCTCTGAGACGATTATATGGAACACCTATAAGAACTGGATTCAGTCTTACCGTGACCTACCGATACTTTGTAATCAGTGGGCTAATGTTGTTCGCTGGGAGATGCGTACACGTTTGTTCTTGCGTACAGCTGAGTTTTTGTGGCAGGAGGGTCATACGGCTCACGCCACTAAGGCCGAGGCACTAGAGGAGGCAGAGCGTATGATTGATGTATATCGTGACTTTGCCCAAGATTATATGGGTGTACCAGTCGTAGTGGGTCGCAAGAGTGATTCAGAGCGATTTGCTGGTGCAGATGAGACCTTCACCATTGAGGCACTAATGCAAGATGGCAAGGCACTTCAGAGCGGTACATCTCACTTCTTGGCGCAGAATTTCGCCAAGGCTTTTGATGTTAAGTTTATGAACAAGGAAGGCGTTGAGGAATATGTATGGGCTACATCTTGGGGTGTATCAACTCGTTTGATGGGTGCACTTATTATGGCACACTCTGACAACAACGGACTTGTACTACCTCCAAAACTTGCGCCAATACAAGTTGTACTTATCCCTATTTTTAAGGGTGAGGAGCAGCTTTCAGAGATGCGAGCAAAACTCGATGTAATCGCAGGTAAGCTTCGTTCACGTGGTGTATCTGTCAAGATAGACGATAGAGACAATCTACGTGTGGGCTTCAAGTTTGCTGAGTGGGAGCTAAAGGGTGTACCTCTTCGTATGGCAATGGGCGCACGTGACGTAGAGAACGGCACAATTGAAGTAGCTCGTCGTGACGAGTTATCTAAAGAGAGCGTTAGCGTAGAGGGCATAGCAGACTACACAGTAGCTAAGCTCGACGAAATACAAAATAACATCTTCCAGAAGGCACTAGACTTCCGCACAGAGAAGACTACTGAAGTAAATTCTTATGAAGAGTTTAAGGAAGTTCTAGAGACTAAGGGCGGCTTCATTTCAGCTCACTGGGACGGTTCAGCCGAAGTAGAGGAGCAAATCAAAGCAGAGACTAAGGCAACAATCCGCTGCATCCCTCGTGATACTAAAGAGGAAGAGGGTCTATGTATTGTGAGTGGACGACCTAGCAAATGCAGAGTATTATTTGCAAAATCATACTAAATAATGATTAATGATTAATGATTAATAAGTTAGGGGCTTTTAGCCCCTTTTTTTTGCCCTATTGAGGACTATTAAACTAACCCTACGCATCACAAATAGCCCCACGAGAGACCCCAGTGTATTGGCGCATATATCCAACACCTCGAAGCCCCGCCCCACATATATCTGCACGACCTCTATAACAATACTATAAAAAATCGTCAAACAAGTAGCCACGAGCATCAAGCCCCAGCTACGTGACCGCCTAGATAATACAAACGCCATTATCAAAAGGATATTCATAGCCATATAAAAACAAAAATGAACAACCTTGTCGATATGCGGTATTGAGATAGACTCCGCCGAACTAGACATATCAACAGTCGATAACACCGTGATGATTGCAACATAAATAATAGTCACAACTATTATAACACTCCTATACATATTACGCTTAATCCCCATTCCCTAAAACACTAAAAAAGAATCCCCCGACATAGAATACCTCTCAATACCCTATGCCAGAAGATTCCTAAATAATAGAGAACTTCTAATAATTTTTCTAATACAAATTTTCAGAAGTCCTCTTAAAAAAATTCCAATAACCTAAGGACTACTCCACAGTTACTGACTTCGCCAAGTTACGAGGCTGGTCAACATTTCTGCCCTTACACACAGCAATATGATAAGACATAAGCTGCAAAGGTATAGTAGTCAATAGCGGTTCAAAACACTCCATAGTCTCTGGAACCTCAATTATATAATCAGCTATCGAAGCCATCTGAGTGTCTCCCTTAGTCACAATCGCTATAACACGACCTCCACGAGCCTTTAGTTCCTGGATGTTACTAAGAACCTTCTCGTACATCTCATTGCGTGTAGCAATAACCACAATCGGCATCTCGCTGTCAATAAGGGCAATAGGACCGTGCTTCATCTCCGCAGCAGGATAGCCCTCTGCGTGAATATAAGATATCTCTTTGAGCTTCAAAGCGCCTTCGAGTGCCACTGGGAAATTATACCCACGACCCAAATACAAGAAGTTACGAGCATAAGTAAAGATATGCGACAACTTTTCAACAGCCTCATCGCACTTCAAAACCTCGTCTATCTTATCAGGAATAGAATTCAGTTCCTGAACCAGCTTCAAACGCTCCTCGCTACGTATCAAACCACGCTTACGACCAAGCGATAGCGCAAGCATAGTAAGCACTGTTACCTGCCCCGTAAACGCCTTAGTAGAAGCCACGCCAATCTCAGGCCCCACGTGAGTATATGCACCTGCATCCGTAATACGTGCAATAGAAGAACCCACAGCATTACAAATACCATAAACAAACGCACCCTTAGACTGCGCCAACTCAATTGCAGCAAGTGTATCAGCCGTCTCGCCCGACTGAGATATAGCAATAACTACATCACTTTGGCGAAGCACAGGCTTACGATAACGAAACTCTGAGGCATACTCCACATCAACTGGTATATCATTGTAAGTCTCCAAAAGCTGCTTGCCGATAAGAGCGGCGTGCCAAGAAGTTCCACAAGCGACGATAACAAAGCGGCTAGCATTCAAAAGCTTATCCAAGTTATCTATCACCGAAGCCATAGAGATACGATTAAGCTCCATATTTATACGACCGCTCATACAATCTCTAATCCTTTGTGGCTGCTCATAAATTTCTTTGAGCATAAAGTGAGGGTAACCACCCTTCTCTATCTGACCAAGCGAAAGTTCAATAGTCTTAATTTTAGGGGTAATCTCCGCATTATTAATATCTACAATCTTAAGCTCCTCGCCCATTGTCATAACGGCAATCTCGCCGTCGTTTAGATATACGACCCTGTCGGTATATTCAATAATAGGTGTTGCATCCGAACCCAAGAAGAACTCACCATCGCCAACACCGACTACCAGAGGGCTACTCTTACGAGCTGCTATAATCTTATTTGGAGTCTCACGATCCAAAATAGCAATAGCATAAGCCCCGATAACCTGATGAAGTGAAAGCTGAACAGCTGACAACAAATCAAGATTGTTTGACTGCTGAACGTGTTCGATGAGCTGAATCAGAACCTCAGTGTCCGTATCGCTCTTAAAGGTATATCCCTCCTTTTGGAGGTTTACCTTAAGTGTAGCGTAGTTCTCGATAATACCATTATGGATTATCGCCAAACGCTCCGACTGAGAATAGTGAGGGTGAGAGTTGCGCTGACAAGGCTCGCCGTGCGTAGCCCAGCGAGTGTGAGCAATGCCCACTACCCCTGCGGTATCTCTGCTAGAGGCATACGCCTCTAGCTTTGACACTTTACCTTTCTCTTTGTAAACACTAAGTTCATTATTTTCGCCAATCAAAGCGACACCTGCGCTGTCATATCCACGATACTCCAAGCGTTTAAGTCCCTTGATTAGAATTGGATAAGCTTCTTTATTACCTATATATCCTACAATTCCACACATATAATTTTGTTTAAGTTTATTTTGGGGGTTCTCTAAAGTCTCCCCTTTAGTTGTTAGTTCTTACAACAGCTGCTCTGTTAAGAGTGATGTCGTCAAATAGTGTTTCAATAGCACCTTTGCCAACAGCATTCAACTTAGAGCCGTCGATATCATATTTTTCAACAAGTACTTTACATACAGCATCTGCACGTTTTTGACTTAGTTTTTGGTTGTACTCTGCTGTACCAGTAGCCGAATCCGCATAACCTTCGATAACGAAAGTAGAGTTTTCGTGCTCTTTCATCATTTCAGCAAGATATTTAAGACGAGCGGCATCAGCCTTAACCACTGTACTCTTATTTATCTCGAAGAAGATAGCCACAGGAGCGAATTCCTTAGGCTCAGCCGCTGCTGCTGCCGCTGCTGCCTCAGCATTAGCTGTTTGAGCTTTTGCGGTTTGCAGTTCGCTCTTAATCGCATTGTTATCCTCTGTTAGCGCAGCATTAGCACTTTCAAGGTCAGAAACATTATCAGCCAAAGTTTCGTTCTGACGAGTAAGTGCAATGTAGCTATCAGTTTCAGTCACAGCTGTATGTTTACGAGCATTTTTCTTGCCAAAGTAATAAGTAAGTCCAATAGTCGCAGAAGTAGTATAGAATCTAGGGTTTGTAGACTTTTCACCATAGATTTGCGCATTAGGAGCATTAAAACCTAAGTCCACTTGCAATGACAATGGATCAGAGAGTCTAAACTCGTTAAGGATACCCAGAATAGCTACATATTCCCAACCTGTCTTTTTCGATGCACTAACAGCCGAGAAACCGACACCTGCATAAGGTTTAACAGAGTAGAAGCGGTTAGGATTGTATCCACCGAACATAGCCGTGAAATCGAACATAGCATCAGCGTGAAGTGTCGAGATAGAACCATCAGCCGTAGTCGAACCTTCCGCAATAAAGTTATTCATAGCAGAAGTACTTGTAAGATCAAATGTTGAGTAAGCATATTTAAGTCTAAGTCCAACATAAGGAGTCAACCATTTCCCTACTGAAACATCAAATTGGAAAGATGTAGCAACATCTAGATCCAAGTTATCTTTGAGAGTTGAGTGAGGGTGAAATTCAGCACCTGCACCAACTGACACTGTCCAGTTATCTCCGATAGGAGAAACTACATACTCTTGTTTCACTGTTTGGGTTTCAGTGACTTCTTGTGCGTACGCTTGAACTGCACATAGCAATCCAATTGCGAATAAGGTAATTTTTTTCATTTTTTCTCATTTTTTAAGTTTGGTTATTTTTTCATATACTATTAATTTTCACTTTTTTTAGCCTTTGTAATTTAGCCATAAGTTTTGGAGCTAACTTAATTGCAGGCATCCACTCTTTAAACGCCCTAAGGTTATGGAGGTCACTACCTATAAGGTCATACATATCGTTTTTCAACAAGTAGAGGGCGGTGTCCCTAACCTGCCTGCCATAATACCCAGAGAGTGAAAGAAGATTGAGCTGAAACAACACCCCGTCTCTCTTCAATTCTCCGTATTTATCTCTTTGCATATAGCCGTATCTTTCAGGATGGGCAAGCACCACAAAATATCCTTTAGATCTTATCTCACAGAGAGTCTCCAACATATTTGTTGGAGGCTGGAGATATGAAGTCTCAACGAGCAGATAGTTATCCCATAGTGTCAATAACTTTCCACTGCTAAGATGCTCCTCGAATCCCGAGTCCAACATATATTCTGCTCCCAAAGATAGCTTAATTTTTCCAAAGTACACCTTTTTAAACTCATCAAATCGAGAGATAAGCGACCTAGCATCGTTAGAGGAGTACAATTCCATAATGTGAGGGGTAAGAATAACCCTCTCTACTCCCATAGTTTCATACTCTGCCAAGACCTTTAGTGCCTCCTCCTCGCTCTTAATGCCATCGTCCACACCAGGCAAGATGTGAGAGTGGCAATCGGTAAGCCCACTAAAAAAGTCAGCACTTTTTAGGGTTCTTTTCCTAGAGAGGAGATTAAGCATATTTCCTAAGATTCAAATAGTTTAGAGGTGAGGAAAAATATTTTTCTCACTGAGTATTTATTACAAGTGTACTACAGTCTCTTGAGTTGTATCGGTATTACCGTAGCCGTAACCGTAACCATAACCATATCCGTAGCCATAACCGTAACCATATCCCTTAGACGAGAGGTTAACATCGTTAAGTAGCAAACACATATTGTTATATTTACCCGACTCTTTAGCAACCACAACCTCAGGAAGACAGCGTTTATCGAATTTCCCTGCACGGATAATAAAGATAGAGGCATCACAGTGTTTACCGATGATAGCAGCATCTGGAACAATCTCAATAGGCGGACAGTCGATAAAGATGTAGTCATAGTCAGCCTTCAGTTTTTGAATCATATCCTCGAAGCGATCTGTAAGGAGCAGCTCCGAAGGATTAGGAGGGACAGTACCCACTGGGATAACATCTAGGTTCTCCGATATGGTACTATGAGTAATAACCTCGCTAAGGTTATCAATCGTACCATTAAGATAATTAGAGAGTCCTTTTTTAGGGCTATCCACAAATTTGCTAAGAGCATATTTTCTCATATCGCCGTCAATAACGAGCACTTTAACGCCCTTTTTCATAGACATACTATTAGAAAGGTTAGCCGAAGTAAAGCTCTTACCCGACGACGGATTAAGTGAAATAACCTGAATAACCTGACACCCATCCTTTTTCCCAAGAATAAAGTCCAGATTAGTACGCACGACCCTAAACGCCTCACTAGAAACCCCCCGACTATTCTTTGAGACAGCAGCACCAGCTTTAGCACTTGCCTTTTTAGACCCTCTACGTTTGCCACCGATACCAGGGATAGAGCCTAGAATCGGGATATTAAGCCCATCGACATCTTTTTTGCTCTTAACCAAGGTATCTAGCGACTCTTTCAAGAACAAGTAGACAACAGGCAGAGCCAAACCTACGACAAGGGCAAAGAGCAAAATCATAGATTTTTTAGGTGAAGTAGGCGCACCTGAACCATCTGCTAAGCTAATAATTTTGGTATTGTATGCAGTAAATGCCTGCGACAGCTCATTCTCCTCACGTTTTTGAAGAAGGTAGAGGTATAGCGATTCTTTAACCGTTTGTTGTCTTTCGATATTAACGAGTTCTTTTGCTTGATTAGGGTTATCAGCCAGTTGCGCTTTATTTTGTTGTTCCACTTTTTGAGCACTTGACATTTGCATCGAGAGGGTATTTACAAGCTCATCCACCGAGCGTATAATACCTGTTCTAATAGCTGCAAGGTTCTCGTTCATATCAATAACCAGTGGGTTACGAAGCCCACTATTAGCTAGCAGGACATCTCTTTGCAGCAATAGTTCATTGTATTTAGCGATTTCACTTTCGATAGCACCACTTTCGATACCAGTACTTGCAGGGATTAGCTCATTACTTTTAGTTACATCTTTGAGATAGTCTCTGATATATTTAGCCATAGAGAGGCGATTTTCTAGCATCAGCTGTTCAGAACGGTTTTGCGAAGATTGAGCGAGCTGAATATTTGCAGCGGCAGTAACGTCTGGCATTAAGTTTTGACTCTTAAAGCTAGAGATATCTCCATCGACAACCCCTAGTTCCCTTTCGATAACACGAAGCCTTTCCTCGATAAAGGCATTAGTATTAAGTGTAATTTCGTTTTTATCCTTAATCCAGTTTTCGTTATAGACAGAAATAAGAGTATTTAGGATATTATCAGCCCTAAGCGGCACTTCATCGGTAATAGAGAGGTCAACAACTGTCGCATCTTTCTTTTGGAGTTCTACATTTAGCTTCAAGAGATACCCATCCGCCACACCTTTAACCTTTCGGTGAGCGAACTGATATGGTTTATCTGCTGTATTTTGCCCGTAGAATGGAGTTTTTGTAAGTCTAATATTTCCCCAGGCAGTTGAGAGTGTATCGTTTAACTTACCTGTAATATTTTGCCCAAATTCTTCATTATCAACCACCAGTTCCGAGATAACGAACTCCTCGTTGTCAGAGAATTTCACTAGGAATTGGATATTAGAGCGACCCACCAGGCTATCTAGCTCGACCTTGAAAGGGGTATTAGTGTATAGATCAGTCCATCTAAGGATGTTGTTTTTAACTTTGTAGCTACTATTTAGCGAGAGTCTTTTAACAACCTCTTGCATAAATGCAGGAGTTTTGAGGACGGTCAGTTCGTTTGTAATGTTCGTGTTAGATTGGAACAGGCCCAGTTCATCAAAGCCTTGGCTTGAACTTATACCTTTACCTTCCTTTTCGTCTTTGATAAGGATTGAGGCTTTACGATTGTAGGTAGGTGGCACCGACCATAGGTAGACAAACGCCACAAATACAGCAACTGCAACTGAGCACACAAACAGCAAGATATTTGATTTAAATATCTCGAAAAGGTCTTTAAGTGTAATGTCTTTATTTTTATTGGGATTCATACGGATATTAGTTTACAATAAGTATTGTTATGGTAGTAAGTAGTGATGCAAGCGAGAGCCAGAATGACGTAGAGCGGACATTATTACCGTTAACTGTAGATTGGCGAGCCCTCACATCGTTAGGTTCGACGTAAATCACGTCATTTTGAGCTAGATAAAATGCAGGCGACTGCAACAGGCTTTTAGCATCTAGCATATTAACTTTATATGAGACTTGTTTGCCGTTCTCTTCTCTAAGAACGGTTACGTTATCCCTCATCCCGTATATAGTCATATCGCCAGCCATAGCCAGAGCATCTAGGATAGTCATTTGGTCTTTATCAATACTGTATTTACCAGGGGTTGCAACTTCACCCAAGACAGCGACAGTAAGGTTCACGAACTCAACAGTAACGGTAGGGTCTTTAACGATTTCTTCGGCAATAAGTTTTTCTTTTATGAGGGCAGCAATTTCTTCACGAGTCATCCCCTCGACATATATTGTGCCTAGCACAGGGAACTGAATTTCGCCACTAGCACTAACGGTGTAACCCGAAACAGACGAGCCACCAGAGTTTGTTTGCCCAGACATTCTCACATCGGCATCCACAAGGTTAACAAGTTGCATCAACATAGGGTCTTTACTATTGACCACAATAGAGATTTTGTCATCAGGCTGCACGGCAATAGCCTTAGACTGAGCAATCGCATTAGCCGAGCCATTAACAACATCTTGGAAGTAGCTAATATTCTTCGAAGAAGTACACGCACACACAAGCAATAGCACAGATACTAGTAGTAAAATTTTCCTCATTACTTTAGAGTTTGTTTTATAATTTCAATAATATTTTTCACATCATCCTCACTCACGCACGGGCCTGACGGAAGACATAGCCCCTGAGAGAATAAACGCTCAGAAACGCCATTTACGTATGCAGGCGAGTTTGCGAAGATAGGTTGCAAGTGCATAGGTTTCCAGAGCGGTCTACTTTCGATAGAGTGTTCCTGGAGTTTCGCCATAACGGTGTTGTAGTCGACCCCAGTTTTTTCTTTGTCAATAAGTATCGCAGAGAGCCAGAAGTTAGAGTTGAAGTCCTCGTTAGGGTTCGTCATAACAGTAATACCCTCGACCGCTTCGAATGCTTCGCAGTATAGTTTATTGATATTTCTGTGGTGTTCGATGTGTTCATCGAGTATGGTCATTTGCCCACGCCCGATACCAGCACAGATATTGCTCATTCTGTAGTTGTAACCGATTTTTTCGTGCTGATAGTATGGGAAGTTTTCACGAGCTTGCGTAGCGAAGAACATAATTTTCTTTTTATCGTCTTCGTTTTGACAGACTAGAGCACCACCGCCCGAAGTAGTAATCATCTTGTTACCGTTAAACGAGAGTGCGCCAAATTTGCCAAACGTACCACACTGTTGCCCTTTGAAGCTAGAGCCTAGTGCTTCGGCAGCATCTTCTACGATAGGGATATTGTATTTTTGGGCGATAGCCGAGATTTCGTCCATTTTAGCAGGCATACCGTATAGGTGAACTGGGATAATAGCTTTAGGAGTTTTGCCAGTTTTTTCGATTCTATCTTTGATAGCTTCTTCTAGGAGTTCAGGCGAGATATTCCAGGTATCTTCTTCGCTATCAACGAAGACAGGTGTAGCCCCACAATATGCAATAGGGTTAGCCGAAGCGCAGAATGTAAACGATTGACAAATAACTTCGTCACCAACTCCCACGCCAAGCTCAACAAGAGCAAGGTGCAGCGCAGCCGTACCAGCCGACAGAGCAACGACTTCTTTATTTTCGCCCACGAACTCTTTAAGGTCTGCTTCAAATCCGTTAACATTAGGTCCAAGAGGCACGACCCAGTTAGTATCAAACGCCTCTTGAATAAATTTCTGTTCAGCCCCACACATATGCGCCAAACACAAATAAATAGGTTTATTCATCTTTATTCTATATTTTTGAATTTTATCACTTTGGCAGGGACACCAGCCACCACAGCATAGTCAGGCACATCTTTTATAACAACAGCACCAGCACCAATTGTCGCCCATTTCCCTATTTTTACACCTTGAATCACAGTTGCGCCTGCCCCAATCCAGCTACCCTCGCCTACATCAACATTACCACAAAGCGTAGAGTGAGGAGCTATATGGGCAAAATCCCCAATATTACAATCGTGATCAATAGATGCTCCCGAGTTAACGATAGCGTGTTCTCCAATTATAGTATCAACCTGAATTATTGCCCCTTGCATCACAACGGTTCCCATCCCAATCTGAACAGAATTTGAAACTATACCAGATGGGTGAACAACAGAAATATAGTTAACATCAAGTAATTCAGCAATTTTTTGCCTAACTTTGTTATTCCCTATACTTATAATCATAGGAGACATAGTACTATTTGCACTATGTAAAACTGACACCCCAGACAATGATTCAAGGTCTTTATTATCATCAATAAAAGCAGTTAACTGAATATTATTTGCTTTTAAAATATCTAGTATCACTTTGGCGTGACCACTTGCTCCATACAAATACATTTTGTAAGCTTATTTTTTCTAATTTTTGCCGTTAAACACTTCCATTGTCGCACTTGTCTCAGAGGAGATGCCGTCTCTTACAATTACTTTTTTTATGGTTTGAAGTAATATTTTCAAATCAGTAGAGAGTGAAAGATTATCAACATACCACACATCTAGTTCAAATTTTTTGCTCCAACTTATTGCGTTACGCCCATTGCATTGTGCCCATCCGCTCATACCAGGGCGGACGTTATGCCTACGAGCTTGTTCTTTGCTGTACAATGGCAAATACTCGATAAGCAGCGGACGAGGTCCGATAAAGCTCATATCGCCTTTAAGCACATTGATAAGCTGCGGGAGTTCATCAATTGAAGTAGAGCGCACAAATTTACCAATTTTTGTCAATCTTTGAGCATCTGGCAAGAGATTTCCGTGAGAATCTTTCTCATCGGTCATAGTTTTAAACTTAACGATTTTAAAGATCCGTTCCCCTTTCCCCGGCCTTTGTTGAAAGAAGAACGCCCCCGCCCCCCTATTAGCCACGGTAAGCCAGATCCAAACAATCACCAAAAACGGCAACAACAACAGCAACGCCACAAGCGCCGCCAAAAAATCAACCCCCCTCTTAAAAAACCGCCTATACATACCCTACTGACCTAATAATAATTTATATTCACTGAGAATTGCATCCCAGACAATTGCTTGTTCATAGCGAGAGGTTATCATATCTCTAGCGTTTATTGCCATCTTCGAGACTTCGTCAGGCGAGGTTACAAATCGCTGCATCGCAGCGTATAGAGCTTCCTCATCCTTAGATGGGATAATCACTCCATTTTCGCCTTCAACAATAATTTCGTTACAGCCATTAATATTTGTAACGATTTGTGGCAGCCCCATAGCACCTGCCTGCATCACCACATTTGGAAACCCCTCCCTATAACTAGGAAATACAAAGGCATCAGACATAGCCAAAAATGGACGTACATCGGACTGATACCCAACAAAATTTATAGCTTTGTGATTATCTAGAATTTCTTTTGTTTCACTCTTTAGGGGGTCTAACTTTTCCTCGAAGTTACCAACAAGCACAAGCTCTGTCTCAGGATATATAGCATTAAGCCTAGTGAACGCCTGCGCCAATTCATTAATACCTTTATCGCCAACCATTCGCCCAATAAAAACAAACCGAAACACCCTATCCTCATTTTTCGTAAAGTGCGACGGATTAAAATGTTGTGTATTGATACCATTTGAGCTACCATTTGCCAGCACTTTTAGCTTCGAAGTTTTAGTAAATTTCAATCTTTCTATCATATCCTTTTGAACGAAAGAATTAGGGTATACCTTTGTTGCACATCTATATGTAATCTTCTCAACAACATCCAATAATTTCCTTTTCTTGCCTGCTGCCACCAATAATGGAAGACCTGCTACTGTGTGTATTCTACAAGGAACTCTACACAACCAAGCAGCAATCATTCCTAATGTCCCTGCTTTAGGGGTGTGTGTATGCACTATATCTGGTTTCTCTTTTATAAATAATACTATTAATCTAAACAGCGATATTAAATCTTGTATTGGGGTAATTTTGCGAGACATCTTAACTGCTATCCCTCTACACTGCTGTTCCTTTAACATATCCTCGAAATTTTCATCTGGTGAAGATACAGCTATTACTTCGAAATATTTTCCCATAAAGCTCAACTGCCCCTTCAGTAAAGATCGCATAGATTGGGATACAGTTGTTATTCGAATAATTTTTCTCATCTAAAAATTAAGTACGACATATTAAAATAAATTACAATCTACCTCCTACTTCTGAATTTGCAAGAACCCATTTCACATCATAGACAATAGTATTATCAACTTTTAGAGAATCAAGATCTAGCGACTCAAATTCCTTATGAGCCACTGCCATTATTAAAGCATCGTATTTATCTGTTGGCAACTCAGTTACTACATCAACCCCATATTCGTGCTTTGCCACGGCTGGGTTTGCCCAAGGATCATATATTGTTACATTGATACTGTACTCTTTTAAAGCAGCTACTATGTCAATAACTTTTGTATTACGAACATCAGGACAGTTCTCCTTAAATGTGAAACCTAAGATTAGTAAGTTTGAATTCAGAACCTGAATACCTTTCTTAAGCATCAATTTAATTGTCTCATTTGCTACATACTCTCCCATACTATCATTCATACGACGACCTGCCAATATAATTTCTGGATTATAGCCGTATCGTTGTGCACATTGAGCTAAATAGTATGGATCTACACCGATACAGTGACCACCTACTAAACCTGGACGGAATGGCAAAAAGTTCCATTTGGTGCTAGCTGCCTCCAAAACCGCCTGAGTGTCAATATCCATTTTATTAAATATCTTTGCAAGTTCATTAACAAATGCAATATTTATATCACGTTGTGAATTTTCGATAACTTTTGACGCCTCAGCCACCTTAATCGTTGGAGCAAGGTGAGTTCCAGCTGTGATCACAGAAGCATATACTTCGTCAACTTTCACCCCTATCTCCGGAGTAGAACCTGAAGTTACCTTCTTGATTAATTCTACCGTATGAAGTTTATCTCCTGGATTGATACGCTCTGGTGAGTAACCAGCAAAAAAGTCCTCATTAAACTTTAAACCAGACACTTTTTCTACCACAGGAATACAATCCTCCTCTGTAACACCAGGATATACCGTTGATTCATAAACTACAATATCTCCTCTAGAAATTACTTTACCTATCGTTGTACTTGCACCAATAAGCGGTGTTAGGTCTGGATTATTATTTTTATCAACAGGTGTAGGAACAGCTACAACATAAAAATTACAGCTTCTAATATCCTCAATATTTGAAGTACAAACAAATCCATTAGCAATAGCACTTTGAAGCAGCTCATCTGATACTTCCAGCGTATCATCGTGTCCTGCCATTAACGCTTCGACACGTCTTTGGCTGAGGTCAAAACCTATGGTTTTATATTTAGTAGAGAATAGCCTAGCGAGAGGTAATCCAACATATCCCAAGCCAATTACGCAAATTTTAGTTTCCATTTTAATATTTTTACTTTAAATTATTCCAATACCACTCTACCGCCTCTTTTAATCCCTCTTTCATCGAATACTGCGGATCATATCCCAGAAGCTCTCTAGCCTTATCAACCGAAGCTAATGAATGAGGTATATCGCCAGCACGGTTAGGCCCGTGTGTAGGCTCAACATTTAATATCTCACCGTCAAACTCACCTAAATATTCTTTTAAATATCCTACTAGTTGATTAAGCGTTGTTCGCTCCCCATATGCAGTGTTATATACTTGATTAACCGCCTTAGGATTCTCAGTCCCTAAAGCCAGCAGGTTCATCAGAACTACATTCTTAATGTACGTAAAATCACGACTATACTCTCCATCTCCATTAATATTTGGAGCTTCGTGTTTCATAAACTGCTTTACAAATAGAGGTATTACTGCTGCATAAGCACCATTAGGATCTTGACGACGACCAAATACATTAAAGTATCTCAAACCGATACACTCCAAACCATATGTTCGAGCAAAAATATCTGCATATAACTCATTAACATACTTAGTTATTGCATAAGGAGAGAGGGGTTTCCCAATGATGTGTTCTACTTTTGGCAAATTTTCGCTATCTCCATATGTAGAAGAGCTAGCAGCATATATAAAGCGTTTAACACCTGCATCACGTGATGCAACCAACATATTTAGAAAGCCATCAATATTCACTTGATTAGTAGTGATAGGATCCTTAATTGAACGAGGAACCGAGCCTAATGCAGCTTCGTGCAAAACATAGTCATTACCTTCAACTGCCTTTTTACAATCTTGAAGATTTCTAATATCACCAACTACTAACTTAAAAGTTTGTTGGTACTTCTCAATTAGAGGCAACAAGTTCTCTATATGACCCGTAGCAAAATTGTCTAAACAAGTCACTTCATCACCTCTTTCAAGAAGTGTTTCGCATAAATTTGAGCCGATAAAACCAGCTCCTCCAGTTACTAATATTTTCATATTCAACTTTTATTCTAAATTAACTAACTTCAAGTATTCACGATAATATTTCTCGACCATAATATTTATATCATATTTACTTGCACGCTGCAAGCAAGACATAGAAATTTCATTATAATAACTTTTATCTGAGAGCAATTTAACAATTTCATTGGCTAATGCTTTATCGTCACCCTCCTTGAATAATATTCCAGCACCACCAACTACTTCTCGTAGACCTTGCACATCGCTGGCAACCATTGGCCTTCCCGAAGCCATACCCTCAACCGAAGATAAAGAAAGACCCTCCCAATGTGATGACATAACCACAATATCAGAGCATTTCAATATTTTAGGTACGTCAGACCTTAATCCTAAAAAATGGACTCTATCACTAACTCCCATTTCCTCTGCAAGAAACTCGCATATCTCCTGGCGTGCTCCATCGCCAACAAAAGCAATATGAATATTTGCTGGAAGATTTTTTAATGACCTTATAACTGTGTCTTGGTCTTTAGCTTCTCTAAAGCCTGCAACTTGAGTAATTAAAATAACATCATTATCAACTTCAATAATATGCTCTCTATCAAGTGGCTCTTGCGTGACATATTTTGATAAATCTACTCCATTATTGATGGTAAGGATATCTTTAGTTGTATTCAAATGTCTCTTTAAATTATCAGTAGCAATTTGTGATATAGCAATAATCGAATCATATCTCTTATACACAAATCTTTCAACTTGCCTAATCCACCAAACATCACGGCGCTTATTATTCGTGTTATGCTCAGTTGTTACGAATTTCGTTTGTCCTTTATATAACAATCTAGCAAATGCTGTAAAGTATTGACAAGCTGCATTATGAGAATGTACTATATCATATTCACGAAAGAACGCACGGAGTCTAGTGATATGCCGAGGATTATATACACTCTTTCCTCTTGCTAATTCATAAACATTAAAGCCTAGATCAAGAAGTTCTTGTTTAAGGGGGGTGTCAACTCCATCAAATAAAAGGACATCAACTTGAACACCTAATTGTTTGTAAATAGGTGCCATTTCAACGACTAGCTTCTCCGCACCTCCCGTTCTCAATGAAGTAATTACTTGTAAAACTTTCATAAATACACACGTATAATTAGACTATGATTTTTTGACTTTATATACATCACCTCTTTTAACTTTAGATTTTATATAGAAATATAGTGCTACGCCAAAAGGTATCATCAGAAAGGTTACAATTGGTTTTGGAGATTCTTTAAGAAATGCTTTATTTTTAGCTCTAATAGATGATGACACATAGTGAATAGATTCTTCAAACCACACTTTTAAACTTTTAGAATACATCATCTTATGTTTTCGGAAATATGCAAAACCTTTTGGATTATTCCAATACTGCTTATACATAGACATACTAGACCCATCTTCCTGATAATCTACAATAACAAGAGGTTCATTTATCACTAGAAATTCATAAGACTGATCTATTTCTAAACAACGACAACTTAAACCTACATATCGTTCACCCTCAAACAGCGGATATTCATTTGTATTTTTGATAATATCAGTACGGTAGACTAATTTTTTGTCCCCCTTACCACCATTTTCATAATATCCAGAGAGTGTCGTTGATTGAATAGAATCAATAAATTTATCACCTATTACTTGTTCTGACATATCCACGTCTAACCCGATTATGCCTGCATATTTATCAGAATGATTTTTGTTCCAGAAATCAATAATAGTATTAACTGCATTTTCTGGCATAAAATCATCTGAGTCAATACAAGTACATAGTTCTGTGTTAATATTACGGTAAGCGGTGTTATGCGCACCGTGCATACCTTGGTTTTGCTGATGAATATATGTAATATCGATCTTACCTTCTTCTTTCCAAGCTCGAACAAGTTCGCCTGTATTATCCATAGAGCCATCATCTATGACCAGCCAGCAGAAATCTTTTGATGTCTGTCTACATAGACTCTCATAAGTTCGACCAATAGTGTGCGCTCTATTATAGGCAGGTGTAAAAACCGTTAATGTCTTATTTGTCATTGTTATTTATTCAAAAATTAGAGTTTAGACTTAATATACCTTTGTACAGGGGCATATATGAGATCTAGCAATTTACCAGAGGTATAACTCAGCAACATAACTACTATAAATATCAACACTAGGTATTTCAAAGAATAAAAGAAGTCGTGCCAAAAGTAATAAAAGAAGAATGAGTGTATCAGCCAAATGTTTGTTGACTGCTTTCCTATAATGGTTAAAATGGAATCTATCCATTTATATCGCCTCATCAATACTATTGCAAAAAGTATAACAAAAGCCAATAGTGAATCAAAAACACCAAATGGAATATAGAATATTCTTACACCTAAACAAATAAGTGGTAAGACTATAAATAACGTCTGAACTAGATTAGCGTTAAGTAATTGCAAACGTTTTCTTATCACTACAAAAACATTATATTTTGCAGACAATGCTCCTATAACGAAACTAAATAGTGATGTACAATACAAAAGCGGCTGATACACAAAATGATTACTATACAAAAACTCTCCATTTAATTTACACATTGTATATGCAGATAGAAAGATAGCCCCTACAGCTCCAATTATCAAGAGTGGATTATACCTATCTACTACTCGAAATATAAATTTAGATGTTATTACAAGCATAATGTATGGGAATAAGAACCACCACTCTCCATTATACGTGGTGTCAAATCCCGTAATATTACCAATAAAAACAGAGGGGCTCTTTAAATACGATGGTGAGAATAGTATTACACCAATACCTATAAATACACAAAATATTATCCAGAAACGGGCATATAATAACAGCACACGCTGTTTTGTTTTACCTCTGCCGATTTTATCCTTGTCAAACGAGCAATAAAGACCATAGCCACTCATAAATAAATACAAGGCAACACGGATAGAGGGTATTGACAGCAAGTAGACCAAAGGCATTCCATCTATAGAAATAAAATTCTCACATAGATTGACATTCCCCATTTGATTAAACAAATGCATAAATACCATAGAGGATGCCGCAAAACCTTTGACGATTAACGATTCTTTTTTATCCATAAATTTCTATTTTAACCACATTAAATATGTAAAAGCAACGTGCGCCAGAAGTATATAGGCGAGTTTGCGACCTTGCCTCTCTCCCCATATATCGAGTTTCAAAAGGGGATATGCCAACACAATCGGGTACAAAAACCACGAAAGATAGGCAAAGCGATTCGAGAATGATACTCTAATCAACATCACCCAAAAAGCATTTGAGAGTATATAGGTATGTAAAAGCAACAGGTAATTACTATCATATATTTTTCTCTTAATCACGGTGTAGTATCCCAAAACTATCGGCATCATACTATACAGCAAAAAATCAAATCTAAAACCAGTACTGCTAAATTGGTCATTGTTATCTTCATTTGATATATAGCCAGACAAGCGGTCATCAAATCCAAGCCCTGCAAATATATTCTCAATAAAGCCCCCTGCTACCAGACTTAAGAAGATAGAGAAGACCCACGCTCCCATAATCATCTTGGTATTTCGATAGAAAAGGCTAGCGACCATCATCATCACTGGCAGTGCTGTACTCTTGTGAATTGAGATTGCCGCAAACGCAAGAAGCCCTGCAAATATTTTACTTCGCATATTGCCATTGGCATACGAGAGAGCAAGTATAACAAAGCTACACGCCATACCATTACGAATACCATTTGTACCATACGTAAAGAAAGAAAGGGCAGTAAAACAAAACAAAACGGCAAGTGCCATATTATTAGGGAACCACCGCCTACAAGCAATCAGCATCGGAATGATGTAGCAAGCCTCGACAATCAAGAAGAATCCCCCTACATCCATAATGCGACTACAATTATAGGTTATCAAGCTAAATAGCCAGTCACTTTCTCTAAGATACGTTTCATACGGGACACCACTCTGGTATAATCTATATTGTGCAGCATAGGTGCCTGTATCTCCAAAGTAATACCCTGATGTAGGTCTTAAACCAACTACCACAATAAATAGAATAGCAAAGAGCCACGCTCCGCCCTGACCTCTTCTCTCACCTAGAATATAATTCGAGTCACAATTTAATATCCGCATAAAGCTAAATAGCGCCATAAATAGCACTATATGCATAAATATTGGAGAATATAACTCAGCTGGGAACATAATTTATCGTCGGAAGGCTCGCCCCGTAATAACATTTGAAATGGTAGTAGTAACCTTACCACCAAAGATTTGCGCAAATTTAAGCTTCAAGTTATGCTTAAAATTTCTGATTTTACTATCCTTATTCCAACTTCCAGCAAAATGATGAATGCAATGCGTTTCTTCTGACACTTTAATTACTCCGGTTCTATGATCTTTAGGACAAAAATAGTCAGCAGGGTACATAATACATAAACCAGGAAAATCCTGACATTCACCATTTAGCACCAAGCCCTTGCCAACCATATAATTTGTAATAGTTGAAGTATTAGTAGTTAGATCTAGCTCACCATTCGATTTAATAAAACTTCTATTTGAGTACTCATCTAAAAGCTCTTTTGCCCACACAGATCCTTTCTCTGCCGCCATCATCCCTGTTGGCACATTCCCATCTGTTTCAAACCCAGAAAATGCAGTATGATGCAAGAATGAATCATAAGTTTTTAACACTTCTACATCTGTATCCATATAAACACCGCCCTCTGTGTAAAGAGCGTATAATCGAACATAATCTGTAACGAATGCAAATTTTCTTGATTCGTAAGCTTCTCTAACGTATTTGTTGCTATTTATATCAAAGTTGTCTTCATTCCATTCTTTGATTTTGTAATCTGGACACACGTTTTCCCATCCTGAAATATATTTAATAGCTGAGGCTGGTTTCTCACCTCGCCCAAACCAACAATAATGAATTGTTTTAGGTATCATTAGAAATTCAAATAAAATTAGTTAATCTTTAGTATGCAATCAATTATCTTTTGTGAAGCCGTTCCATCACCATAAGGATTTTTTATACAACTTATCTGATTATAATACACCTTATCATTTAATAGAATTTCGGCACTTTCAACGATTTTATTAATATCAGTACCAACTAATTTTACAGTTCCAACAGCAATAGCTTCTGGTCGCTCTGTTACATCTCGCATTACAAGGACAGGTTTTCCCAAACTTGGAGCTTCTTCCTGAACACCACCGCTATCGGTAATTATTAATTCGGATCTTTTCATTAACCACACAAATGAAGGATATTTAAGCGGTGATATCAAGCTAATATTGTCTATTCCCGATAATATTTTATTTGCAGGTTCTTGTACTTGAGGATTGAGGTGGACAGGATATATTATCTTAACATCTGGATTTCGTTCTGCAACTATTTTCAATGCATTACAAATGTTAATAAAGCCGTCACCAAAGTTCTCCCTTCTATGACCAGTCACTAAAATAACTCTATCTTCATTCTTAATTATTGATTCTAAATCATTAATTTCTTCGGAATCGTATGAGTTCAGAATTTCTAAACTATCAAAAAGTGCATCAATAACCGTATTACCTGTAACGATTATATCACTATCCTTAATACCCTCCAATAATAAGTTCTGCCTTGCCTGTTCAGTTGGAGCAAAGTGTATATCGGCAATACGACTTGTTAATTGTCTGTTCAATTCTTCTGGGAATGGAGCAAGTTTATTCCAAGTGCGCAATCCGGCTTCTACGTGAGCGACTGAACACTGAGCATAAAAGGCTGCCAAAGCGGCAGCTGTTGACGTTGCAGTATCACCGTGAACTAAAACCATATCGGGTTTAAAATCTTCTAGAATACCCTTTAACTCCAGCAATATATTTGCGGTTATTGAATTAAGACTTTGCTTTTGATGCATTAAATCGAGATCATAATCAGGATTTAGATTAAAAAATTCAAGCACTTGATCAAGCATCTCTCGGTGCTGTGCAGTAACACATACTTTAGTTTCTATCTCACTGCTATATTTTTGCAATGTTTTTACAATTGGAGCCATTTTGATAGCTTCTGGTCTAGTACCAAAAACTACTAATACCTTCTTTTTCATTATTATAATCTTTTAATTAAATATACTTTATATCCTCAACTATTTTACTTAACTCATCGCCACGCCCGAACCAGCAGTAATGAATTATTTTTGGTATCATACTTAAATAAGTTATTTATATTCCTACAATATATTTACTATATGGTAATTTAGATATAGCTTTGATAATCATATAAGAAATTAACAATGATAAAATTGCCGTTAATGGGGCTTGGAGCAAGACGTGAGGGCGATAAAAATTCTCAAATATAAGCCATACCAAATCTCGTACTATCCAAATATGTATCAAATAAATACCAAAGGAGTATTTTGCAAGCTCTGAAACAGCCCCCCCCCCCATTTAATAGACTTATTATCAGCTAATTGCAGTGACAAGGCTTGAATAATTGTAAATATCAACACTATCATAGCAGCACTGCCTACTTGTAAATTTGAAAGCAAATCAGCCGTACTATTTGTTGTCATAAGTTTACAATATACTACTACTCCCGTATTTATCAATAAGACTACCACAGGAATAACGAATCGAACATTCATACCTATTTTGATAGGGAAACGCCTTAAGTAATACCCCAGCACCCAATAACCCCAAAAGCCACCAAAGAAATTCAATGTTTGATAGTGAGAGCCTATCTCGCCGTATGAAGTACCAAGCATAATATTAAAATATGGCCATAGTAAGGTAACAAACCATATTAGTAAAACAAAATGCAGTTGTTTCTGTGTAGATTGCTTTAACCATTCAGATATAATCGGTGCAGCCAAATACAAACCGACCATTACATACATAAACCAATACACGCTAATAATAGGTCGGAAAGGAAGCATTAATAATGCATCAACATATTGCTCAACAGTAAATCGATTCAAAAAGACTTCAACCAAACCGCCAATTACTGACCATATAATAAGTGGAGGTAGTAATTTAGTAAATCTTCTCTTGTAAAATTGCCCCATAGAAACTTTAGTTGGTAGAAGTAAAGCTCCGGAAATAGCTAGAAATAATTCAGAGGAAGGGGAACTAATAAATGAGAGTCCAAATATATAAAGCCCATCTGTCCCATCAGCAGAGGGCATCACCGAATGCGTTAATATAACTAAAAAACAAGCAATTAACCTTAGTACATCAAAATATTCTATTCTTTCTTTCATACTAGTTTATACAATTTTTCTATTTCGGATTCGTTGCCGTAGTCGTTAGTTCTCAGATGGTTGACCACTGCGTTTTGTAGTTCTTTGTCTTTAACAAAGTTATAGATACCTTCGGCGCAGGCTTCGTTATCGAGTGGCACTATTATGCCATCTACTTTTGTTTTAATTTGCGATGCTGCTGTTGGATAGGCAGTAACGATTACTGGCTTATAAAGCATTTGCGCCTCACGCACCGTCACCGACTTACCCTCATAGCGAGATGGTTGTATATAAAAATCGCAAGCCACCATATATGGGTATGGATTGCTTTTCTTGCCTAGAAGTATAACGTTTTGGTCAACCCCAGCCTCAGCTATCTTCGATCGAATTAGCTCCTCATCACCGCCATAACCGATGATATACCATTTGAATTTTAGACCCTTATCTAAAAGGCTCTTTGCCATAAAGGGAACGTTATCGAAGTTTTTAGGAGTACAATACCTTCCTACTGACAAGAACCTATACTCACCATCTATTTGCGGCATATCCTCTGCGCTCGCCATTTTGCTGCGCTCTCTCACAAATGCTGGCGATAAGATATTTTCAATAAGCACTAGTTTATTTTTGAGCGATGGGAAGACTTGACAGAATGTCCTACTCACATCGTCCGATATAGATGCTATGTAGTCGTAGCTGCTCCAATCAGGGAGTTCTTTCGCTGCATTAACACTAATATTTGTATAATCGGTGTGAATCCACGCAATTTTCTTTTTCGCCCTTACTTTCTTTCTCACTATAGTATGAGGGGCGAGGTAGCTAATAGCTAGGTCATACTCCCCCAGATGCTTTAGCGATTTAAGCAGCGGGGTAGTATTTTGCGCTATATACTGAAATCCAGCAGCACTATTAACTAGTCTATTTTTGTCAACAAACCGTTTGGCTTGCATTTTAGCGAGCATCCTCGCAGCGACGATATCCACAAAACCCTGCTTAAGCGCAGTAGTCATAGGTTTCTCGATAGAGGCATATTTCTTATTTTCGGGGAGTATATTCACCTCTTTAGGGATAAGCGGCATAAATTCGCCCCGATGACTATAAATAAACAGGTCAACATCGTAACGACTGTAATCAATAGCATTAAGCATCCCAATAAGGCTAATCTCCGCCCCACCAATCTCCATATAATGTATCGCTATAAATATCCTCTTCTTCATATTAATGAACTATTCAAAATTTGTTTTGATTGTTCAATATGCTTATTCATTAATTTATGAACTAAAGCATAATCAACGCTGTTATTATTAGATAACCCTTCGGTCGTAATAAATCTTTCAGCTAAATTTAAGTACCCGAGCAAACTCTGCATCCTTGTGTTGATAGACTCCTTTCTAAGAGCTACATAAAAATCTTTACTGAAAATAATTGCGAAAGCAGTACCGTGAAAAGAATTTGAAATTACAAATTGTGAATTTTTTATCAGCGATATAAATGTTAATGGACCTGCATTTTTAAAAGATTTATCTGCGTAAGATGGTTTAAAATTAACAGTATAAATCTTCCAACCATTGTTAATAGCCAACTCTTTTGCTACATTTTCAATTAACTGATTATTTTCAAAATCATAAATTAGGATATATTTTTCATTGAAAGACTCATCAGCCAAAGACGACCAATGATCCGAGTCTAGCAAAAATACAGGATCGCATACCCACTCAACATTTTTGTTAAATCCAGTCTTCTTAACAATATCCACAGCATCCGACTCTCTGACATTTATTGAATCAAAATTCTTTAACTGATGTACAACAAAGTCAAAGCAATCATCCTCTATACTTTCTGTTGCAAAACTTGCAGCATAAGATATCTTATGAGCATTACCAGGCGCAAAATCCAAATAAAACGCTGCGTCTCTACCATTTGGAAAGAAAGTATTCCAAATCTGATCACTTCCTGCAATATATAAATCTGCTAATGGTGGATCACTTTTTAATTCTTCTATAGAGTTATATCGTTTCGGGGTTAAATTAAGATACTTATCTCTAAATTTATCAAACTTTCTTTTCTTCTTCAAACTACACAATCTACCAGGGAGCTTTAATGTAAGATATATACATCTAAGCAAACAGTTTCTTTTCCACTTAGGATTTGAAATGCTACCAAAGTTATAATGATTACTAAGATACGGTGGCTTGTAGTCTATTATTTCCACATTATGCCCAAGCTCAGCAATATATGTTTGCAACGCATATGCCTGTAAAGACGCTCCGCTATTATACACATCGTGGCAAGTTATAGTTTTAACCTTCATTGCTCTTATATTAAAATTAAACACCTAGTATCCGTTTCATCTTATTAATAACCCTTTTGAATAAATTAAATGGGTATTTTAAAATTATATATATATGTACATATCTGAAATATATCGTTTTTAATGACTTCTCTGACTCTAAAGCATTTAGTATAGAGTTGTATCGAGCAGGTTTACGCGGCGATTTCTTCATCTGAGATTCTGTAACAACAGCAACATTTTCCTTTAAAACTGTCACATTAGATAGTGAGTTTATTGTTTTATCACCCAATTCTGTTATTGCTAAAACACCTGAAACACCTTCCTGGTCTTCATTATATTTTGTCCCCCACAAATCACCTAATCTTATATCAGCTGAGGAAGAACATAACTTATACTTACATTTGTCATAACAGGCTGAACCAAGACAACAATCGCTTAAAAACATCTTAAAGAACATATCACCTTGAGTGAATAAAGAAAAATAATCTTCCTTCTGTTCCTCCCCTACGCTAACATTAATTCCAATTGCCCAAGAATTATGCCAGCCATAACGTTTATTACGCCAATAAATCTCGGAGGCATTATCTTTAACCTGTATGGTTGAGAGATACTTATACCACATTTTTTTTGATGGAACACCGTGACAAAAGAAATCTACTAGGATAAAATCACCTGTTGTTTTGAACTTATTAATATATTTTCTATATGAATCAATCTGACACGGAGTACCAAATATGATATAGTTCTCATTTCTATTGATTTTACTGAATCCTGCAAGTGTATAACTTTGCAAATACTTAGAACCTACACTATCTTCTAATTCTCCAACTGTTGAAGCGATATAGTGTTCTGCCCTATGATCTTTTATATTATATCTTACGCCACAAGATTTATAGCCCTTATTTATAAACTGACGCCCTAATTCATACGCAATTCCGCCAGAGGAACATTTCGACCTTACATCAATATCATTAGACCATACAGCATATCCTAAAATTTCACTGTCTGCCAAAATCTTTTTTTGATCTTGATACGAACAAACGCTTACACATAGACCACAATTAGTACAATCTTTAATTGTATTAATAACTGGACGATAAAAGCCTGAATTATCTAATGTAACAGATATCAAACTGCGAGGACAGGCAATAGCACATACCCCGCAACCATAGCAAGATTTAATATCAGATATATTTTTCATAGTTATAATGACTCATATAATTCGACCCATTGCGGCATTATCTCACTTGGGAAATACTTCACAGCTTCAATTTTGGCATTTTTGCTCATTATTCTCCTCAATTCAAGGTTAGTAGCCAATAAGTCCAATCTACTTAATAGAATATCAAAGTCACCCTCTTTCACCAAATAACCAGTAACATTCTCTTTAATTATATCTGATGGACCACACGGGCAATCAATTGAAACAACAGGTAGGCCTGCTTCTGTTGCTTCCAAAATTGTCATAGGCATTCCCTCTGCAATAGATGTTGATAGATATATGGATGATTCTAAATATTTAACTCCTATATGAGACGTAGAACCATGCAAGAACACATTACTAATAAGATCTAGCTCTTCTACTAAATCCCGGAGACGCTGCATTTCTATACCATCACCATAAATATGCAAAGTCCAATCTGGATGCTTCTTTAAAAATTCCTTCCAAATCCTTATTTGCATATCAAATCTTTTGACATTGCTACGCATACTACCGACAGATATAACTTGCTTAGAATCTAAATTAGGCATTTTATCAATAATACCTATACTTGAAACATTTGGTATAACTTCAATTCTGGTAGCATTACTAGATCTATGTTCTTTTAAGTCTGAATTAGTTAGAATTACTAAACAATTATACTTATACATCTGCTTGGTTGATATAAACTGCTGCAGTTTAAGTTTTAGCCTTCGACATCTATCCTTGTAACAAGTGGTTAAATAAGCATTCGCCTTAATTGCAAAATGAAATTCTCTAATTGAAATTATATTTTGTTTTTTACAAATTTTAGGGATTATAAGATCTTCAAAAAATGGCCCTACAACAGTAACTATATCTGGACTAATTTCTTCAATTAACTTTGAATATTTCCTTCTAGCATTTCTTAGAAATAGATAAAATCTCAGACCTGGCACTCTAGGAGATCTGAATGCCAGCTCTTTGTCCATAAAATGTATAGAAATCTTGTTAGAGAAATTATAATCAATAGGACTACTGCCCTGTTTACTCACTATTATATGCACACTATAGTCTAATACATCAGCAAAATATGATGCTTTTTGAGCAACAACTCTTGCAGTACCACCGCCACCAGTTAGACTATTAATACAATAGACAATACATTTTCTATTCTTCATTGACTTTGTTTTAAAGATTTATATTAAAATGGGGGAATTTCTAATATGATTGCTAGATTTTAAAATAGCAATTGTTATTTAAGCCCTCTTCTCAAATACAATATATAGGCAAATAATGCGTATAAAATGAAATACACACATCCGCTTATGAAAAAGTTTAACCAAGTGTTTTCAAATATAAAATACTGTTTTAATAAAAACAAGACAGTCACAAGTGCCGCAGAGCTGAGTAACATTGGTGATAAACTTTTATTGAAAAACCTAAAGATGCGGAATCCAAACGTTTTCTTGAAATAAAATGTTATAGCAATAGAGTTAATCAACATCGCAGAGCAAATAGCATAATTCATCCCAACAATTCCATATTTCTTAGTCAGTATGTAACCAATTATAACGCCTATAAATAATGTTACCAAGTTAAATATTGCACGGAATCGTATTTTATTTTTAGCCTCTAAGATTGACATACCCATACTTTGAGAGAGAGGTATCAGAGACACAATCATTATGAACAAAGCTAACTGCCAAGCAGTTTCGTAGTCTACTCCTAACCATAAAAAGATAAAATCTCGACCTAACAAAACAAATCCGCCTAATATAAAAAATGAAACTAAGTTATTGTACTTAGCAACCTTTATCATTACATCTGTAAGGCTTGTACTCGTAGCTCCCTCCTGAACCATTTTGCTAGCTTTAGGCAGCAACATAGAGTTAACAACGCTAGAAAAAGCACCAAAATAAGAGCCTAGCACTATGCCTATAGAATATATTGCAACCTGGGTCGTATCGGTAGCAATGCCTACCACGAAAGACCCACATTGCCACTGCATATATTGAGTGATAGCAATAATAAAAATCCAAATGGAATAAGAGACGATAGGTTTGATCGCACTGAAATTAAACTGCGTAAAATCATATTTAATTTTGAGCTTCTTTTTCGTATAAATATACGAGACTAATGCAAATAAAAGATTAAAAAGCGTATCTATAACAACCAATGAAATAGCATCGCCACCTTGTGACAGTATAGCAACAACAGTCGCAGAACGCAACAAGACTCTAACTATACGAATTAATTTAGGATAAACAAAATGCTCATATCCAATACATATCGCAGTAAATGTGCCGCTAGGTAAAACAACTGCTATATTGAAGATTAATATAGCAACCATTATTTTAGCTTTGGATATTTCTTCAGCGCTTAACGAATGTTGGAATATTGTATCTGTATTAAAATACATAGCCACACCTATAATAATAACTATTAAGGATATAGCTAAGTATATAAGCAACGTAGTACCTAAAAATTTTCGTTCACCTATAATGTCGTTTTGAGCTCGGAATTTTGAGACAAATCTTATAATCGTATTATTAAGTCCCATATCCATCAACGAAATATAGGCAACAAAAGAGCCAATTAAGGAGTATAGTCCATATTCCGAGTTACCTAGAGAATGGACTATAAATGGAGTCAGAAAAATTCCTACAGCATTGGTTATGAATATATCAGCATAACCCAACATTGCACCTTTTTTAATTTGCGATAACGACATATAGACTTTTCTTATTTATATTTTTGAATGAACTGTTCTATAGACAGATTTACAAAATCTAAAGCCCTATTTTTAATAGTTTCCTCACTCCAATTCCACCAAGCAATAGCTTGCATTTGCGATTTAGCCTCTTCATTACATTTATTTCTATAGGTATAGGCGTTTAGACCGCACGCACTACAGCGTGCTACCAAGCCGTTTTGGTTCATTTTGAACCATCCTAACTATAAGGTTATCGAATATAACCTCCATATTTGTCCGTCTATT
>JAWXTN010000007.1:0-56845 GCA_044433515.1 Rikenellaceae bacterium | reverse complement strand
CCGTGCGCCGGTCGCCGACATAGATTGCAAGCAATCTACTCGCTGCCCCTCGACTTGCATGTGTTAAGCCTGCCGCTAGCGTTCATCCTGAGCCAGGATCAAACTCTCCATTGTAAAATGTAAAAATGTTGATCGAAGCCCGATTTGATTTTCTAACTTGATTTCAATTTAAAAACTGAAATCGGAATTGACAAATGTACTTGTTTTTTATACTACACTCATCTTTCGTATCTTTCCAATAAATTTATGAACTGTTTCGCTTTCCTTTCTTCTCGTTTAAAACTCATCGTCTTTTCCGATTCAATTTTCAGCAGCGACTATCTCTCGACTTTCGCTTTATGTCTTTAAGAAATCTTTTTCTCAAAACTCCGTTTGACTTACTTGCCGTTCGGTGTTTTTGTTTGAGCAACCGTTCCTTGTTGTTGGGAGTGCAAATATAGGGGGCTTTTCTGGTTTCTCCAAATTTTTTCGCAACTTTTTTTCACTTTTTTTTCACTTTTTTTCTAGCACCTGCTTTAAATTATTGATAAACTATAATTTATAAAGTCAAAGAAAATGCACATTTTTTTACCCATTTTTCGTAAAAAGTATGATTTTTGCTGAAAAATGGCATTTTTTGAAAGTTTCACTCTTGCACAAAACAGCAAAAATCGCCTCTTTTCTGCCCGAAAAACCTGAAATAGCATCGAAAAAAGATGCAAAAAAACCACACAGGCACTAAAAAAGTCACTTTTTACTCCACTTTTTTGCCTCTCTACGCTAAATTCCCACTATAAAAGCCATATCTCCGCAAGCAAAAGGACTCAAAAATCATTTTTCACTCCACTTTTTCATCCATACACCATAAATTTTCACACTAAAAGCCGTATCTCCGCTAGCAAAAAGACCAAAAAAGGGTAAACTTTTCTGGTCTTTGAACTTTTAAGGGAGCAGGTGCGAAGACCTTTCCTATTATTATAGGGGAGTTCTAATAACTGGCTTTATTTTGATTTTTGATTATAAGGCTTTAGATTTGGATTTTTTAGAATGCGAGCGTAGGGGTTCCTACGGTGCATTTTAAAAAATTCGAAGATGAAGTCTTAGAATCAAAAAGCATTAAAGTCCAGTTTTTAGAAGTTCCCTATATATAGTATAGGGGAAATTACGAAGCCTCGCCCTACTCCTCCACAATCCTATAAACACGCACGTAGTCCACCGTCATCTCTTGTGGGAATATAGAATCATCTATACCTCTCTGCGCTCCCCAGTTGCCGCCAATGGCTAAATTCAAGATAAGGAACTGCGGCTCGAAGAAAGGCCACCCCTCCACACCGTCTCCATCTTTGCGAAAGAAGGTATGCACAAGCTTATCGTCATAATGCCATTCAATCCTATCTTCATACCACTCCACCGCATAGAGATGAAATTCATCAGAGGGCTTATCTGTCGTAGGGTATTCAATTCCAGTTTTGACCTTCGGGATTGCTTTATGGTTATACTTCTTGCAATGGGCATTAAAGTGCAGTATTTCGGGGTCGTGCCCCACATACTCCAATATATCAATCTCGCCACACGCTGGCCACGGCACATCAGTGATATTAGAGCCAATCATCCAAATAGCCGCCCACGTACCAAAGCCTCGTGGCATCTTAGCAAGTGCCTCGACCCTGCCATAGGTAAAGTCAAACTTATCACGAGTAGTTATACTCCCAGAGGTATAGTCTGCGCCCTCGAACTCCTCTTTAATAGCAGTTATATGGAGCATACCGTCTTTGACCTCTACATTTTCGAGTCTCTCTTTAGTATAGTACTGAGCTTCGTTATTCCTAACAAAGCCCTCCTCGTAGCCCCAGTAGATACTGTCGGGGAGTCCGCTATAATCGAACTCGTCTGCCCAGAAAAGTTCATAGCTCTTCTGTGGGGCAGAACCACAAGAGAGCATAAAGATAGAAAGCATCAGCAGATTCAGGGATGATATCTTCATTTTCATTACATATATATAGTGTTAGTTTATTTTAGGGAATTTCCAGAACTCCCCTGTAAAGAGAAAGGAGAGCACAAAGCTCCCCTTTCATTATTAAAAATCTATTGGGTTTATTTCTTCGCAGGGATGTGCTTATATTTAAAGATAATAGCAAAGAGAATACATATAGCGACTGCGAATGCAGCGAAGATATACCACGACAGCGGCCATCCTTGATTATGCACAATAATACCTGCGATATACGAGCCGATAAATGCGCCAAATCCATTAGTCATAATCATAAAGACACCTTGCGCCGACGAGCGAATTTCGTTAGAAGTTTGTTGTTCTACATATAGCGAGCCTGAGATATTAAAGAAGTCAAACGCCACACCATAAACAAGCATAGAGAGGACAAACATCCAAACACCTGCACCTGGGTCGCCTGCGCCTAGCAGTCCGAAGCGGAGTGCCCACGCAGCCATAGATATTAGCATAACCTTTTTAATACCATATTTACGCAGCACAAAAGGTATTAGCAGGATACAGAGAGTTTCAGAGATTTGCGAAAGTGATATAAGCATAGTGGAGTGTTGTACACCAAAGGTATCTAGGTACTGAGTGCCATAGGTAGCGATATCGTCAAAGTCTCTAATATAGTCATCAGCAAAAGCATTAGTGATTTGAAGCATCATACCCAGCGCCATAGAGAAGAGGAAGAATATAGCCATATTTTTCTTTTTAAATAGCGAGAATGCCCTAAGCCCCAACATATCTATCAGCGAGCTACCCTTCTGTATCTTACATACCGAGCAGTTAGGCAGTGTGAATGCGTATATACCAAGAACGAGTCCTATAATTGCCGAGAAGACAAGCTGGTCTTTCGTAAGTCCAAATTCCAAAAGGTCGACTGTACACATAGCAGCAATAAACCCGATTGTACCCCACACACGGATAGGCGGGAAGTCCTTTACTACATCGAGTTTAGTTTTACTGAGTGCGTTATACGCCACCGAGTTTGAAAGAGCAATCGTAGGCATATAGAACATCACGCTCAGCAGCACAGCAGTGTAAAGTTCCGAATAGTCCGTAAGAGTAGATGCGTAAAAGATAAAACCAGCTGCGATAATATGGCAAATGCCGAGGAGCCGTTGTGCAGGAATCCACCTATCAGCAATAACGCCCATAATAGCAGGCATAAATAGCGAAGCTATCCCCATAGTAGCAAAGAAGCTACCTATTTCGATTCCTGTAAATTCCAGCGTCCTTCCGAGGTATGCCCCCAGAGTTATCAGCCAGGCTCCCCACACTGCATATTGCAGGAAGTTCATAATGATGAGTCTAAATTTTGTACCCATAGTTTTTTTTAGTATTTTTATTGAATTATTAAATGCTTTAACAAAGTCCCTTCTCACACTTCGGGGAAATAGCGTAAACAAAATTACAAAAAAAATTAGACCTAGCTATATATTCTTTGGAAAATTTCTTGAATTGTAATTATAGGGGAGTTCTAAAAATTCTCTTTGCAATGTGTCGGAAAGTCCCTAAAGCCTTTTTAAACGACAAAATACTACCATAACTACACCCCACAGACAAGCATTATTAAACTTTTCGCCATATTTTTTTGACAGTTCCGCAATTTATGTATATCTTTGCAGTGTCATAGTCCCACATCTTTTGACAACGAGAATATTTACTACATAAAATTTAAAAAGAAAAACACCAAAGCCTACTGCTCTTTAAAAAATCACACTATCAACCCGAATTTAGGCAAATTTCAAAGCTGTCTGGATTCACTAATACTTTTTAATGCAATGAAAAAATTATCTTTACTTTTTAGCTGCGCAGCTCTTGCGCTAACTTTAAACAGCTGCGAGGACAATTCCAAACAAACTATCACTATTGAGAGCATAAGCATTGGCGATGCAAAGGTTATGACCGTAGGCGAGGAGCTGAATTTAACTGTGGAGGTTACCCCTTCTGAGCTACTTAGCGAGCTTACGTTCACTTGGTCATCGAGCAATGACGACGTTGTAACAGTTGACAACACAGGTCTAGCAAAGGCTGTTGGAGCTGGATTTGCTGACTTATCTGTTAAATGCAACGAGTATCCTACGTTTACTTCTTCGTGCGATGTCGAGGTTGTGCTTGCATATCAGGATATAGCGCAGAGCGGAGGCGTTTACTTTGGGAATATGTTCGTAGAGGAATTTGACAATTACACTTATTATCTTGCCGAGGAGGGTGTAGTAGTGAGCGATGTACTAGGGATGTCGGGCGAGGGCATATCCTTGATGTTCGATATGTACGCACCACTCAATAGCGGTGTTGACCTACCAGAGGGCACTTACACTGCTTTTGACGAGAATTTAGACGACGGGACAATATGTAACAAATTCATACCAGGGACAGATTACGGAGATGGATTCCTACAAGGTTCGTTTGTGAGTATTGCCAATGGCGATGGCGACGACAAATACCTCATCACTGGCGGAGAGCTTGTATTTGAAAAGGATGGCGACACCTATACAGTAAAGGCAGACATAACTGACGAGAATGGAGAGAACTATCTATTTAAATATACAGGGGCACTCAACATCAATGACCCATTTGCAGGTATATAACCACAAAGATTCTTTTTTAAAGAAAAATTTCTAGTCTATAAGATATACGAAAGCGATTAATACTAGGGGACTTCTAATAATTCCCTTTATTAAATTTTAATTTAGTTTGCTGCTAATTTTAATTTTTCAAAAGTAGCTTATAGTGGGGCTATATGATGCTTTTGGAAAATTAAAAGTAGTAGTGAAATATGTTAATAATTTTTAAAGGGAATTTTTAGAAGTCCCCACTAATGTATTAGTCGCTTTTTTGTTACAATCACAACCAGAGTAGAATTTCACCAGAATCACACCCTATGCTTTAGCTTTGGATTTTTAAAAATGTAAGCGTAGGGGTTCCTACAGTGCATTTTCAAAAATTCGAAGATGAAGTCTTAGAATCAAAAAGCATTAAAGTCCAGTTTTTAGAAGTTCCCTTATACTAGTGTGAGTTTTAGAACATCCTTTATTGTCTTTACGAAATGGAAAGTCAAGCCGTCTAAGTAAGATGCCTTTATCTCTAGGATATCTTTCTCGTTTAGTTCGCTTAGGATTAGGTCTGTTACGCCTGCTCTGCGTGCCGCTAGAATCTTCTCTTTTACGCCTCCTACTGGTAACACCTTACCCCTGAGAGTTATCTCGCCAGTCATTGCAAAGCGTGCCCTTACAGCCCTGCCTGTATAGGTCGACACTAGTGCCGTTGCCATTGTAATACCTGCCGAAGGTCCATCCTTTGGAATCGCTCCCTCTGGGATATGGATATTTATATCCTTTGAAGTAAATAGCTCTGTGTTTATCTTCAAACTCTCAGCAGCCGACTTCACCCACCCAAGGGCTATGGCAGCTGACTCCTTCATTACATTGCCCAAATTACCAGTCAAATTCAACTGACCCTTGCCAGGTGTCAAAACCGACTCAATAGAAAGTATCTCACCCCCTACCTCTGTCCAAGCCAAACCTGTCACAACTCCCACACACTCCTTGTCGTCTTGTTTGTCACGACGGTAACGTGGCTTGCCTAAAATCTCCTCTACCCTTGACAAACTAATCGTCCCTAAGAACACACCCCCAAATGCGATTTCCTTCGCAATATATCGAGCCACCTTTGCGAGTAGCTTATCAAGGGTACGCACTCCACTCTCACGTGTATAGTTCTCAACTATAAATTCCAAAACCTTGCGTGAAAGTCTCATATTCGATTTCTTAAGACCGTGTGCCGCAGCCTGCTTCTTAACCAAATGCTTGAAAGCTATCTCAACCTTCTCCTCGGTAAGATATCCGCTCACATTTATCATCTCCATTCTGTCACGAAGCGCAGATGGGATATTAGATACATTATTCGCAGTAGCGATAAACAGAACACTGCTCAAATCATACTCTATATCCAAGTAATTGTCGTGGAACGTAGAGTTTTGCTCTGGGTCTAAAACCTCAAGGAGAGCAGAGCTAGGATCGCCGTGCGAAGATGCAGATATCTTATCTATCTCATCGAGTATAACCACTGGATTAGAACTTCCTGCACGATTTATAGTCTGGATTATACGCCCTGGCATAGCCCCCACATAGGTCTTTCTATGACCCCGAATCTCACTCTCATCGTGCATACCCCCAAGAGAGATACGCCCAAACTTACGCCCTAACGCACTAGCAACTGACTTACCCAGTGAGGTTTTACCCACACCTGGCGCACCATAAAGGCATAGTATCGGCGACTTCAAATCACCTTTAAGCTTCAATACTGCCAAATGCTCCAAAATTCTATCCTTCACATCGTCAAGCCCGTAATGATCTGTATCCAAGCAATCCTGTGCACGCTGCAAATCAAGATTATCCTCTGTCTTGTCATTCCAAGGCAGCGACAACATAGTCTCCAAATAGTTAAGCTGAACAGAATACTCCGCCATAGCAGGATTAAGTCTATCGAGCTTCGAGAGCTCTTTCTCGAAAACCTCTTTAGCTTTCTTAGTCCAATTCTTCGCTTCGGCACGTGCCGCCAACTCATTTAGTTCGCTATCCTCCCCCTCGCCAAGCTCGTCTTGAATTGTGCGCATTTGCTGCTGCAAGAAGTACTCACGCTGTTGATTATCCATAACAGAGCGCACCTTTGCGTGTATCTCGTTCTTAACCTCTAGGCTATGCTGCTCCAGAACAAGAAGTTCCAAAAGCCTCTGTGCACGTTCAAAAAGACCCTTCTCTTCGAGCAACATCTGACGATCGAAATCACTAAACTCTATATTCGAGCATATAAAGTTAATGATGCCGTGGCTAGAATCTATATTTTTGATAGCAAACTGCGCCTCCTGTGGCATACTTGGACTAAGCTCTATAATCTGGAGAGCTGTTTGTTTAATAGTGTCTACAAGGTCTTTAAACTCATCCTCACGCTTCTTTGGCACTGGGGTATCCTTCATCGAAGAAACCGTAGCCTTATAGTATGGCTCAACCGAGATATACTCCATAACCTCGAACTTCCTAAGCCCTTGGAGTATAACTGTCAAATTGCCGCTTGGCATCTCAAAAATCTTAAGAATAGAGGCTGCCGTACCTATCGAATACATATCCTCTGGCGAAGGATTCTCCACCATACTTTCCCTCTGCATAACCGCTCCGATAATGCTCTTATTCTTTTGAGCATCTTTAACAAGCTGCATTGACTTCTCCCTGCCAACAGTGATAGGGGTTATCGCCCCTGGAAAGAGTACAGAGCTGCGAAGTGTCAATATAGGAAGAACCTCTGGCAATTCTTTATTGCTCTCAGGCAAATCGCCATCAGTTGACACTATCGGTATTATCTGGCTATTTGAGTCCACCAAATCGGTGATTGACTTTAAGTCATTAATTTTAATCATAAGAAATATTTTATTTTTATGAAGAAGTTTCGAGAAACCCCCTTTGTGAAGTTCAAGAAAGGAGTCTCTACGGCTCTCTCTCGATAAATTTATTTAAAACAAATAAATACATTTTTGTTATTCTTAAGTGAAAGTAGTATATTTGTAACCTAAAATTAACAAGATATGTCCCTTATCCGTTCTCACGTATAAAACATATCGTCAAAAATTATGCAAAGATAAAAACAGTGACAAAATGACAGAAATACCTGCCAAATACGAACCAACTGCCATCGAAGAGCGATGGTACGCCGACTGGATTGAAAAAGATTATTTCCACAGCGAAGTAGACCACAACCGCAAAGCCTACACAGTAGTTATACCTCCACCAAACGTAACGGGGGTTCTGCATATGGGGCATATGCTTAATAACACTATTCAAGACGTACTCGTAAGACGTGCCCGTATGAAGGGCCTCAACGCTTGCTGGGTACCTGGTACAGACCACGCTTCTATCGCTACCGAAGCTAAAGTAGTACAGAAACTAGCCTCTGAAGGCATCAAGAAATCTGACCTCACAAGAGAAGAATTCCTTGCCCACGCCTGGGAGTGGAAAGAAAAACACGGCGGCATTATCCTACAACAACTCCGCAAACTAGGAGCTTCGTGTGACTGGGCTCGCACTAAATTTACGATGGACTCTCCTATGAGTGCATCTGTTATCAAGGTCTTTGTAGACCTATACAATAAAGGTAAAATATACCGTGGCGCACGAATGGTCAACTGGGATCCAGCTGCCCTTACTGCCCTATCGGACGAAGAGGTAATTTACGTTGAGCAGCAAAGTAAGCTCTACTACCTCAGATACAAGGTTGTGGGAAGTGACGAGGTTCTTATCGTTGCGACTACTCGCCCTGAGACAGTACTAGGCGACACAGCAGTATGTGTAAACCCTAAAGACGAAAGATTCTTCCACCTCAAAGGCAAGAAGGTCATTATCCCAACCCTTGAGCGTGAAGTGCCTATTATCGAGGATGAGTATGTGGATATCGAGTTCGGTACAGGTGCGCTTAAGATTACCCCTGCTCACGACATTAATGACTACAACATCGGACTAAAACATAACCTACTTTCTATTGATATCTTTAACGACAACGGAACACTAAACTCTAACGGAGGCAAGTGGGAAGGTATGGATAGGTTCGAAGTGAAAGAGAAAATCGTCGAGGATATGACCGCTATGGGTCTTATCGAGAAAATCGAAGACTATACAAATAAAGTAGGAACATCCGAGAGAAGCGGTGCTGTTATCGAGCCTAAGCTCTCGACTCAGTGGTTCTTGTCTATGAAGGAGCTTGCAGACCCTGCCCTGAAGGCAGTTATGGAAGATATCGTAGCCCTACACCCTGCTAAGTTCAAGAACACCTACCGCCACTGGATGGAGAACGTTAAGGACTGGTGTCTTAGCCGCCAATTGTGGTGGGGACAACAAATCCCTGCTTTCTATCTCCCTTCGGGCGAATTTGTAGTGGCAGAGACTAAAGAGGAGGCTCTAGTGCTTGCACAGCAAAAAGATAGTTCTGTAACACTCAATGACCTTCGTCAGGACGACGACGTGCTTGACACTTGGTTTAGCTCGTGGTTGTGGCCTATCTCTGTCTTTGGCGGAATTATGGAACCAGAAAACGAGGAGATAAACTACTACTATCCGACTCAAGACTTGGTAACAGCCCCTGAGATTCTGTTCTTCTGGGTTGCACGTATGATTATCGCAGGGTATGAGTATCGTGGCAAAGAGCCATTTAGCAATGTATATCTAACGGGTATTGTGCGTGACAAACTACGCAGAAAGATGAGTAAATCTCTAGGCAACTCACCAGACCCTCTAGACCTTATAGCAAAATATGGCGCAGACTCTGTGCGTATGGCTATGATGATGCTTGGCTCGGCTGGTAATGACATACTATTCGACGAGTCTCAAATCGAACAAGGACGTAACTTCGCAGGCAAAATCTGGAACTCATTTAGACTTGTTTCTATGTGGGAAGAGAACTCAGAGATTGCACAACCAGAGAGCTCTAAACTAGCTATCGAGTGGTGGGAGTCACTATTTGCAAAGACCGTAAGCCAAATCAATACTGACTTTGACAATTATAGAATTAGCGACGCACTGCTTAAACTATATAAGCTATTCTATGACGACTTCTCGGCTTCATATCTAGAGGCTATCAAACCTGCATACCAGCAGCCGATAGACTCAGCTACACTAGAGGCTACGAAATCTATCTTCGAAAGACTTCTTAAGCAACTGCATCCGTTTATGCCATTTTTGAGTGAAGAGATTTGGCATCACCTCAAAGAGAGAGGCGAGAGAGAGAGCATTATGGTATCGCTATACGACGACGTAAAGGTAACAGACGAGGACACTCATAGAATCGAGAGAATGGAACTTGCCCTTCAAGCCGTAAGCGAAACTAGAGCCGTGAGGGCATCGAAAGGTATCTCTCCAAAAGAGACCCTTACCCTTGCAGTTAAAGCAGATGAGAACTATCCGAAAGAGCTCAAATCTGTTATAGAAAAGCTCGCTAACGTCACACTTATAAACGAGACAGTAGAAGGCGCAGCTCTTCCGTTTATCGTCAAAACAACAGAGTATTTCGTTGTTCTGGGCGAGGAGGCTATCGACATCGAAGCCGAAAGAGCTAAACTCGAAAAGGATTTGAAATATTACGAAGGCTTCCTTGTGAGCGTAGGCAAAAAACTTTCTAACGAAAAGTTCGTTGCAAATGCCCCTCAAAAGGTTCTAGATAACGAGTATGCTAAACGTGATGATGCGACAAGCAAAATTGCATCTATCAAAAAACAACTAGAAACGCTTAAGTAATTCACAAGACTCTAGAATTACAGAATCGCAGAATTACAGAATCGCAGAATTATAAATATATAAATTATAAGATATGCTAGACCACCACACACGCTTTGCAGTTATAGGACACGGTTCGTGGGCAACTGCTATTGTTAAGATACTAACTGACAACCGCAGGGCTGTCGATTGGTATGTGCGCAATGGCGAAGTCCTTGAGCATATAGCCATACAGCGTTCGAATCCTAAGTACCTAAGCGAAGTGAGGTTTCACACTCGCCGTTTGACACTACACAACAACATAGATAAAGCCGTAGAGAATGCCCAAGTAGTTATACTGGCAACTCCATCTGCCTTTATCAAAGATGTGCTAGCGGATTTGTCCTACCCTTTGAAAGACAAATTTGTTATTTCGGCTATTAAAGGGATTGTACCCGACGAATACATAACAATTGCAGAGTATCTGAATCAGTACTGGGATATGTCTTTCGACAATATCGGAGTATTGACAGGACCTTGCCACGCCGAGGAGGTAGCACTCGAAAAGCTATCATACCTCACAGTTGCCTGCAAGAGTACTCAGCGTGCCGAAGAGATAGCTAAGTCTATCGCTAACGATTACATAAGGGTGAGCTGCTCTACGGATATATATGGCACTGAATACGGAGCTGTACTAAAGAACATCTACGCTATTGCTGTGGGCATCTGCCATTCGCTTGGTTTTGGAGACAACTTCACTGCTGTGATTATCGCAAATGCTGCCATAGAGATGGAGCGTTTTATGAATAACACCTACGAATTTGAGAGACAAATCTTAGCATCGGCATACCTTGGAGACCTGCTTGTGACCTGCTATTCGGGCTTCTCTCGCAATAGAACCTTTGGACAACTACTCGGCAAGGGCTATTCGGTGAAGGTCGCTCAGATAGAAATGAATATGGTAGCAGAGGGATACTATGCAACAGGCTGTATCCAAGCACTAAAGGAGAGAAACAATATGAACATAGATATGCCAATAGCAGATGCTCTGTATCGTATAATTTACAAAAAGAAAAACGCAAGGGTCGAATTCCAAAACATTCTTTCGAAATTTATTTAAAGGGGACTTCTAGAAAATTCTCATAGGAAAAACATAACGTACAAAAAATGAAACTTAACTTATCACAATCAGGTGTAGAGGTTACCCCTGAACTCAAAAACGAAATTGAAGCGGCAAATGCCCTTCTTCACAACTCACAAGGCGCTGGCAGCGATTTCCTAGGTTGGGTCAACCTTCCTAGTTCAATCTCTTCGGCAGAGATTGCAGATATCGAAAACACCGCTCGTCACCTTGCGAACAACGCAGAGGTTGTAGTTGTTATCGGTATCGGAGGGTCGTATCTTGGAGCGAAGTCTGTGCTTGACGCTCTTAGCAATAATTTTGATCACTTGCAAAAGAAGCGTTCTGCTCCGATTGTACTTTTCGCAGGTCAGAACCTTTCGGAAGATTATCTTTTCGAGCTTATGGAAGTCCTAGAAGACTACTCTATTGCTTCGATTGTTATCAGCAAATCGGGTACTACAACTGAACCTGCCGTTGCCTTTAGAATCATAAAAGAAGAAATCGAAAAGAGATATGGCAAAAAAGGAGCAGCCGAAAGAATCGTAGCAGTAACAGACCGTAGCCGTGGCGCACTTCGCACACTTGCAACACAAGAGGGCTACAAGACCTTCGTTATTGCAGACAATATCGGTGGACGTTTCTCTGTTCTTACCCCAGTGGGACTACTTCCACTTGCAGTGGCTGGTGTAGACATTCAAGCCCTTGTAGAGGGAGCAGCAGCTATGGAAAAGGCGACTGACGTATCGGTTAGCTTTGACGAAAACCTATCAGCTCAATATGCAGCAGCTCGCACAGCTCTATACAGAGACGGCAAAAAAATCGAGATTCTAGCCTCTTACGAGCCTAAACTATCGAACATAGGCGAGTGGTGGAAACAACTATATGGCGAGAGCGAAGGTAAAGAAGGTAAGGGTCTTTTCCCTGCATCTGTTACACTTACTGCCGATTTGCACTCTATGGGACAATATATTCAAGAGGGCGAACGCTCTATATTTGAAACTGTTATTTCGGTAGCATCTCCTGAGGAGACTCTAGTGATTGAAAAAGACGAGGCAAACCTTGACGGACTGAACTTCCTTGCAGGCAAACGCATTGGCGAGGTAAACCGTATGGCACAGCTCGGAACAATGCTTGCACACGTTGACGGCGGTGTTCCAAATATTGAGGTTGAGATTCCACGTATCGACGCATTCTCGATTGGCGAGATGTTGTACTTCTTCGAGAAGGCTTGCGGTATGAGCGGTTATGCTCTTGGCGTGAATCCATTCAACCAGCCAGGTGTAGAGGCTTACAAAGCAAATATGTTTGCGCTACTAGGAAAACCAGGCTTCGAGAAGCAGAGCGAAGAAATTCGTGCTAGACTCGCAAAATAACATTTTTGTAGACTTAAAGATTTTAGGAGAGTTTTTATTTCTCCCCTAAAGAGAATAATTAGGGCGGGCGAGAGGCAGCGAGAGGCAGCGAGAGGCAGCGAGAGGCAGCGAGAGGCAGCAAGAGGGAGGAAGATAAGGAGAGTATAAGACTTTTCTCTCCCAGCAGATATCCTCTCCCCCACCCCAAAGCACTTGATAACGATGATTGGACTTAGTGGATTTGGTTTTAGACGCAAACCTAGAACCTTTAACTCTCACCCGATGTACTGGGACAAAGAGGCAGAGGAGCGCAAAGAGAGAAGAGATGCCGCTTTGGCAGACTCTATAGAGAGCGAAGAATACGCTCCTGGCTCTATTATTAGGGCTGGAAGGGTGCGCCGTATGAACAGTTCTAAGAAGGCTAACCGCAAGGGAGGCAGTACACTTATCCGTACGCTTATCTTTCTTGGGCTTCTGGGTGCGGTATTCTATATTTTGGCAGATTATATCTCGTTTATGTAAGAGAGATAAAAAAAAGGTATAATATTTAAGAGGCAAGCGGGGAGGACTTAACGGATTACTCTTTAGCGAACGACTTCTCACAAGGGGAGTCGTTCGAAATGTTTTAGAATTAGACTTTAGTTATGATAGAGCTATTACCTATACATATAGCGAACCAGATAGCAGCAGGAGAAGTTGTTCAAAGGGGAGCTTCGATTGTCAAAGAGCTGATAGAGAACGCCATCGACTCTGGGGCTAGTCGTGTGTCTATACGTGTGATTGACGGAGGTAGAACCGTTGTGCAGGTTGTAGACAATGGGTGCGGTATGAGCGAAGAGGATGCCTCAAAGGCGTTTCTTCGTCACGCTACTTCGAAGATACGCACTGCCGAGGATTTGTTTAATCTTCGCACGTTCGGTTTCCGTGGCGAGGCTCTAGCCTCTATTGCATCGGTTGCCGAGGTCGAGCTTATAACCAAGCGAAAGGACGACGAGCTAGGCACTAGGGTTGTCGTCAGAGACGGTGTAGAGGTTGTCAAAGAGCCGTGCGCCTCAGCCGAGGGCACATCCATAACTGTAAAGAATCTCTTTTATAGCGTGCCAGCACGTCGCAAGTTCCTAAAGAGCGAAGCTTATGAGTCTAGGCTTTGTAAGAGTGAGTTCATACGGGTAGCTATGATTAACGAGTCAATAGCATTTGAGTATAGCGATTCGCTATCGCAAATGCCGCTTATCCTTGCTCCACAGAATAGACACGCACGAATTGTAGCTCTCACACGCTCTAGCTACTCAAAGAAGCTTCTTTCGCTAGAGGTCGACTCTCCCCTACTGCGTATTAAGGGTTATATCGGCACACCCGACACTGCCAAAAGCAGAGGTCGTGGCGAGCAGTACCTATTCGTTAACGGTAGGTACTTCCGCAATAATCGTTTCTTCAAATCTATTTGTCAGACCTACGACAGGCTTATCAGTGGCGATAGCGCACCGATATACTTCTTGTGTCTAGAGGTCGACGAAGATAAAATAGACGTAAATATTAACCCCACAAAGACGGAGATACGATTTGAGGAGGAAGATGCCATAGTGCAGATTCTCGCATCGGCAGTGCGCCAAACTCTTGGCAAGAACAATATTATAGAGACAATAGACTTTACCCCCTCTGAGATAGATATTCCTAGTTATACTCCCACCAGAGAATTTTCAGCTCCCCCGAGCTTTACCCCCACAAAAAAGTATAACCCATTTGACAATAGTGACTGGGACAGCGAGGAGATTCCAAAAGATTTTGACGAGATGAAGGCACTAAACGACGAGAGTTTAGTTCTGAAATCACTAGGTAGCGACTTTGGCGGCAGCCACTCTAATGCTGACTTTGCGACACCTAGCCGCCCTACACAGACTTTCCAAGAGAGCAGCTTCGATGAGGGAGCTAGCCAGAAGGATGGCTATATCTCAAGTAGCTTTGATGAAGAAACTACTCAAGAGGGTAGCTATGTCTCAAGCGGTTTCGAAGAAGAAGCCAGCCAAAAGGACGGTTATATCTCTAGCAGCTTCGATACCCTCGAAGAAACGGAATTAACGAGCTCTAGTGCTCAACACACAGAGGGCTCTGGGTTCAAAAACTTCGAAACATATAATAGCGGTTTTAGTTCACACCCCACACAAGAGACAAACCTCTATGAGGAACTGCAAGTAACAACGTCGCACACAGCCATACAGTTTGACAAGGGCAAATATTTGGCAGTCGACACACCCGACGGACTCGCTATTGTAAATATAGCACGAGCACGTTGCCGCATTGAATACGAAGATATACTACAAGAGAGCCAAGGGGCAATTTCCTCGCAGTTTCTTGCAGTTGGCACAGAGGTAGAGCTTAGCGCAGACGAAAAGAGCGAAGTTCTAGGAAGCATAGACAAATACGAATCCTATGGCTTTAAGATAGAGGACAATGGCGGAACATCACTAAAGATTATGGCAATGCCTGTGGGCTGCGGCATAGAGGACTTTATGAGTATGGCAAGTGAGGGCACGAGTGTAAATATAGGAGAGAGAATAGCAAGAATTTTGACAGAGAATATCCTAAGACAGCCGCCCAAAAAGCTCTCTCAAGAGGAGATTTCAGCCCTCTTCGAGCGACTACTAGGGTGCGAAGAGCCTAGCTATACAGCAAGTGGACTTAAGGTCATCGAGATAATAAGCGATATGGACAATAGATTTAAACGATAAACAACAAAATATGAGATTAGAGTTCAAAACGGTTGTGAGCAACCTTATAATGCTCAACATTGTGGCAATGGTATTTATAAATTTCATACCTCAGTCACTTCCTTTTATTGACAAGTATTTGGCACTTTATCCTTTCGAGCATAACAATTTTAAGTTCTTTCAGCTCGTGAGCTATATGTTTCTACACGCTGACTTTACACACCTATTCTTCAATATGTTCGCCCTATGGATGTTCGGCAGACAGTTGGAGTATGACTTGGGTAGTAAGCGTTTTTTGAGCTACTATCTGCTAACAGGTATTGGCGCAGGTGCACTTAATCTACTTGTTATGAGCCTCACGGGAGACTATGGAATAACTATCGGGGCATCGGGAGCAGTCTATGGGATACTACTCGCTTTTGGTGTGCTGCATCCAAATGTGCCTCTTTATCTCTTTTTCCTTCCTATACCCATCAAAGCAAAGTGGTTTGTGATAGGCTATGGCGTACTAGAGCTACTCCAAGGGCTAGCCTCAAACGACAATGTAGCACACTTCGCCCACCTAGGGGGTATGGTATTTGGCTTAGCCCTTCTACTGATATGGAAGAAGGTAAGGCTAGGCAATAGACCTAGGTTCTAAAGGGGATTTTTAGAAGTCCCCTAAAACAACTGAAAAGAGAAAAAAAGGAAGTTATAACCACTATCAAAAATATATGCAGAGTTCTATATTTTCAAAGATTATAAAGCTAATACTAATTGTCGTAACAGCACTCTTAGTATCGTCACTGCTATGCGCCATAGTAGCAGGGGGAGTAGACCCACGTGAGACAGTATGGCTTCAATTCTTTGCTATGGCGATTCCTTTTATCTATTTAGCACTTTGCTTTGTGCTGATTATTTGGATTCTTTTGTGGCATAGAACTATGATATTTGTATCGCTTGGGGTTCTACTTGCCACATCATTTTCGGTTGGGGGTTTCGTACAATTGGAGTGGGGGAAAAAATACCCTGGCGAAAAGAAGACCGCAGAGGAACTTACCCTCGTAAGCTACAACACCCACTGTATGGGGAACTTTGATGATTCTAAGGAGCGATTATCAGAGATATGCAATAGACTAGACAGCCTTGACTCCGACATTATATGCTTTCAAGAATTTATGGTTAGGGATTCCTCTGAGCTGGCAATCGTCGATGAGCTTTTCGACAAGTATGCTTATAGGATATACCAGAAGAACCCCACGGAGTCACTGAGCGGTTACACTGGCAGGATAATACTTAGCAAATATCCATTGTCTAGACGCAGGAATTATAATTCAGGAGACTATGGCTCAGGCTTTACGAGTTGCGATATGGTTCACCTAGGCGACACGATTCGTATATTCAACTGTCATTTGCAGACCACAGGCTTTAATAAGATAAACAAGGAGCAGAGCGTTATGAAGTTCTTAGAGGGAGACAGCACAAAAATTCAGAGCCAAAAGACAGCCAGTATTATGGCTGAGAATTTCAGAGAGCGTGCCGCACAAGCTGACACTCTGAGTCAGAAAATAGAGAGCTTTAAAAACGGTGTTCTCGTTATAGGAGACTTCAACGCTACGCCAATGAGTTATACATACGAGACTATAAAGGGCGATTTGAGCGATGCCTTTAGGGATGCTGGCGATGGCTACGGCAGCACATATAGGGAGATGGGAGGCTTTTTTAGAATAGACTATGTTTTGTACAACAGTTCGCTCTATGAGTGTGAGAGTTACCAGTCGCCCGATTGGACATACTCAGACCACAAGCCAGTAATTGTAACATTAAAAAAGATATAAAAATTATGACAAATTTCGAAGAACTAAGAAAAGATATAGAAGCGGTATGGGAAAACCGTGAACTTTTAAGCGAGAAGAAAGCAACAATAGAGCGAGTTGTGGAGCTGCTCAATAGCGGAGAGCTTCGCTGCGCAGAGCCTGACGGCAATGGAGGATGGAGAGTTAACGAGTGGGTAAAGAAGGGTGTTATACTCTACTTCCCTACACAGGGTATGCGCACTATGGAGGCAGGCGAGTTGGAGTTCCACGACAAGATAGAGCTTAAGCGTGGCTATGAGGAGTTGGGCGTTAGGGTTGTTCCTCACGCAGTGGCACGCTATGGGGCTTATATCTCACGAGGTGTTATAATGATGCCGTCGTTTGTGAATATTGGGGCTTATGTCGACGAGGGAACTATGGTCGACACTTGGGCAACGGTAGGTAGCTGTGCTCAGATAGGCAAGCGTGTGCACCTTAGCGGTGGCGTAGGTATCGGCGGAGTGTTAGAGCCAGTTCAGGCTGCACCAGTGATTATTGAGGACGACTGTTTTATTGGCAGCAGGGCAATTGTTGTCGAGGGAGCAAGAGTATGCCGTGGAGCTGTCCTTGGGGCGAATGTAGTTATTACGGGTTCTACAAAGGTTATAGACACCCTAAGCGGTGAGGAGTATAAGGGATATGTACCCCAGAGGTCGGTTGTTATCCCAGGGACATATACTAGGGAGTATCCATCGGGAAGCTATGGCGTACCGTGCGCACTTATCATAGGAGAGCGCAAAGAGTCTACCGATTTAAAGACATCGCTCAACGACGCACTACGTGACAACGACGTAGCGGTATAGTACTAAGACTTACGGCACACCATTTGCACATCCGCTTTAACAATTTATAAGGTAGAACCTATAACCTTTAGACAAAAAGCCGTTAAGGGGATAATAACTGACTTTAAAGAATTTAATCTTTAAAGTCAGAGGTTTTTAATAGGGCACCTATATTTATGATTTTATAAAATTAAAAGATAATTTGTGTTTATGAAGGATTCTCGTTATCTTTGTAAATAAAAGGACCGTTATGCCAGAAATATCATCATTCTATGGAATCATAATCACAATGCTATTCAAAGACCACAATCCGCCACATTTTCACGTAAGATATGGCGAGTATCGTGCATTAATATCTATAAAGGATGGAATAATTCAGGGGTCACTCCCTCGAAGAGCTATTGCAATGGTATATGAATGGTTAGATTTACATAAGGAAGAATTACTGGAAAACTGGTCGCTTATGGAGCAGAATAAATCACTCAATAAAATTGAACCCCTTAAATAATTAAAGCTATGAAACCTATTTGGATAACTAACGCACAGTATGTACGAGACTATGTTATCACTGTTTGTTTCAGTGATGGCAAACAAAAAGTAATAGATTTAAAGGATCATCTCTGTGGCGAAATTTTTGAACCTATCAAAGAGGTTGAAACATTCAAGAATTTCACACTTAGCGATTGGACAATACAGTGGGATAACGGAGCAGATATTTCACCAGAATACCTTTATGCACTATAATTCGCTTCTCTTATTCGTTTTTCAAACGGAACGGAAAAGTTTTACTCATAATTAACCAGTTTCTCTACAGTAAGAGGAACTGGTTATTTCTTAGATTTACCTGCTATTGCCCCTACGACCATAGCGATAGCGCCGTCTCCTGTGACATTGTAGGCAGTCCCGAAGCTATCCATTGCGATGTATAAGGCAATCATAAGTCCTACTAGCACTTCGCCAAATCCTAGCTGCGAGCTAAGGAGTGCTAGGGCAGGCATAGTAGCCTCTCCAGGTAGGCTTGGTGCTGTAATCATTGTAACGCCTAGGGCTAAGATAAAACCAGTCTAAAGAGCTCCAAATATAGGGGCACTAACAAAGAGGCTAGCTTTTCAACAAAGCTAGCCTCTTGTTTGGAAATCCCAATGATTGCCTATGACATATTATTACTTCAAAGGTAAAGAAGTAAATCTAGTATTGCCTCCGCTAATTGTGCGCTTGAAGGTAATATCATACGACTCATAACCGCTCGTCTTATATGCCGAGACATTAGACATTGGTGCACTGAGTGCCGCCGCAGTAGTGAACTGCACTAGCTCCAACTTAGTGATTGGCTGCAAAGTCTCAGTATCCAAACCATAAGCATAATATACATACTCTGTACCTGCCTCCAAGTCATCATACTCCTTAGCCACAACATCGCCCTGAGTATAAGCAATCTCTAATATCTCACGAAGTGTAATGCCATACCATTCAGCATAACCCTTGAAGAACTGCAAGTCACTCATAATAACAGCCGCCTCGCCATTATACGAGTCATAAAGCTCTTTAGTACAAAGAAGCGGAATATACGACATCTCTTTGTCAATAGGTGTTATGGTTACATCGAAAGTAGTGGATTGAACATTAGTAGCTTCAACAGTACCAAACTCCTCAGTAGAAACAATAATCACATCTGGTATTTCTACATCTGGTGCAGCTGGCTCACCGCCCGTAGTAAACTCTACCTTCACTAGCGATGTAGTCGGTTGACTAGCCTCACAACCATAAACAAAGACCGTATAGTCAGTAGCCGAACTCAAAGACTCTAGGTTAATTTGCATATCACCTGTTACAGTCGCCCAGTTAGCCCAACCGTTATAACTAGCAATGTGAACACTCATAATCTCATCATCTGTGTAACCTGCCAAAGCCGACGATTTATAACATCCTGCCAAATATGTATCACTATTTGTTGTTGTCACATAAGCAGTTGCGCTATTCTCGCCAACATCCTGAACCGTAAGAGCGAGTTGGTTGTCCGAAGGCTGAAGTGTACCAGTGGTGAATCTAGTGCTCACTACATCAGTCGTAACTATACCTCCAGAGGTTATACCCACCACAAATATAATATACTCAGCATTTGTTGTGTACGTCCAGAAACGAGTGCCCTCGCTAAGGTTAAACATCTCTAGGTCGCCTGTAAATACACTCTCTCCAGTCCTAAGCCCATACATCTCTGAAATTTTACCGACCATAGCCGCTGCCATCGCATCAACATCACCGCCATAACTTGCATTAAGATATGATGTTCTATAACTACCAAGGAAATATGTACCTGTATAGTCTTTTGAATCAACCGAAACAACACAATAAGTATCACCGATTTCTTCAAGAATAAGCTGCACAAAACCATCTGAATCTTCATCATACTGTCCACCGCCAGGGATATCGCCACCATCTGTCCAAGGCTCTATATCGCCAGTAAATTCTACTGCACCATCCGAAACCCTAACGTTACAAACATACTTATAACCCGACTCCAAATCTACATCACTATTAAGAACCCAGTCGTAAGACTCTCCTGCAATAGTAATGGTGATTAAGTCACTTCCCGAAGAGACAAACTGAGGCACAACAACTGCCCTAAAGCTACTCTCTCCATCCGAAGCAGGAGTGATAGACAACTTCTCGCCCGTAGCCGAATAGGTATTATTATAGAAGTCACACGTCATATTTACCTTTGCAGAGATACTTACCGTTGCATCACTTACATCTACACCAGCTCCGACAACATTGACCTCGATTTTAGAGAGGCGGTGCTCGAAATCTAGTTCAACCTCTGAGTCAGCGGTATTTGCTGTCTTAGCGGTCAAGATATCATTTTCATAGTAGTCTTCACTCTGGTCGCTAGAGACAGTAAAAGAGGTCATCATAGACGAGCTATAAGGGTAAATTGCAAGGTATGTAAGCTCGGCACCAGTATACTCGATAGGGTCTTCGCTAACAAATTTTTCGTTTGTGTAGCTATACTTTACATTGCTCTGCTGAGTAACGCCACCGCTATTATAGGCATATACACTAATTTGGTCGCCATCCTCGAAACCGAGTGTAGAGACCTTTGTTAGGTGGTCGTTAATTTTGGAAATAAAAGAAACGCTCGAAGCGTCATCTTGAGGCTCAAGTCCCGTAGTGTCTTGACACGACACGAAAGCGAAGATGCCGCATAGGGCTAAAAGTAATAAATTCCTCATTTTTGTCTTTTCTGTTTTTAAGTTGTGAGATTTTGTGATTTGACCATTCTTTGCGGCTCATTGCCTAAAATTACAAAAAAGTGTCTAATCGCAGGTAAAGTTAACTAAAATAGTTTTCACTAACAACTTTTTTTGGAGCAAAACCTAAACCAAAGGCATCGCAGCAAATGCAACATCCAGATAATAAGCCTATAACGCCACACAAAACAGCATAATAAATCACAGTATTATTTTTGTCACAAATCACAACAAATAGAATAATTCGGAAATAGTTGGTAGTGAAAACTATTTTAGTTAACTTTACCTGCGATTAGCTCGCTCTTGAAGACATTTAAGTAACGACGAGTGGGGAGGAGTGGACTAATCGCATAAATCTCACAATTTAAAAAAAATGAATAACTTTAAAGACACTATGAAAAGATCTTTATTACTTTTAACATTACTTGCAGCTATTCTATTTGCTGCCTGCGAAAGTAGCTCTGAAACGCCTACACCAGATCCAGACGGCGACACAACTAAGGTAGAAATAACCTTTAGCTCAGAAATCAGCGATGAGAGCAGTTTTGAGACTGGCGATGCTATTGGGGTATTTGCCACAAAGTCTAGCGGTGATGTTTATGCAGAGAATGTAAAATATGTTTGCGGAAGCAGTGGTCAATTTACTAGTACATCACCTATTTATTGTGATGAGTACACTGGTGATTTGGTTTACAGTGCTATTTATCCGTACACAACTATATATGGCAATGGCTCGTTTAGCTTTAGCGTTAACACTGACCAGAGCACTGAGGCAGGATATACAGCCTCTCAGCTACTGGGTGCAGTAACAGCTGCTAGCAGTGAGAGTAACACGAAGTTGAGCTTTGAATATAAGATGGCAGCCGTGCAGGTTAATTTTGACAGTGAGGTTATTTCTATTGCTGATGCTAGTGTTGTTTTCACTGCGCTATGCGATGTTGACTGTAATGCACTTACTTCTGAGTATATCGGTGTTGGCGAGGTTGAGAGTATTACTCCTTATGAGTTGAGTGAGAGCAGCCATATCGCTATGGTCGCTCCACAGAGCATTTCGGCTGGCAGTTCACTTGCTGAGATAGTGGTTGCAGGGGAATCATATTCTTGGATTTTGGATGAGGCTCTTGAGCTTGAGTCTGGTAAGATTTATAGCTGTACAATCACCATTGAGAATGGCGTTGTAACATTTGAGAGTAATATTGACTCTTGGGGTGATGGTGGCGAGCTTGGTGGCGGCATTTTGGGTGATGACAGTGAGGAAGATGACGACACTTCGTTCATTAAGATGGTAGAGGTTACAGGCGGTACGTTCACTATGGGTAATGAGTACAATGGATATAGTGATGAGTTGCCTTTGCATAGCGTTACTCTTTCGTCATATTATATCGCTAGGTATGAGTTGAGTCAGGCGCAGTGGTATAAGGTTATGGGTTATAACAACAGCTATAATAGTTCTTCGTCACTTTATCCTGCTGAGTTGATATCTTGGCTTGAGGCGATAGAGTTCTGCAATGCGCTTAGTGTATTGGAGGGTTATGAGGAGTGTTATACTATTAGTGGCAGCACGGTTACTGCTGATTACACTAAGAAGGGATATCGTTTGCCTACTGAGGCAGAGTGGGAGTTTGCTGCACGTGGCGGTAACAGTAGCCTTGGTTATAAGTATTCGGGCAGCAATGATGTTGAGGATGTGGGATATTATAGGGATAATGCCACATCTACTCAAGAGGTAGGAAGTAAGAAGGCTAATGAGTTGGGCTTATATAATATGAGTGGCAATGTTAGTGAGTGGTGTTGGGACTGGTTCTCTACTGTATATTATTCGGAGTCACCTAGCAGCAATCCTATGGGTCCAGATGCTAGTTATGGATTGATTGAAGATATGCACGTGGTACGTGGCGGCAGTTATATCTCTTATTACGACTCGTTATATGTGGGTTCTCGCAACTGTGACTACTCGGAGGGTAGCCGTGCTACTGGTATCCGTTTGGCAAGAACGCTTTAGAATTTTAATGATTAATGATTAGCGTTTATTAATGATTAGTGATTAATGACTTAGGGGCTTTACAGCCCCTTTTTTTTAGTTCTCCTACAACCTAACACCTACAACCTAACACCTACAACCTAACACCTACAACCTAACACCTACAACCTAACACCTACAACCTAACACCTAAAAAAGGGGGCAAAAGCCCCCAAAAAATTAATCATTAATCATTAATCATTATAAAGGTTCTATTTTCTGAATAGATAAGTCTTTGACTCAGTGCCTGCCCTTAATCGTGCGATGTTAGCTTTATGTGTATTTACTAGCACTCCCCCCACGACAACAGAGAAAATCATCATAGCAAGCGATACCTCCTCCCCAATAATAATATAGTACAAAAACATCCACAAAGGGAAAGTCACTCCAGACATTATAGACCCAAGTGAGAGATAACTAGTCAAACTCCAAAACAACACAAACATAGCAAAACTCCCACACAAAGGTATAGGAGCAACTGCAATCAAAGCACCTGCGATAGTAGCAACGCCCTTACCGCCCCTAAAAGATGCGAAAACAGGGAATATATGACCCAAAATAGCAGCCACCATTAGCCCTATACGCAATACCATAAACCACTCCGAAGGGTCAGCATCGCCCACTGGCGCAAGAGGCGTAAACCAAGAGAGCATAACCGCACCATAGCCCTTAGCCCCATCTATCAAAAAGACAGGTATCGCCGCAGCAGTACCAAAAGTCCGTAGCACATTTGTCGCCCCAGCATTGCCCGAACCGTGGTCTCGAACATCCATCTTGAAAAATATCTTCCCTACCCATACAGCGGTAGGTATTGAACCTAATAAATAAGCTCCGATTATAAATAGCGAAAGGGTAATATATTCTGGCATATCTTTTATATGTTTTTTTGGATTTTTAATCTTTAGAATTTTATGGCTCTAGCCATAGCATTTTGCACCTCCTCGATACGAGCCTCCATATCGTCGCACATAAGGTATCTGACCATAGAAAGGTTAGTAGCCCCTGCACGCAGAACCTCCTGGATGTTCTCCATAAAGATTCCCCCGATAGCCACCACTGGTGTATCCACAAACTTTAAAACTTCTTCGAGAAGTTGAGTGCCGACAGTAGGGTCGGGATTCTCTTTTGTAGTGGTTTTATAAATAGGGCCGAAGCCTATGTATTCAGGGTTGTGCTTTAGTGCTTCACGTGCCTGTTCTATGGAGTGGGTCGACAGCCCAATAGGCATATCTCCGACAATCTTACGGGCATCCTCCACGCTGAGGTCGTCCTGCCCAAGGTGTAAGAGGTCTGCCCCAGCGATTTTGGCGATATCGGCTCTGTCGTTCACAACCATTTTAGTGGCTGTTCCCTTTGTGACCTCTAGAATTTCGGCAGCTGCACGAAGTAGTTCTTTGTCGCTAAGGTTCTTCTCACGGAGTTGCAGATATTTGATGCCTTTTCGCACACAGATTTCCGCCACCTCCCCGTAGGGAAGTGTCGGTTGTGTAGCTATTACATATAGTCCGAAGTTCATAAATTGCGGTTGTATGAGTTTATTTGGTGGTGTATATTGCGCAGTGTGTATGCGCTGTGGTCTTTTATTTTTTAGATTTTTTCAATCATCAGTGTAGCGGCTTTGAGTCCTGACATTAGCATACCGCCAAAGATTGGGCCCATACGTGGTGCACCGCTGACACCGTTCGAAGCCATACCGCTAACGAAAAGTCCTGGGTAAATTTCCTTGGTGTTTTCTATGGTTGTGCGTTCTGCTATTTCCACATCTAGGGAGCATTCGCCTGCTACTTCTCCGTCGAGGGTATTTAGTTTGACGTTATTTTTTCTTGCTACGAGTTTGGCAATCATACAGTCGTGACCAGTAGCTTCGAGTACGGTTTTTGCCATAATCATAAGAGGGTCTACGTGCATACCTTCTCTGAGGACTGGTGTCCAGTTGACTACAAGCCCTACAACTTTTTGCCCTTTGAATACTACGTCTTCGACTGAGTAGCAGTTAAAGATTGTTGCGCCAGCTTTAGTAGCTGCGTATGTGAGTGCGGCTGTTGCGTGCACTGAGTCTACGATATACGCTTCTTCTTTGTAGTGTTTATAATTTACGCCTAGTTCGTCGAGGATAGGTAGTGCATCTTTTTGCACGACAATATCGTTAAACATCATAGCACCGCCCCACATACCGCCACCAGGAGCGAGCTTGCGTTCGAAGAGGGCTACTTTTTTGCCAGCTTTTGCGAGGTAGTATGCTGCTACTAATCCTGAGGGTCCTCCCCCTACGATAGCTGCATCAAGTTCTAGGTTTTCTTTTAGTTTATTGAAGTATGTATCTACGATACCTTGTGAGATAAGTTTTTCCATTGAAGTTAAGTCTTTAATAGTTTGAGTGTATTTGTAAGTTTTTATCGAAGTACAAAAATAAGAAAAAAATATTTAAAGAAAAATTTGGAGAATTAAAATATTAGTTTTATCTTTGCACTCACAAATCGGGAAAATTCGGGGTGTAGCGCAGCCCGGTTAGCGCATCTGCTTTGGGAGCAGAGGGTCCCAGGTTCGAATCCTGGTACCCCGACAAAGGTTCAACTTTCTAGTTGAACCTTTTTTTTTTGCTCATCCTAACCCCTACAACCTAATACCTAAAACAGGGTCAGGCGGAAATTGGGGGTCAGGCGGAAAAATCGGGTGGAGCGTTAAAATTATGTTTGTTTTAGGTTCGGTTTTTGAGGTTCGGTTTTTGGGGGTTGGTGTCTGCGGAATCTTCGATTCCTTTTTTGGTGTCATTCTGACACCAACCCCCCGCTAGCTCTACACAGCCTCTCATCCGTTTCTCATCCGTTTCTCATCCGTGTGAAAGCCGCCTGCCATCGCCCTAACGCCGGGCTGGCGGTCTCTCCCGAGACACGGTTGCAGTGCCGAAAAGCCTAGGAAAATATAGAAACAGAACAAATAATAACAGATACTTGTTCCACTATAATTATCGCTTGACCCCTTTTTTGGTGTCATTCTGACACCAACCCCCTGCTAGCTCTACACAGCCTCTCATCCGTTTTTCATCCGTGTGAAAGCCGCCTGCCATCGTCCTAACGCCGGACTGGCGGTCTCTCCCGAGACACGGTTGCAGTGCCAAAAAGCCTAGGAAAATATAGAAACAGAACAAATAATAACAGATACTTGTTCCACTATAATTATCGCTTGTCCCCTAAAACATCCACCTGGCAAAAATTTATAGGCAAAATTTTGATTACTTCAAAAAAAGTACTATTTTTGTACGTAAATATGACATAATTATGACACTAAAATACTAAAACTCCCAAAACAATGCTACTACTAACAGTTACAGAATTCAGAAATAACATCAGCAAATATATGAAACTTGCTGTGACCCAACACATAGCCATAAAAAGCAAAGAAGGAATATTCGATCTAAAACCAAATACCCAAATCAAAGTCAACCCAAGCCCCTCAAAAGACCCATTCTGGGATATACCCGAAAACCTAGAAAGACTCAATAAAGATTTAGCCGAACTTAAAGGGGCAGATATCTCCAAATTCAAGTCGTGGGATGACGTAAAAGCCGAACTAGGACTATGAGCTACAAAGTAATCCTTAAACCCAAATTTGAAGCAGATATTAAAGAACACCTCAAAAGTGGCAACAAAAAACTCGTGCTAAAGGTCGCACAATTCCTCGACGAACTAAGCAAACACCCTCGCTCAGGCACAGGAAAGCCAGAACAATTAAAAGGAAACACAGAAGAAATATGGTCACGAAGAATTGATAGCAAACACCGCCTACTCTACAAAATATACAACGAAGAATTAATTGTAGTGGCAATATCCGCCTACGGACACTACGGTGACAAATAAACTGAACTTCAAAAAATTCCTTTTTCTATAAACACCTGCCAAAATAAAAAGAGCCTCTACCCTTTCTAATATAGAAAAGATAGAAGCTCTCTTTTTTTGTATCGTAAAAGCTACAACCCTAAACTAAGAAACAGCAACAAATCTAGCTGCCACCCAAAATTCTAGAGTTATAACCTACTTTCTCTTTATCTCAAAAAACTACTTCGTAAGTGTAGCCTCGTAACGACGGTTAAGCTCATCCAATACCTCAGCTGTAATATCAAGCGCAGGATCTGCCAAAATTACAGGATTGCCACCCATAGACTGAAGAATCATAGAATAACCCTTCTCTGCATTGTACTCCTTAAGATAACTCATAATAGCCTCTGCTATCTGAGCTGTAAGAACACCCTCTTGCTCAGAAAGCTCTCTGAGCTTAGTGTCCTGATAAGTGCGGATTTGTTGCTCCTTATTTGCTAACTCCTCTTGCTTCTTCTGAGCCTGATAGCTAGTGATAAGACCCTTTTGTGCCTTCTCCTGGAAGTCACGTGCCTCACTCTCTAGTGAACGAGCCTTAGACTCCAACTCCTTCTGCGCCTGCTGCTGCTTCTTAGCAAACTCACCGCCAAGGTCAATGTAAAGACCATAACCACTCATAAGAGAATCCATTCGAACATAAGCAATTTTGCCATTACTGCTCGAAACAGTCGAAACTGCTGAAGTGTCAACAGAATTTTTTGTAGAAGTATTTGCCCCACCGCAAGATGTCGCAAATGCCATTGAAACTAGCCCTAGAATAGCTACTGATAGTGTTTTAGTGATTTTCATAAATGTAAAAATGATAAATTATATTAGTTAAGAAATTGTTACAAATAAATTAAAGTAAACTTTCACTCGCAAAGATGCAAAATATTTTATAATTTCGCACCATAAAATTTAACTTTTTAATCACAAGTGTAGTTGTTGACACCTGCTGAAAGTTAATAAAATAAAGCATATAGGCAAAAACCTAGCTTCAAAAAAAGGACAATATATGTACGAATATATTAAAGGAGAACTAATCTCACTTAGCCCTACCACAGCTATTATAGAGGCTGGGGGGATAGGTTACAACCTTGCCATTTCACTTAATACACAGAGCACAATCCAAGGACAAAGCTCTGCTAAACTATTCACTCACCTATACACAGTTCAAGACCAAGCCGCCGTCCTATACGGATTTGCAACCGAAACCGAAAGAGCTCTCTTTAGACTCCTAATATCGGTTAGCGGTATCGGAGGCGGCACAGCTAGAATTATGCTATCGTCACACTCCCCCGAAGAACTGTGCACTATTATAAGCACTGGAAACGTAAAGGTACTAACAGCCGTTAAAGGCATAGGAGCAAAAACCGCAGAAGTAGTTATCGTAAAACTAAGAGATAAAGTAATCTCACTAAGCACAACGACCACCACCCTATCACAGTCACAGGGCGACACCTTTGGCAAAGCCCAAGAAGCACAAGATGCACTACTGGTTCTTGGCTTCACTAAAAACGCTGTTCAAAAAGCAGTGAAAAAAATACTAAGTGAGAGTCCCGAACTGTCAGTAGAAGACATAATTCGCCAAACACTCTCAATGCTCTAGAGCAAAAAAAACGCCCCCCCAAAAAAAAGGCGGTGAGAAAAAAACAAAAAGAAGAAAGAAAAAACAAATAACTAATTAATTAATTTTATGGATCCAATTTATTATGTGATTGTCGCTATTCTGATGGCTCTTGCAGTATCAGACCTAGTGGTAGGCGTTAGTAATGACGCTGTAAACTTTTTGAACTCAGCTCTGGGTAGCAAGGCCGCCCCTAGATGGGTGATTATGACCGTTGCATCGGTGGGTATCCTCTTTGGGGCTATCTTTTCGAGTGGTATGATGGAGGTTGCTCGTAGTGGGATATTCTTCCCTAGCGAATTTGACTTCAACTCTGTGATGATGATATTCCTCGCAGTAATGTTCACCGACGTTATCCTTCTAGATATGTTCAATACCCTAGGGCTTCCTACATCGACAACAGTTTCGCTTGTCTTCGAACTTCTCGGTTCGGCAGTGGCTGTTGCACTTGTAAATATCTGGGCTTCTGACCCTAATATGGCTTCTGCACTTTCGGACTATATCAATAGTTCAAAAGCACTGGCTATTATTTCGGGTATCCTCATTTCGGTTGTAGTGTCGTTTGTCACAGGTATGATTGTTATGTATGTCTCACGCCTTGTCTTTACATTTAAGTACAAGAAGTCGTTTAAATACATAGGGTCTATATGGTGCGGTATCGCCCTTACAGCAATCTCTTACTTCGCAGTATTCAAAGGTCTTAAGGACACAACTATTATGAATGCCGAACTTAAAGAGTTTCTAAACAACACAAGCACTATAGTTACCCTTCTTTGCTCGTTTGGGTTCTGGACTGTAATTATGGGACTTATTCAACATATCTTTAGGCTCAACATCTTGAAGCTTACCGTTCTTGCAGGTACTCTATCGCTAGCACTTGCCTTTGCAGGTAATGACCTTGTGAACTTTATCGGGGTATTTATGGCAGGTAAGAATACATTTGACATCGGTCTAGAGGCTGTTAACAACGGTGCTAGTATGGCTGATGTATCGGCTATGAAGATGGTTGCACTTGAAGGCAAAGTACAAGCAAACTGGCTATACCTATTCGCTGCTGGTGCTATTATGACCCTTACTCTTTGGTTCTCGAAGAAGGCTCGTAAAGTTACCGAAACAGAGATTAACCTTGCTAGCCAAGACAGTGAAGGCGAAAGATTTGGTTCTTCACTAGTTTCTCGTACGATTGTACGTTCGGCAGTTAGCTTCAATAAGGCATTTATAAAGATTACCCCTTCGCCTGTTCAGCGTTGGATTTCTAAGCGTTTCGAGCCTTGTATTGAAGAGGGTGCAGACAAAGCTCCTTTTGACTTGATTCGTGCAACTGTAAACCTTACAGCGGCATCTATCCTTATTGCTTCGGCTACATCTCTTAAGCTGCCTCTTTCTACCACTTATGTAACCTTTATGGTGGCAATGGGTAGTTCGCTAGCCGATAGAGCTTGGGGACGTGAGACTGCGGTTTATCGTATCACAGGTGTACTTACCGTAATTTCGGGTTGGTTCTTAACAGCATTTATCGCCTTCTCGGTGGCATTTATCATTGCTATGCTCCTTATGTACGGGGGTGTTTGGGCAATAGCAGGTATCGGCATACTATGTATCTATATGATTTACCACAGCAGAAAGTCATTCAAACGCAAGAGGAAAGAAGAAGAGGCTAAGGCTGCTGCGAAAGCAGACAAGAAATCTATCCTAGAGTCATCTCAGGAAGATATGGTAGAGTCTATGTCTACGATGGCTGATATCTACGAGCAGACAATGGAGGCACTCTTTACAGAAGACTACCAAATGGCACGCAAGTCTCATAAAAAGGCTAAGAAATTCCTTAAGTTAGCCAAAGAGCGTAGCGAAACACTCCACAGCGAACTTCGGGGGCTTAACGAAGCCGAAGTGGCAACAGGTAGCTATTATGCACAAGTTGTAGACTTCATAAACGAAGTAGCCGTAGCACTTACCTATATTACTATGCCAGCACGTCAACACCTTGACAACAACCACCACGGTTTCTCTAAGGAGCAGAACGACGAGCTTAAGCAAATTGGCACTGTTTCGAAAGAGCTGTATATCGCTAGGGTTAAGATGCTTCGAAATGGCGACAGTTCAAATATGGATAAGATTATAGAAAAACGCCAGAGGTTCGATGAGATTCTTTCACGTGCCACTAAGCTTCAAATTGAGCGTGTGGTAGGAAAGCAAAAGACTTCGTCTCGAACTTCGCTTCTGTATCTCACTATCCTTAATGAGACAAAGACTATGGCTCACCACTCAAATAATTTGTTTGAGGCACAGCTAAATTTTGTTAAAAACAAATAAATTATTATATTTGTATCACAATTGTGTGGGGGGAGTTTTTGGATTCCCCCCATATTTTTTGTAGGGAGGGGGACTATAAAGCTCCCTAAAAAACAATTATAATTAGGGAGGGGATTATAGTGGTTTCCTGCCTAAAGAACCAAAACTCGGGGAATATAAAAGTTCCCTTTATAAGAAGATGATAAAAGAAAATTTTATTGAACTTTACGAGAAGTCATTCAAGGAGCACTGGGAGCGTCCAGCTATCACAGACTACTTCAAAAAAGAAACCTTTACTTATGCTCAACTAACTGAGCAGATTATCAAACTTCATATTCTTTTTGAGAAGTTGGAGGTTAAGCGTGGCGACAAGATAGCACTTATCGGCAGGGCTACACCACATTGGGGCACTACATTCCTTGCTGCTGTAACCTATGGTGCAGTTATCGTGCCTATTCTTCAGGACTTCAAGGCAAATGATGTTCAGCATATAGTAAACCACTCTGATTCGGTTATGCTGTTCACAGGTGACATCTATTATGAATCGCTCGAACAGAACGATATGCCTAATATTAAGGCGACAGTTCGTCTTGACGATTTTTCGTTTAATTATATCTCTGAGACATATTCACGTAGTGCATCGAGCAATAATGTAGAGCGTGAGTTTAAGAAGCGTTATCCAAGTGGTTTGACACCTGAGGATGTTAAATTTTACCATACTCCAAATTCTGAGCTAATACTCCTTAACTACACGAGTGGTACGACTGGTTTTTCGAAGGGTGTAATGCTTAATGGCAATTCGCTAGCTGGCAATGTTATGTTTGGTCATTCACTTGGTGTACATTATCCTGGTTCACGTGCGTTGGCATTTTTGCCACTTGCCCACGCTTATGGGTGTGCATTTGATTTCTTATATCCTTTGACTTGTGGTAGCCACGTATATATGTTGGGTAAGATACCTGCTCCTAAGCTACTTGTAGCTGCTATGGCTCAGATTAAGCCTTCGGTTATATTCACTGTTCCTTTGATTCTTGAAAAGATATACAAGAAGCAGATACTTCCTATGCTTGACAAACAATTAACAAAGCTTGCCCTCAAAGTGCCATTGTTGGATACCAGCATTTATGCGGTTATACGCAAGAAGTTAATGGATTCGTTTGGAGGGGAGTTTTCGCAGATGATTATTGGCGGAGCGGCTTTGAACTCTGATGTAGAGGCATTTTTCAAGAAGATAAAGTTTCCTTTCACGGTGGGTTATGGTATGACAGAGTGTGGACCTCTTATTAGTTATTCCTATCCTAATGAGTTTGTTTTGAAATCTTGCGGTCGAATTTTGCCTGAGATTATGGAGGTAAAGATTGATAACAAGGAGCCACTTAGTGGCGTTGGGGAGATATGTGTACGTGGGGAGAATGTTATGATGGGTTATTATAAGAATGCAGAGGCTACGGCAGCTTCGATAGATTCAGAGAGGTGGTTACATACTGGGGATATGGGGTCTACTGCTGAGGATGGGACGATTTTCATCCGTGGACGTAATAAGACTATGATACTTCGTTCGTCTGGTCAGAATATCTATCCAGAGGAGATAGAGAGCAAGCTTAACAATATGCCTTGTGTAATGGAGAGTTTGGTGGTAGAGCGTGAGGGCAAGTTAGTTGCACTTGTATATCCAGATTATGATGGACTGGGGAGTATTGAGATGAAAAGCGATGAGTTATTGGCTGAGGTAATGAAGGCTAATTTGGCAGAGTTGAATCAGCTTGTGGGCAGTTATGAGCAGCTTAGCGAGGTGGTACTGTATCCTGACGAGTTTGAGAAAACGCCTAAGCGCAGCATCAAGCGTTACCTATACACAACGTAGTTTAATGATTAATGATTAATTTTGGGGGGCTTTTGCCCCCTTTTTTTAGGTGTTAGGTTGTAGGAGTGTCACAGTAGAGTAGCACTAGGCTAGCGGCACTGCACCCAAGTCCTGGGAAGGACCGCCAGCCCGGCGTTAGGGCGATGGCAGGCGGCTTTCACACGGATTAGAGCCAACTTAAGTAATGACTGAGTAAGTACTGAGTAATGGATTAGAGGCTGTATAGCAGTAGCCAGGGGGTTGGTGTCAAAAAGACACCAAAAAAGGAATCGAAGATTCCGCAGACACCAACCCCTCAAGTCCAACCCCCCAAACTCCTAACTCCTAATACCTAACACCTAAAAAGATTAATAACCCGAAGCCCCTCCTTACGAGCGTGGCGCACATTGTACTGCGTACCACTACGAGGTTCACTCTTAGCCTCATCAAAATAACACACGAGCACAGAGGACTCCCCAAGCATATACTCATTACGCAAGAGATGAGCACCCCCAATGTTCACAGGATTATTACACAAGACCTTCACTTCGTCCGCCTTAGTCAGCAAATCATAATAAAGCCCCTTCTCCTCCATAGAAAAGCTCCTCTCATGCCCAATATACGGCACGGCTGCCATTAGCTCGACCAGAGGCTTAATCTCTCGAAATTTAAGCACTTCCTCAGCAGCGACAAGGTCAAACCCTTCACCCATCCCACAGATGAAGCGTTTATATCCAAAATTATAGAGTTCCAGTAAAGTAGCCCTCAGCTTCTCACGAAGCTCGCCAAAGGGAGCGGAGTTATATTTCAGAAGTTTTTTAGTGCGATACCCCGAAAAGAATGCTGTCTGGGGCTTATAATCTATCTCTCAGTAATTACGGTGGCGGCGAATAATTGTAGTCATTGTGTGGTTTTAAGGGTGGATTACCTTGTCGTCATTATCCCCCCAAAAAAAAGGTGCAACTCCAACAAGTCAGCACCCAGGTATCACCATAACACCCATTAACTCAACAAGTCAGAGTGCACCGTACCTTATGGGTACAATACACCTGCTTGTCTATCGAGTTAATTTATAAATTTGGTGATTTTGGGTAGCCGATAAACAATCAAATAATATATGTCCTATTTTTTAATTACATTCTGTCATCGTTTTTGTGATTAATACTTTTGCAAATTTACTAAATATTTCTTAAGAATTGCCCTTTGCGCCAATTTTCTTTGCTGTGAGGGATGTTAGGTTGTAGGTATTAGGGGGTTGGACTTGAGGGGTTGGTGTCTGCGGAATCTTCGATTCCTTATTTGGTGTCTTTTTGACACCAACCCCTGGCTACTGCTACACAGCCTCGTAGCCGTTACTCAGTATTACTCAGTCATTACTTAAGTTGGCTCTAATCCGTGTGAAAGCCGCTTTCCATCGTCCTAACGCCGGACGGGCGGTCTCTCCCGAGACACGGTTGCAGTGCTGCTAGCCTAGTGCTACTCTACTGTGACACACCTGCAACCTAACACCTATAACCTACTTAGTTACAAATAATAAGAAAAAAATTTCATTTTCTGGAGAAAAAAACATACCTTTGTCCCTCTATACTTGGCTGTATAGAGAAAACTATTGTTAAACCATTAATGGTGAGAGGTTTATTGTGTTCGTAAGCGAATAACGATAAATACTCCCACAATCAAAATTCTAAACCTCAAAATGAGTACAGAAGAAATCACAAACGCATCAGCCGATAATTCTACATTCGACTGGACTGCATTCGAAACAGACGCAACACTTTATGGTGGCTCTAAAGAAGCAGTAAAAGAAACCTACGACAACACATTCAGCTCTATCCAAGTTGACGAAGTCGTAGAAGGTACAATCATCTCTAAATCTGACCGTGAAGTAGTCGTAAACATCGGCTACAAATCAGACGGCGTTATCGCTGCTTCAGAATTCCGCTACGACACCGACCTTAAAGTTGGCGACAAAGTAGAAGTTTACGTCGAAAGCACCGAAGACAAAGACGGACAACTAATCCTTAGCCACAAAAAGGCACGCCAACTTAAATCTTGGGATAAAGTTAGCGCAGCTCTTGAAGGCGACGAAATCATCAAGGGTCTTATCAAGTGCCGCACTAAGGGCGGTATGATCGTTGACGTATTCGGCATCGAAGCATTCCTTCCAGGTTCGCAAATCGACGTTAAGCCTATCCGTGACTACGATATGTACGTTAATAAAATTATGGAATTCAAAGTTGTTAAAATTAACCCAGAATTCCGCAACGTTGTTGTATCTCACAAAGCTCTTATCGAAGCTGAACTTGAGATTCAAAAACGTGAAATCGTTTCTAAACTCGAAAAAGGTCAAGTTCTTGAAGGTATGGTTAAGAACATTACATCGTACGGTGTATTCGTTGACCTTGGCGGCGTAGACGGTCTTGTTCACATCACTGACCTTAGCTGGGGTAGAGTTTCTCGTCCAGACGAAGTTGTTACACTTGACGAAAAAATCAACGTTGTTATCCTTGACTTCGACGAAGAAAAGAAACGTATCGCTCTTGGTGTAAAACAACTTACTCCACACCCTTGGGATGCTCTTACAGCAGAAGTTAACGTTGGCGACAAAGTTACAGGTAAAGTAGTTGTAATGGCTGACTATGGTGCATTCGTAGAGGTTGCTCCTGGCGTAGAGGGTCTTATCCACGTTAGCGAAATGAGCTGGAGTCAACACCTTCGCTCAGCACAAGACTTTATGAAAGTAGGCGACGAAGTAGAAGCTGTAGTTCTTACACTTGACCGTGACGAGCACAAGATGTCACTAGGTGTTAAACAACTTTCAGAAGACCCTTGGGCAAATGTTGAAACTAAATACCCAGTTGCTAGCAAGCACACAGCTAAAGTACGTAACTTCACAAACTTTGGTGTATTCGTAGAAGTTGAGCAAGGTATCGACGGTCTTATCCACATTTCAGACCTTAGCTGGACTAAGAAAATCAAACATCCATCAGAAGCTGCAACAGTAGGCGAACCTATCGAGGTAGTAGTTCTTGAAATCGACAAGGAAAATCGTCGTTTGAGCCTAGGTCACAAACAACTTGAAGAAAATCCTTGGAACGTTTACGAAACTAAATATCGTCCTGATACTATCGTTAACGGTACTATCACAGAGGTTAGCCCTAAGGGTGCAATCGTTTCGTTTGAAGACGGTGCTGAAGGATTTGCTCCTTCACGTGGTCTACAAAAAGAAGACGGTACAACACTTGAAAATGGCGAAACAGCCGACTTCCGTGTACTAGAGTTTGGTAAGGCTAACAAGAAGATTATCCTTTCACACACACGTGTATTCGAAGAAGCGAAAGCTAAAGAAGACCAAATCAAAGAGCAGTCTACACAATCAGCAATGAAGCAAGTAGCCTCTCAGGTAGAAAAAACTACTCTTGGTGACCTAGCAGGTCTAGCAGAGCTAAGAGCTAGAATGACAGAGGAGCAATAGTCTTAGCTGTCAGATAATTGCACAGTGCCCTGCCTATGTAATAGGTGGGGCACAATTATTTTAGAGGGGGTATAAAAACGAGAAAAATAAAAAAAAGTGTAAAAAAGTTGCAAAAAAATTTGGTGGGTAAGAAAAAATGCTCTATATTTGCACTCGCTTTAAGGGACTAACGCACTAGAGTTAGCGACGAGGAGCAACGACATAATGGCCCATTCGTCTATCGGCTAGGACGCAAGATTTTCATTCTTGTAAGAGGGGTTCGATTCCCCTATGGGCTACCAAGAATCGAGTGGCAATCCAGTTTTCGGAAACTTTAACGGTTTATCTGATATGGGCTGTCGCTTTTATTAACTAAAGGAATTATTAAAAAATTAGCATATTTTAAAGAAGATGGCAAATCATAAATCATCAAAGAAACGTATCCGCCAAACAGAGAAGCGTCGTATTCGTAATCGTTACGCACACAAGACTACCCGTTCGGCAGTTAGAGCGTTAAGAGGTACGACAGACAAGGCGGCAGCGGTTGTAATGTTGCCACGTGTTGTTGCGCTTCTTGACAAGCTAGCAAAGAAGAACATTATTCACGCTAACAAGGCGGCTAACCTTAAGAGCAGTTTACAACTACACGTAAACGCTTTATAGTTTAGGTTTTTTCTTACATAGAGAGATTCAGATCCGATTAACTCAACAGTTAGTCGGATTTGTTGCGTAGATGGGTATAGATGGGTGTAGGTGTGGTTAAGATTTTTTGGGTCAAGCGAAAATTGTGGTGGAGGGTGTCGTTAAAATTTGTATCTTTGTGTTATGGAAACACGTGATTTGATGGGTCAAGCGATAATTCTGGTGGAGCAGTAAAATAGGGTCAAGCGATAATTATAGTGGAACAAGTATCTGTTATTATTTGTTCTGTTTCTATATTTTCCTAGGCTTTTCGGCACTGCAACCGTGTCTCGGGAGAGACCGCCAGCCCGGCGTTAGGGCGATGGCAGGCGGCTTTCACACGGATGAGAAACGGATGAGAGGCTGTGTAGAGCTAGCGGGGGGTTGGTGTCAGAATGACACCAAAAAAGGAATCGAAGATTCCGCAGACACCAACCCCCAAAAACCGAACCTCAAAATCCGAACCTAAAACAAACATAATTTTAACGCTCCACCACAATTTTCGCTTGACCCCTAATGTGCTAGAAATCTTCAAATACAAAATCCATAAACACATAAAAAAAGGGATAGCAAATCTGCTATCCCTTCCGCTCCTCAACAAGGACTTGAACCTTGGACCCCCTGATTAACAGTCAGGTGCTCTAACCAACTGAGCTATTGAGGAATTTCAAAAACACCTAAATAAATAGGTCTTCCTTAAAAGTGTGGGGCAAAGGTAAGAAAAGTTTTTATAACCACCAAATAAAAGTGATAATAAAAATAACCCCCATTATCTCTCCATACCTTTTATGCCCACAATATCAAATCTTTAAAACATAAAAAAAATTTAACTTTTTTTCATACACCCCAAAGATAACTATCGTGCCCAGGACTGGACTCGAACCAGCACGTCGTAACCGACACTACCCCCTCAAAGTAGCGTGTCTACCAATTTCACCACCTGGGCTAAAAGTCTCATTCCAAGCACATATCGTAATCGACACATACCTAGTTCATTAAGTCAAATTGAAATGCGTTAGCATCCCAAACGGACTGCAAATATATATAATTTTTTAATTTTATCACAATTTTCTGAACTTTTTTTTATATTTTTGCATTCTACTTCATAACATAAGAATTATCAAAAAAATTAATAATACAATAATAATGGTAAAAGTTACATTCCCTGACGGCGCAATCAAAGAATTCGCCAAAGGCATCACCCCAATACAAATCGCAGAGTCTATCTCTCCAAGACTTGCCGCTGACGTTCTAGCCGCTACTGTCGGAGGAAATAGCTACGACCTGCAAAAACCAATCACAGAAGACGCTACTATCCAATTCCACAAATGGGACGACACAGAAGGCAAACAAGCTTTCTGGCATAGCTCTTCACACCTGCTAGCTGCCGCCCTAGAAGAACTATACCCTGGTATCAAATTCGGCATTGGACCATCTATCGAAATGGGATTCTACTACGACGTAGACTCGCCTAAACCTATCACAGAGGGCGACCTAGTCAAAATCGAACAAAAAATGCTCGAACTAGCTCGTACCTCTCAAAAATTCACCAGAGAAGAAATCACCAAAGAAGAAGCAATAGCGAAATATACTGAAAAAGGCGACGAATATAAACTAGAACTTATCGAAGGTCTAGAAGACGGCACTATCACTTTCTTCACAAACGGTCAATTCACAGACCTTTGTCGTGGTCCTCACCTATGTTCTACATCGGTTATCAAAGCCGTTAAGCTAACCTCTGTTGCAGGAGCGTACTGGCGTGGCGACGAAAAACGCAAAATGCTAACTCGTATCTACGGTATCACATTCCCTAAAAAGGGTCTACTAGACGAATACCTAGTGATGATGGAAGCCGCAAAAGCCAGAGACCACCGCAAACTAGGCAAAGAACTAGAACTTTTCGCCTTCTCGGAAAGAGTAGGTAAAGGTCTGCCTCTATGGTTGCCTAAAGGCGCAGCACTGAGAGAAAGACTAGAAAATTTCCTTAAACAAATTCAAAAACAATACGGCTATGAGCAAGTTATCACTCCTCATATCGGTATGAAAGACCTATACGTGACAAGCGGTCACTACGCTAAATATGGTGCAGATAGCTTCCAACCTATCCATACACCAGAGGAGGACGAAGAATTCCTACTTAAGCCTATGAACTGCCCTCACCACTGCGAAATCTACAAAACTAAACCTCGCTCGTATAAAGACCTGCCTGTGCGTTTTGCTGAATTCGGCACGGTGTATCGCTACGAAATGAGCGGCGAGCTTCACGGTCTGACTCGTGTGAGAGGATTTACCCAAGACGATGCTCACCTTTTCTGCCGCCCAGACCAGCTTAAAGACGAGTTTAAGAAGGTTATCGACATCGTTCTATACATCTTTAAGACTCTGAAATTTGATAACTTCACAGCGCAAGTTTCGCTACGTGACCCTGAAAATACTACTAAGTATATAGGTACGGACGAAAACTGGGAAAAAGCTGAAAGCGCAATCATCGAAGCTGCTGCCGAAAAAGGACTGCAAACTATCGTTGAGACTGGCGAAGCTGCATTCTATGGTCCAAAGCTAGACTTTATGGTGCGTGACGCTATCGGAAGAAAGTGGCAGCTAGGCACAATACAGGTTGACTACAACCTGCCAGAGCGTTTCGACTTGACATATAAGGGTGCGGACGATAAAGACCACCGCCCTATTATGATTCACCGTGCACCGTTCGGTTCTATGGAGCGTTTCGTGGCGGTTCTACTAGAGCACACAGCAGGTAAATTCCCGCTATGGCTTACTCCACAGCAAGTTGTGATTATGCCAATTTCTGAGAAATTCAACGAATATGGCGCAAAAGTTGCAAAATTGCTAAAAAATTACGATATTCGCACCGAGTTAGACGATAGAAATGAGAAGATTGGACGCAAAATCCGTGACAACGAATTGAAGAGAATCCCTCTACTACTAGTTGTGGGCGAGAAAGAAGCAGCCGAAGAAAAGGTTGCCGTGCGTATCCAAGGCGAAGGTGACAAGGGCGCTATGACTATCGACGAATTTGCAAATATGGTACAAGAAATGGTGGCAAGCGAGCTTACACCTATCGAGTAAATATGGCTTTAACAAAAGCCAAAAAAATAAATAATTAACTTTTAAAAACAGTAAAGCAATAGCACTACCGTACAAAAAACCAGGAGGGGGTGGTCCACGCCCTCGTTTCCGTGGAGGTCGCAGAGAGACCGAAGCGGCACACAAGATTAACGAACATATCACTGCTAAGGAGGTAAGACTCGTGGGTGACAATATCGCTGAATCAGATGTTTATTCAATTGGGGCAGCCCTTAAGATGGCTGACGAATTAGAGTTGGATTTGGTCGAAATATCGCCTAATGCACAGCCACCAGTATGTAGAATTATTGATTATCAAAAATTCTTGTACCAGCAGAAGAAGAAACAGAAGGAAATCAAAGCGAATGCCTCTAAGATTGTTCTCAAAGAGATACGTTTTGGTCCTAATACTGACGAGCACGACTATAATTTCAAGCTTAAACACGCTGAGAACTTCATTAAGGAGGGAGCTAAGGTTAAGGCTTATGTATTTTTCAAGGGTCGTCAGATTGTTTTCAAGGAGCAGGGTGAGATTTTGTTATTGAAGTTTGCTCAGGAGCTAGAAGATATCGCTAAGGTTGACTCTATGCCAAAGCTAGAGGGTAAGCGTATGATTATGATGTTATCGCCTAAGCCTCAAAAAAAGTAGAACCTCGCAGTAAAGTGACAGATTGGGGGCGATAGTTAAGTATATGCCCTGGGTTTGTTGTCTGAGTAACTATATGAAAAGAAAGTTCAACTAGATAAAAAATAAGTAAAGAAATGCCAAAAATGAAAACAGTTTCTGGTGCTAAGAAACGCTTTAAGCTAACTGGCACTGGTAAGGTGAAGAGAAAACACGCTTTTAAGAGCCACATCCTCACCAAGAAAACTATCAAACAAAAACGTAATCTAACACACACATCTACTATTTGTGCTGTGGACGAGCCAGCTGTGAAGTTGATGCTTGTAAAATAGGTTATTTTATTTGTTCTGAGAGAGCCAAGGAGTTACTATATGTAGGGAGCACTCCTTGTAAAATATCGCAAGATTCCTGAAAAATAATAACACACTAAAATTAGAGTGTATCAGTATTATGGTAAAGAGCTATTATTTGAGGTAGGGGTTTTTGGACTTTTATGAGAGGTAGCCACTGAGCATTCGTTAAAAAAATTAAAGAAAAATGCCAAGAAGTGTAAATGCGGTAGCATCACGTGCCCGCAGAAAAAAAATGTTAAAGCTAGCGAAGGGTAACTTTGGTAGCCGCAGCAACGTATGGACGGTTGCTAAAAATACAGTAGAAAAGGGTTTAGGTTATGCTTACCGTGACCGCAAGAACAAGAAGCGTTCTATGCGTTCTTTGTGGATTGTTCGTTTGAATGCGGCGGTTCGTGCTGAGGGTATGACATATTCTGAGTTTATGGGTAAGGTTAACAAGAAGGGTATTAAGTTGTCACGTAAGGTGTTGGCTGACCTGGCTTTGAATCATCCTGTAGCTTTTAAGGAGATTGTTAACACGGTTAAGAAATAGTTTAAGTCACTAATATAGTTGAACCTATGAGGGGGGGGCGTTTGCTCTCCCCTTTTTTTTGGTGTTAGGTTGTAGGTGTTAGGGGCTAGGGCTAAGTTATAGGGGAACTAAAGTAGCCTTCTCAGGCTAGTGCTCAGAACATTAATCATTAATCACTAATCATTAATCATTATAATCACTGTGCTATGAAAGTGTAAAGTATTGTGCCTCGCTGAGGATCGTCAGCAGTAGAAGATGTGCTAAAACGACTAGCACGTGCCGAAGATATAGCCTCAGACATCAAACACCTATCACTAGTAGATGTAGCCTTCTCTACCTGCGCAGACACTACCCGACCATTACGATTAACAGATATATTTACCAATACCTGACCCCCACCCTCACACTTATATGCAGGGATGTCTATATAAACAGCCGTGCGACCAGCCAAATTAAACGCAGTAGTAACACCCCCTCGTACAAAACTATCCTGATTCCTATCGCCCTGCTTCGAAGAAATATTTTCCTTCTCCACTCGCTGAGAATTATCCTCTATCTCACGCAAAGAACGCTCATAAGCCTCTCGACTCTCAGCCAACTCTCGCTGCATACGCTCAGCCTCCTCATATATCTCACTAGCATTACTGTTCTTACTATCTCGCAAACTCTCATCAAACTTAGAATCATCATTAGAGACCCGATTACGAACCTCCTCACCCCCAACTCGCTCCATCTCCTCTATCTCCTCACGCTCACTTATAACCTCCTCTACACTCTCATCCTCCAACTCAACAGTAACAGTAGCAGGCACAACAGGCATAACAACAATACGATAACTAACAAAAATAATAGCTAAACTCAAATATATAACAATTGTTATCAGAAGCCCTATGCGATGACGAAATACCCAATCACTCCAATCACCACCCCCACGACGTGGCTGAAACGGTAAACGAAAATCCCCACCACGACGACCTTCACCACTGCCACTACCGCCAGACGCACCGCCAGACGCACCGCTAGCCCCCGAAGACCGACGACCCCCATTACCCCTTTGTAACTCATTTCTAGTGCCCTGTGTTGACATATCTATCCTAATATTTTTGGTGTAAAATGTTATAGTTCTTTGACCCTATGGTTAAAAGATATACTAATTCTTTGGCAAATTTAGAAAAAATTTATATATTTGTGCAACTTTTTGGGCAGCTTTCATCCTTTTATGTCGCAGTCACACAGCGAACATAAGACTTGTGAGTGCCCAGTAATACGTGTAAACAAAGAACAGCAAATAGATACATATCAATAAATTACAATGAATATCAAACAGCGTACACTCTCTGCTCCAATATCCCAAAAAGGTAAAGGTTTACATACTGGTATATCAACAACTGTTACCATTAAACCATCCGAAGAAAACAGCGGAATCAAATTCGTAAGAGTAGATACACCTGACAGGGTGGAAATTCCTGCACTAGCAGAATACGTTGTTGACACATCTAGAAGCACCGTTATAGGCAAAGGAGACGTGCGCATCTCTACAATAGAACACTGCCTCGCTGCTCTCTGGGGCTCATACATTGACAACGCTATAATCGAAATCGACGGGCCAGAAGTACCGATTCTAGACGGCTCTTCTAAACTATGGCTTGAAGCTATCGAAGAAGCAGGAACTACTGAGCAATCGGCTGACGCTATATACTTCGAACTTCCTCGCAAAATATCATACGTCGTGGAAGAAAGAGAAGTAGAAATCGTAGGATTCTCTGACGATAAACTTACAATCAGCGCAAACGTTGACTTCCAAAATCCAGTTGTGGGTATGCAATACGCTACACTAAAAGATAGAGCAGAATTCAACACTTCCCTATCGTCGTGCCGCACATTCGCATTCTATCACGAAATTCAACCACTGCTAGCCGCTAACCTTATCAAAGGTGGCGACCTAGACAATGCAATCATAATTATCGGCAAACCTCTTAACGAAAACGAAGCTAAAGAAGCTGCCGAAAAACTAAACGAACCTCTAGAAAATATCCCAAATCCAGGTTATATGGCACGTGGAGGCTTGCGCTTCGATAACGAAATCGCAAGACACAAGCTACTAGATTTGTGCGGAGACCTGTCGCTTATCGGTTGCAGACTAAAGGGACGAGTTGTAGCGACACGCCCAGGGCACAAAGCTAACACCGAATTTGCTAAACTTATTCGTAAAGAAATTAAAGCATCAGAGGGACTTCCTCCAATCGCTTATAACTCGAATATGAAGCCAGTGATGGACGTTAACGAAATCAAACGTAGACTCCCTCATAGACCTCCATTCTTGCTCGTTGACAAGATTATGGAACTAGGAAGCGACTATGTTATCGGTATCAAACAAGTCACTATGAACGAACCATTCTTCGTGGGTCACTTCCCAGAAGAACCTGTAATGCCAGGCGTTCTACAAATTGAGGCTATGGCTCAATGTGGTGGGATTTTGGCTCTAAGCAAGGTAGAAGACCCAGAAAACTATTCTACATATTTTATGAAGATAGATGCAGTTAAGTTTAAACGCAAGGTTGTCCCTGGTGATACCCTGCTCTTTAGCCTAGAGCTATCTGAGCCTATACGACGTGGTATCGTCTCTATGCACGGTATGGCGTATGTAGGCAACGAGTTGGCGTGCGAAGCTGACCTTATGGCACTGGTAACGAAAGAGAAGAAATAAAAAACAATAATTTACATATATAGATATTTTACACAAACAAAATGATAAGTAATTTAGCGGTAGTTCATCCCGATGCAAAGTTAGGCGAGGGAGTAGAAGTAGCACCATTCGCAATCATCGAGGGCGATGTTGTGATTGGAGACGGAACTTATATTGGGTCGTCGGCTGTCATAAAAGACGGTGCTATTATTGGCAAAAATTGTATAATCGAAACAGGCGCAATTATTGCTGGTGTTCCTCAGGATTTGAAATTTAACGGCGAGAAAACTACGGCTGAGATTGGCGATAGGACAACCATTAGAGAGTATGCTACCATTAATAGAGGTACTGCTGCTAAGGGTCGTACGATTGTAGGGAGTGATTGTTTGGTTATGGCCTATGTGCACGTGGGGCACGACTGTATTGTTGGCGACAAGGTTATTTTGGTTAACCGTGTTTCGTTGGCTGGAGAGGTTGAGATTGGCGACTGGGCTATTGTAGCAGGTCACTCTGGCATTCACCAGTTCACACGTATTGGGGCTCACTCAATGATTGGCGGTCTTTTGAAGCTCGTGAGGGATGCACCTCCATATATCAAGGCTGCACACGAGCAGGTGTCATACATTGGGGTAAACTCTATTGGGCTTCGTCGCAGAGGGTTCACAGCTGAGGCTATCTCTGAGATTCAGGATATTTATCGTATCATATTCCAAAGCAATTTGGCGACACGTACTGCTGTCGAGCGTGTGGAGGCAGAGTTTGCGCCTAGCGAGCACAGAGATGCTATTCTGGATTTCATTAAGAGTTCCTCTCGTGGTATTATTAAGCAGTATCAGAGCAAGCTTAAGGACAACGACGTTATGGTGTAGTGCTCTACGCTTAAAGCATATATAAACAGCATAAGAAAAGAGAGGAGGGTCTATCACTAGGCTCTCCTCTTCTTATATTTATCACAATTCAAATCGCTCGTTAACTTAACAGATACGACCGAACAAATGCCTCCAAATCCCCATCCAATACATTGTCACAGTTCGAAGTCTGATAGCCCGTTCTATGATCCTTTATGCGCCTATCATCGAGTACATAAGAACGTATCTGCGAACCCCACTCGATACGCTTCTTCTGCGACTCTATCTCACGACGTGCCGCCTCTCGCTTCTCTAGCTCTATGGCATATAATTTAGAACGAAGTATTCGCATAGCGTTATTACGGTTATCCAACTGACTGCGTGTCTCTGTATTCTCCACTACAATACCCGAAGGAATGTGGCGAAGGCGCACTCCCGTCTCGACCTTATTCACATTCTGCCCTCCTGCACCGCCACTGCGGTATGTGTCCCACTCTATGTCACTAGGCTTTATCTCAACCTCTATATTGTCATCCACACTAGGCGTAACTGCCACACTAGCAAAAGTAGTCTGACGCTTATTATTAGCATTAAAAGGCGAAGGACGTACCAAACGATGCACACCGTTCTCCCCCTTCAGATACCCAAAAACATTCTCCCCCTCTATCTCTAGCATTGCAGACTTCACACCAACAGCCTCATCCTGGATATCCAATACTCGTACACTCCAACCCTTACGCTCTGCATACCGTCGGTACATACGAAGTAGCATACTTGCCCAATCCAATGCCTCAGTACCCCCTGCTCCAGAATTTATCTCCAATATCGCAGGAAGGTTATCCCCCTCCTCGCACAACATCTTACGTACCTCCAATGCCTCAACCTCTACAAGCGCAGAAGCATAAGACTCCTCAAACTCCTCCTCACTAGTCAATCCCTCACGTATAAACTCAGGAATCAAAGCCAAATCATCCACCAAAGTCTTAACGCTCCGATATGCCGATATCGTAGACTTTAATGGCGCAATAACTCGCATAGCCTCAGCCGCTGCTGCTGCATCATCCCAAAATCCAGCAGATGCCTCACGCTCACTATGCACCTCGACCTGCTGAGAAATCTCCTCAATTTTCAAAGCAGCATATAGAAGCGATACCCTACTCTGCAAATCCTTTATGTTTTCAATTGTTGCCATACTTTATTCTTTAGGGGAGTTCTAATAATTCCCTATTTTTAATTTTTAAAAAGTTTTTATCTTCTTTCGACTTTTCCAAAATGGCTCGTAGTGGCTCCTACTTGACTTTTTGGGAAAGTCGGAAGAGGGTGAGAAATTTTCGAAAAGTATTTTAGGGAATTTTTAGAACTCCCCTTTAGTGAAAAATTAGAACTCCCCTTTAATTTTTGTGGTTCTTCGACTTCGAAATAGACCATATAACCGCTGTACCCACACCGCCACAATTGCAAGTATCAATCGTGGAACCATAAGCCAAAACAGAGACAGCCCCAGTGCAAAATAAAGTAGCGTGTCTTCAAGTAAAGAATGACTTACAGCTATATGCGTGTTTAGAAGGCGTGACTCCTTAAGGCTCAGTGTATCTTCCTTCCTTTGGGTTATCATTATAGAACCGCCATAGGCTAGCCCCAAAGTGTTAAGTATTAGCCATATCAACGAGCTATCAGCCCGTAGACCAAAGAGTGCCATAAGTGGAGCAAAAGGCTTCGAAATAAGGTCTATAACATTAAATTCCCGCAGTATCTGCTGAATGGTATTTAACCCCCCTATTACAAGGAGCATTAAAGGTATGAGATGTAGCATATTTAACGCCCACGTCGCCAGAGAAGCAGACAGCGTAACGCCCTCTAATGGGGCTGCCCTCTCTATAATTAACTCACCACTATAACTATCTGGCAATATCCAATTCATTGCCGTAGCGGCTATCAAAGCTGCCGAAATTCGCAGTAATATCATACCCGTGGCACTAGCTCCACTCTTGCGCTGAATTATCGTCTCAACAATTAGATTATGGCATATAAGCCCCATAACCGCCAAAAGTGTAGCCTCTCTGAAATCTACCACTAAGGTAGCCATCACCCCTATACCTGCATAGATATTGGCAAGGGCTGTTGTCATAAAAATAATTACCCCCTCTGTACTTAACCCAAAGAGCGCAAAAAAATCAGAGGTCACTTCGCTAATAACACCTATCAAGCCACTCCACTGCAAGAGCGTGACTAAAAAAGTGGTAATAACCGTTATTTTAGATATCCACCACCAGGTACGTGCTCCAGCAAGAAATCCTGCATAAGAGCTTTGAAGTAGCCTGCTGCAAAAGGTTGTGCTCGGGGTGTTACTTTCTTTCATAATCTATAAAGGTATAGCCCTCACGTTCCTCTCTGAGTGTTTCTCTCCACTCGCTAAGGTCTAGCTCTGGGAAATAGGTGTCGCCCTGGGGGCTTTGGTGTACACGTGTAATATAGAGCCTACCTGCAAGGGGTAGCGACTGAGCGTATATCTCGCCTCCGCCTATTACAAATGGCTCGCTTTCTTTTGTTAGCTCTACCGCCTCTTGAAGTGACCCTACAATGCTCACCCCTTCGATAACGAGGTCACGGCTACGTGTTATAACAACATTGAGTCTGCCAGGCAGGGGTCTGCCTATCGACTCATAGGTCTTGCGCCCCATAATTATAGGATGACCAGTAGTAAGACTCTTAAAGCGTTTCAAATCTTCGCTTATATGCCATATAAGTTTGTTGTGGCAGCCTATAACATTATTCTCGGCCACCGCTACGATTATATTTATCATTTTTCTAAAAAGTGTGAGGAGTTAAACGGCTATCGGGGCTTTAATGCTCGGGTCTGCTTCGTAGCCTTCGAGTTTGAAATCTTCATATTTAAAGTCGAAAATCGAAGTTACATCTGGATTCATAGCCATTCGTGGCAGTGGCTTAGGCGTGCGTGATAGCTGCTCCTCCACCTGATTGAAGTGGTTAGAATAGATATGAACATCCCCCAAAGTGTGAACAAACTCGCCAACTTCATAGCCGCAAACCTGCGCCATCATCTGAGTTAATAGAGCATAAGAAGCGATATTAAAAGGCACGCCAAGGAAAAGGTCTGCCGAACGCTGATACAGCTGACAGCTAAGTTTGCCCTCTGCGACATAGAACTGAAACATCGTGTGACAAGGAGGTAGTGCCATATTGTCTACATCGGCAACATTCCACGCACTAACAATGTGGCGGCGGCTATTGGGGTTGTTCTTAAGAGACTCTACAAGGGCTGTAATCTGGTCTATGCTCTCACCGTTAGGCGTTGGCCAGCTGCGCCACTGATAGCCATAGACGTGTCCTAAATCGCCATTCTCGTCTGCCCACTCATCCCAAATCGAGACTCCGTTATCCTTAAGGTATTTTATGTTTGTATCGCCCTTCAAGAACCACAGTAGCTCGTGAATAATCGAGCGTAGGTGTAGCTTCTTAGTTGTGAGCACTGGAAACCCTTTGCTCAAATCAAAGCGCATCTGGTAGCCGAAAACTGAGCGTGTGCCCGTTCCTGTTCTGTCGCCCTTGTCTGCTCCGTTGTCACGGACGTGGCGTAATAGGTCTAAATATTGTTGCATTTCTCTTTCGTTATTGAATTCTATTTTTTTTAAAAGAAGCGTAAGGCTAGTTAAAGAATAGTGCCTCGCCTCTAATGCTCTGGTCTATTGTGCCACAGTTATACACGTGTTTGCCATTCACAAAGGTGTGAGCGACTCTGTGATTAAAGGTCTGCCCCTCCATAGGTGACCAGCCGCATTTGTAGAGTACGTTCTCTTTTGTGACGCTCCACTGAGTCTTCTCCACTACAATAACGTCGGCAAAATAGCCCTCTCTGAGTCTCCCCCTTTCGCTAACCTTTAAGCAGTCGGCTACACGGTGTGCCATATAATTTATAACCTCTTCTGGGGTGAAGATTTCGAGCATTGCCACAAGAGAGTGCTGAACCATAGGTCCTCCGCTAGGAGCTTCAAGATATGAACGGCTCTTCTCCTCAAAGCTATGAGGGGCGTGGTCAGTTGCCGCTATATCTACCCTTCCGCTTTGGAGACCTAGACGTAGTGCTTCTCTGTCCTCTAGGGTTTTGATGGCTGGATTCCACTTTATGAAATTGCCTTTAGCTTTATAATCGCTGTCTGTAAACCAGAGGTGATGTACACACACTTCGTTTGTTATCTTCTTGTCGAGTGTAGGCTTATTGTCCTCAAAGAGCGATAGCTCTCGTGCCGTTGAGAGGTGCAGAACGTGTAGGCGTGTGCCATATTTCGAAGCTATCTCCACGGCTGTACCACTAGAACGGTAGCACGCCTCTGCGCTACGAATAAGGGGATGATCGCCTATCACTGCACTCTTGCCCCACTTCTCGATATTCGAACGGATTATACCCTCGTCCTCGCAGTGTGTTGCCACAAGTGTAGGGCACTCTGCAAAAATTGCTTCGAGTCTCGAAATATTATTCACCAGCATTCCGCCAGTCGAGCTGCCCATAAAGACCTTTACGCCAGGGATTGCCTTTGGGTCTATATTCTCTATCTCCTTTATATTGTCATTTGTAGCCCCTAGGAAGAAGCCATAGTTTGCAACCGACACCTCGGCTGCTCGCTCCATTTTCTTTTCCCATAGCTCACGAGAGGTTGTCTGCGGAACGGTGTTCGGCATATCCATAAAAGAGGTTACACCCCCTGCTACTGCCGCACGACTCTCACTCTCTATATCGCCCTTATAAGTCAAGCCTGGGTCACGAAAATGAACTTGGTCATCTATAACCCCTGCCATAATATAGCCCCCTTTTGCATCGACTCTACTGGCTGCTGCCTCTATTTCCTCTTTTGAAGGTTCTCCTCTGCCTACCTTTGTGATACGTCCGCCATCTGCTACGACATAGCCACTGTAACGTTCCCCTTCGTTTACTACTTCTCCGTTATATATTATTAGCATTTCTTTTTCTGTAATCGTTTAGTTTTGTTCTCTAGGGGACTTCTAATAATTCCCTTTATTTAATTTTAATTAAAGTTTATGTCTTATTTGGAATTTTAAAAAATGGCTCATAGTGGGGCTATATGACGCTTTTTGAAATTTCAAAGAAGACGTAAAATAGGTTAACTAATTATTGAAGGCAATTATTAGAAGTCCCCTATACCTTTTATTTTTCTCATCCTCATCTTTAGCACTCCCCAGAATGCTTCGCCAAAGATACTGCCGCTCATCTTCGAAGTCCCTTCGGTTCTATCGGTGAAGATTATCGGCACTTCTTTGATTTTGAAGCCTAGTTTATGCGTTGTGTACTTCATTTCAATCTGGAAGCCATAGCCACGCATACGTATATCGTCAAGATTTATCGTCTCCAAAACCTTACGGCTAAAGCACACAAACCCTGCCGTACAATCTCGAACCCTCATACCCAAAACCGTACGCACATATTTAGAAGCATAATAAGACATAATAACACGCCCCATTGGCCAATTGACAACATTCACACCAGTGATATAGCGTGAGCCAATAGAAAGGTCTGCGCCCCCACTCTGGCAGGCATCCAATAGGCGAAGAAGGTCGCTAGGGTTATGCGAGAAGTCACAATCCATCTCACAGATATAGTCATATCCTCTCTCTAGTGCCCATTTAAAACCTGCGATATATGCCGTGCCCAAACCTAGCTTACCGCTACGCTCGATGAGGTGTAGCGAAGGATATTTCTCTTGCATTTGCTTTACTACCGCAGCGGTTCCGTCGGGTGAACCGTCGTCGATAACTAGCAGGTCTATGGCAGTGGGTAATGAAAATACCGTTTCGATCATCTTTGCGATATTTTCGATTTCGTTGTACGTCGGTATTATAACTACTTGTTTCATAGGCTATGCAATTAAAAGTATAGGATGTTTTAAAGCCATAAAGATAGTAAAAATCTTTGAGAGTTTGGCTATTATCCCCTTTCTTTTTAGTATATTTGTGCTCTAGTGAAGGAGTCATTCCTTAAAAGTTTAAGGGAAAATAATAACGTATGAAGAAACAAATTTTAAGATATATAGCCGTGGTCTCTGTGTGCCTATTCTCTGTTATGGGCGTTATGGCACAAGGGGTGAGTATAAAGTATAACGGCGAGGACTTTTTGACCTCTGGGCGTAAAGTAGTTGTAAAGAGCCCTGTGGCGCAGCTTCAAACCGATCTTTCGGAGTGGATGCTTATCTGTGATGCTGTGGTAATGACCGATGTCTTTTCGAAGATGTTTTCCCCTAGCGTTAAGCTAAAGTACGTCAACGAGATTGACGGCAAGAGGGATAGCTATAAGGTTACTGTTAAGAAAAATAAAATAGTGGTTCAGTACACCGACCTTGAGCTTCTAGAAGATGCCATAGCGCAGCTCTATAAGCTAGAGGGCGAGGGCTCTAGTGGTAGGATTATACGAGGCGCAGTGGTCTCTTATGCAAAGGATAGAGCCGCCAAGATAAAGATTAGAACAAACAGTGCAGGAATCTATGACGGCATTTCGAAGAAACAATCCAACTCAGACATCCAGGAGGCTATCAGAGCGCAAGTCGCCTCTGACGATAAGAAGTTTATCTTTGCAATTGTGAATAAATCGCTCTTTAGGGTCGACTTCGATGTATTTAAAGAGGTCAATCCTTCAATGGCTAGCATCTGTACGGCTGAGAGCTACTCCAAAGAAGAGATTCTCTCGATTGTACAATATGCCGAGGGTAGAGGAGGGTCATTCGTCCCTGCTCTTGACCTGCTTAGCGATAATGCAGCGTTTGAGAGCTTTACAGGTCATAAGATTCACTCAGTCGAGGGGATGCGCTTTGTAAGGGCTATTATAGAGGAGTGTGCAAACGTGTGGGGTGTTCAGGCTATATGTGTAGGAACGCTAGCCAAGAGTGATGCTCCGAATTATTATATTGATTTTTTACAAGATATGGCAGACAGAAATTCTGTTGAGCTTATAATCCTTTAATAAAAAGTAAATTCAGGGAGAAATATAGAACTCCCCTTAAAGTTATATGAAAACTCTTAAAGATATTATTTCGCCAGTCGAGGCGGAGTTTGCACAGGTCAAAGAGGTGCTAAAGGGAGGACTTCGCTCTGAGTACATTGAACTTGACAAGGTAGCGAAGCACTTGGTTTCTATGCGAGGCAAGATGATGCGCCCACTCCTTACCCTTCTTTCGGCTAAGCTCACTGGGGAGATTACAGAAAAGACAATAAATGTTGCCGCTACAATCGAGTATGTGCATTCGGCAACGCTTGTTCACGACGATATTATCGACGAGGCATATACTCGTCAGAACCAGCTGTCGCTCTCTACTGTACTGCGTTCGCATACGGCTGTCCTTTTTGGCGATTATATGTTCACAAAGGGTCTGTCACTTATCTCGAAGGCTAAGGGTTATAGAGAGCTGGATTTAGTGATAGGGGCTATCGAAGCACTTGTCGAGGGCGAGCTACTACAAAGCAAGGGTGTGAGGAGTATGAACGTAACCAAAGAGAGTTATATGGATGTGGCAAGGCTCAAAACCGCCTCGCTAATAGCCACTGCTGCCGAAGTCGGGGCGACCACTAGCGGAGCAGGACAAGAGGCAGAGGGGAAGATGCGCACCTTTGGCGAGCTTGTAGGAGTGGCATTCCAGATTCAGGACGATATACTTGACTATTCTCCTACCTCAAAGAGCGGTAAAACGCCCTATAACGATATTAAAGAGCGAAAGATAACCTTACCCCTAATTTGCGCTATGCAGAGCGGAGGGGTGTCGATTATACGTGATGTAAAGGCAGGCAGGGTTAAGCGAGTCAGTGACTTTGTAGCCGAGCACAAAGGTGTAGAGCGAGCGAAGGAAGAAATCGGCAAGATTATTGACCATGCGGTCTCTATTATAGAGAGTTTTGAGGCGTGTGATAGCGAGCGCATAGCCGTTAAAGAGTCATTAAAGACCCTAGCCCTCTTTGCAGGCGATAGGCTTAAGTAGCGTGTGAGGTATTTCTTTAGGAATAAAAAGACGAGAAATAAGAAAATACAATAATAATAAAATTACAGACCTATGAAAAAATTATTTACTATGTCACTTCTAGCTATTAGTGCCCTTTGCGCTACCTCTTGTGGGGGCAATAATAAGGGTGCGTCATCTCTTGCAGATGCCCCTTTTGCAGCCGACACAGCTCTTACAGTCGAAGAAAAAGCCGCTCGTGTATTCACACCTGAGGTTATGCTTAAAATGGGTAGACTTTCCTCTAGCCAGCTCTCGTCTGATGGTTCTAAGATTCTCTATACCGTTGCGTATTATAGCGTAAAGAACAACAAGGGCTATGGCGCACTGTGGGTAATGAACGCTGATGGCAGCGAGAATACCCAGATTACAGATTATAGCTATTCAGTGGGCGAGCCACGTTGGAGCGCAAAGGGCGATAAGATTTATTTCCTTTCGTCTCAGAGCGGTTCATCGCAGATTCACTCTATAAATCCTGACGGCAGCGGCTTTACTCAGCTTAGCGAGGTCGAGGGCGGTATCGGCGGCTTTGGTATCTCGCCTGACGAAACGAAGGTTTGGGCAGCCTCAGAGGTGCAGGTCGACAAGGTTGCCTCATCACTTGTCTTTGATGATATGGATAAATCAAATGCCCTTATCTATGACGATTTGATGTGTCGTCACTGGGATGTTTGGGAAGATGGAAAGTATAGCCATATCTTTGTAGGGGATATAAAGGGAGGCAAGATAGCTGATATGAAAGACATTATGGAGGGAGAGCCTTACGACGCCCCTGGTGCGCCATATTTCTCGAATGAAGAGATTTCTTGGACTCCAGACTCTAAGAGTGTAGCATATACCTGCCGCAAACTTACGGGCTATCAGTACGCTATCTCTACAAACACAGATATCTATCTATATAACACAGTCGAGGGCACTACACGTAACCTTACAGAAGGGATGCCTGGCTATGACAAATACCCTACCTTCTCGCCTGACGGCCGTTATATGGCTTGGCAGAGTATGGCACGCCCAGGGAATGAGAGCGACAAGGAACGCCTACTTGTTATGGATATGACATCGGGCGATGTAGAATATCTAAACGAAGGCTTTGATTATAATGCTTCATCGTTTGTGTGGGCAGCAGATTCAAAGACAATTTATTTCCTATGCCCTATGCAGGCCACCATACAGATTTGCAGCGCACAGGTTGGCTCTACTGAGATTAACAAAATCACAACTGGCAGGCACGACTATATCTCTCTATCGGTTGTGGGTGAGACTATGATTGCAGAGATGACTACTTTGCAGAGAGCATCGGAGGTTTATGCAGTATCTAAGAGCGACGGCAGCGCAACTCAATTGACCTTTGTAAATGAGCATATCTATGCTAATGTAGATATGGGCGATGTATTAGAATATACAGTCAAGACAACCGACGGCAAGGATATGCTCACTTGGGTAGTTATGCCTCCTAAGGCCGTGGGCGATGGCTCGGTTAAATATCCTGCACTTTTGTATTGCCAGGGAGGACCTCAGTCTGTTGTATCGCAGTTCTGGAGTTATAGATGGAATTTCCAACTTATGGCATCGCAGGGCTATGTTGTAGTAGCTCCAAACCGCCGTGGTCTTCCATCGTTTGGTCAGGAGTGGTTGGATCAGATTTCGGGTGATTATTCAGGACAGAACATTGACGATTATTTCAGTGCTATCGACGCTGTTAGTAAAGAGAAATTTGTGGACACAGAGCGACTTGGCTGTGTGGGGGCTTCTTATGGCGGTTATTCGGTCTTTTATATCGCAGGCAAGCACGAGGGTCGTTTCAGTGCTTTCATTTCTCACTGCGGCATTTTTGACTTCACAGCTATGTATGGCTCAACTGAGGAGCTATGGTTTGTGAACAACGATTATGGTGGACCTTACTGGGATAAGAGCAATAAGACGGCTCAGCGTTCTTATGCAAATTCGCCACACCATTTTGTTCAGAACTGGGACACTCCTATCCTTATCTATACAGGCGAGAAGGATTATCGCATACCTTATTCTCAAAGTTTGGAGGCATTCACGGCGGCACGAGCACTTGGCGTAGACTCACGTTTGGTTGTCTTTAAGGACGAGGCACACCAAGTCTTTGGGGCACAGAATGCTATTGTGTGGAACAGAGAGTTCTTCGGATGGCTAGACAAATATTTAAAGTAAGCATTCCCTATGGAGTGAGGGGGTTGCTACTCTGTTAAAATAATATTTATCTTATCTATTGTGAGTTAAATATTTATAATTAACTTTGTGGTGTAAACCCTAGTGTTACACACTAAAATAAAAAGAATAATTTTTCAAACACAGAACAATGAAAAAATTAAAAGTACTATTAATTTCGCTAATCTGTTTTAGCAGCAGTTTGACATCTTGCGGTCAGGCACCTTTAGAGGTAGATTTCACTATTTTAACAGACCAGACGATGGAGGGTAATTTTTATCCGTCGCTTGCAATTTGGAATTCTGTACAGGAAGACCCGTCAGATTTGTTTTATAGTTTTTATTTGAATGCTCCTAAGGCAGGTTCGGTTATTCGCATCACTATCGAGGAGACGGCACTTAACGAAAAGACTGTTATCCAAGAGGTAGCAACAGAGCCTGGTGAGATGGAGATATTCCCTATTATTAAGTGGAACTACGACAAGCTGTCGAAGTTGTCACAAGGGGGTGTAGTTACGATGACTTGCATATTGGAGATTGACGGCAAGGAGATTGACCGTATAAACAATGTGGTAAAATATCGTCCGATAAACGAGTGTGTCTTTGCGATGTATGATTCTTCCGAGGAGGAGTGGGTAGATCTTAGCGAGATGTTTGCATTATATGTCAATGAGGATTATCCCGAAATAGATGTTATCTTGAAGGAGATTTTGGCACTTGACCGAGATCGTCAGTTTTTGGATTATCAGGGCGATGCACAGGACTTCTTAAATCAGGTTGTATGGGTGTGGGAGTATTTTGCGAACAAGGGCACTCGATATAGCAATGTTGTGAGCACTTCGAACGAGAGCGAGCTACTAGGTGTACAGTACGTGCGTTTCATTGACCAGGCTTTGAACAATGTACAGGCGAACTGTGTTGACGGTTCTGTATTGTTGGCATCTGTATATCGTAAGATAGGCTTGGACGCATATTTGGTATTTGTCCCAGGTCACTGTATGTTAGCTATTGGCTACCCTGGCGAGATGAATATGGGTGAGTATGGTGCTACTTATGGCGAGGATGGCGGTGTACTTCTTATCGAGACTACTCTTATGGGAGCGAACACTGACCACATTACGAGCTTCAATTCAGCGATTGAGCTATTTACAATGGCTGAGTTTGAACGTAGAGTCTATGAGGAAGATTATGTAGTAATCAATGTAGGGGCAGCCCGTCAAGAAAACATAATGCCTATAACTCGCACAATGCGTAAGCCAGCGAATTAGTTTTTTTTAAGAAGTCCCATATAAAAAGTGTAATAAAAATTTGGATAAGGCAGAAATAAGTTTTATCTTTGCAATCCAATTACGGGAATTGGTCGGTTGGCCGAGTGGCTAGGCAAAGGTCTGCAAAACCTTGTACGGCGGTTCGAATCCGCCACCGACCTCAAAAGGGCAAGCTTAAGTGCTTGCCTTTTTTTTGCCTCCTATCCCCCCTATCTATCCCCCCTCTCTATCCCCCCTCTCTATCCCCCCT